>CP064957.1:1088345-1451127 GCA_016699045.1 bacterium
TCAAAAATATTGATTATCTGAATATAAAATATATAGCATTAGGGTAGGCAAATATTCAATAAGAAAGTTTTTATTGGGAAAAAGAGAGGCAAGGGGAATTGGGTGCTGGTAAAAAGCACGGGGAGATCTGATGAAGTTCTTGAAAATATTCTTGGCATGTTTCGTGGTGGCATACGCTACTACCCCTTCGTTGCGTGCTGCTCGCCAACTGGCATTATTCGATACTGCTCATCGCGAGCAGGCGCTTTATCAGCCATTCATTAATGCGGCACAAGTGGCAGATTTTAACGTGAGTTATGTATCGATCGATCAGCTCATGGACCAAGAAAATTTATTTCAAACATATCAAGATTTTGATGGAATTTTTTTTATTTTTAGCATGGAATTTTTAAAGGGCATGCACGACAAGTCGCCCGTTGCGCAAAAAGTTATGGACCTCATGCACCAGTATGCGTCGCTTGAAGGCAAGCTTACCGGATTGGTTTTGCCACCATTGGCCGTCGCATCACCCAATGGACCGGTGATGGCGCTTTTGCCAATTTTTGAACAATTAGGAACCAATGTTCGTGCCGATTTGATGGCACACGATAAAAACAATAAAGCAGCGCAATCAATGCGTGCCTTTCTGGGCCTTACCAATCGTTTCTTATCGGTTCCGTTGGAATCTCGAACCATGCTTTACGAAACAACACTCTGTGGCGCGCATAGTGGAGCAAGCTTTTTTAATGATCAAGTTAAGCAACTTCTTCGTGCTCAAAAAGCACGTTTAAATGTTTTGCCTTTTCGTTCTGCGCAGTATTATTCAGCCTCAGTACGGAAAGCTTTTCCCTACGGTTTATACTGGAACAATCCATTTTTTAAAAATCATGTGGTTGTTACATCAAAAACGTTGTTAACGTTTTCTGGCATAACCGAAAGTTTTCGCATGTGTCCTGTCAAAGATAGTATTCGCTCAAAAATGCATGAGGCGATGAATGATATGATGGGCAACCTTAAAACTATTCTTGATACCAACAAATCTCCTAACCCCAACCCCGGTAAAGCGCTTGATGATGGCAGTGCCAACAGGAGCGCTTTACCCCCGTTTCTTTCGGTAGATTTAGCGAGTAAGTATGATAAACATTTTAGAAAAATTGCCTGGATGGAGTTGCCTATTTTTGAAGATAAAGATTATAAAGATATGGCCGCCAAGGACATAAAAAAAGACAAAAAGGATCGTGCGGTCAGACAAACACAGTTAATTAATCATATTTTTGATGCTGGCTTAAATGCCTTGTGGATCAGCTTAACCCCCAATATTTATTATAGTCCTATTGCTAAGTACAAAGATAAAGAAAAAGTTTTTATGAGTTCGGTGGCGCGTTTTATTAAAAAATTGAGTGCTGCTGCTAAGCGCCGAGGTAAGCAGCTACCAAAAATTTTGGTGGGGTTTGAAATTGCTGACAATATTTATGCGCCAAATTTACCAAAACAGTTTGCGTGGGATCTTTATAACAATCGTTATGACGATGTCCCAAGTCCAATAGCTTCAACTTTTTGGGACAATGAAGTTAAAAAACCGCTTCAGGTTTTTGTAGAGAAATGGGAAGATCCAGCTATTTCCAATGGCGTGCCGCTATCTGGTGTGGTGATAGATCTTGAAATGTATGGCCGGCGTAAGAGCGATATGTTTTTAAATGTTTTTGGTTTTTCGCCCGAACTTTTTAATGAATTTAAGAAAGATAAATCTAATTTTTGGGCTGCTACTAATGCTCACGAGATTGTTGCCCAGCTGATGAAAAATAAAGCTGCGGCTGATTATTTTTCATTTTTAGAGCAGCGAGCAGAAAGCGTTGGGAAAGACTTAAAAAATTATGCCGAAAGTTTAATTCCAAATTGTTTGATGTCTTGTTATGCCGCTACGTTGCATGTTGATTGGTTTTATAAAGGTTTTTTTAAAGGGCTGAGCACTGCAGAAAAGCCCGTGTATGTTAGTACTTTTAATACTGAATTTAAGCAGCATCATGACTGGTTTACCAAGAATGATATTAATATTCGGCATCTTGGGGTTTTGTTGTTGTCCAAAATAAAAAATCTTGATCAAGCGGCTTGGGTTGATCATATTTTACAAAATCATCATGGCATGTGGCTCAATCGCTTTTCACGTTTAGTTGAAAAATATGAACCAACAAGTTGGATTAGTGTTGAGCAGTCGCCCTTGGATGAGGGACAAAAAAAGCAGCTCATGAAATATCTCTCGTTGCAGCCATAACTAATTACTCTTTGCCTGATTGATTGTTTTTTATTACTCTGTAAAGCAGAGTATTTTTTATCTGATCATTAATTCAAACAAAGGATTGTTATGGCTCTTGAAATTACGAATGTAAATTTTGAGCAGGAAATTACGAAATCTGATAAGCCAGTGGTAATTGATATTTTTGCTCCCTGGTGTGGACCTTGCCGTCAAATGGCGCCTCTTTTTGATGAGCTTTCAAAAGAGCTGGCAGATAGCTATAAGTTTGCAAAAATCAATATAGATGATCAACGTGATTTAGTAGTACAGTATAATGTTTCTTCAATCCCAACTTTTGTGTTTGTGAAAAACGGTCAGATGGTTGGAAAAGAAACTGGTTCAATGACTAAAGAAGCATTGAAAAATAAACTCGATAGTTATTTTAAATAATAAAAGTTAAAAACAAAAAAGGCGCTTTTGAAAAAAGCGCCTTTTTTGTTTTTAAGTAGAATGGTTAGAATTTATATTCAAAGCCCATGTTCAAGTAGAATGATCGATCGTCTTTCAATCTAAAATCTTGAGCGTCAATATCATTTGTATCAATACCATCTTCAGCGCCTTGTGGCAACGTAGCAAAGAAAGAACTATAGAAATCTTTGCTCAATGGCACGCCTGAAACGTCGGTAAAGAAACCGCCTGGTGCAAACATAGCGATGATGGCAAAGAATTTAAGATCTTTAATAATTTCAATTTCTGAAATAACGTTAAATTCTGTTCCCATGAATTTACGAGAATCTTCATCGGTTGCCATGCCGCCTGTTGCATTGCCATTAGCATCATACGTAAGTTCAAATACTTTTGAAGGGAAAGCCTTCCAGAAGAACATCAAGTTTGGATTGATCGTTAAGCCTCTGCTTTGACCACATTTTGGTTTAAGCGTAAAGCTAAGTCCAACGTGTTGCAAGTCGGTAAATGCAAAGTCTTCTCGTGCACTGGTATCGCCAGAATGTAACGTTGATGGCACCTTGAGCAAGCGTTCACCAAGAACAATCACACTTTGTACGTTTTTACCGTTATAAAGTTCATGAAGACCAACAAATTCATTAAAGTTTTTATCGACAGGATCTTGATGAGGGTTTTGGTCGCCAGAGGCATAACCGTACGCAGCTGCCATTTTTAAAGTCTTATCTTGAGTTGTGTACGCAACGTCTACTACGCCCATCCAGCCACGAAGTTGATTGGTGTACGGTGGACGAATACGACCTGATTTACTGGTAAAAGCACCAGGCAGTGGATCAGAATCGGTATAAACAATTCGTTGAGCAGCAGCAAGACTGGAATCGGTAAACGTTGCTGGTTTCGTTGTTGCGTTATCAATAATGTTTGTGAAGTACTCTTCAAGCTGTCCCGTAGCATTTCTTCTGATATCAATGCGGTTACGGTCAAGATGACGCTCAATTGTTCTGCCATAGTTACCAGCAATTTCACCGCTGACTTCAAAGCCTTTGTAGACATGTTCAACGTTCAAGCCAATCGAGCCCAGTTGTGTTTTGGTATCAGCAAGAACTTCTATCGTTTGATCTGATGCATCGTTGTAGAAAACGTATGGCTCGATGTGTAAGTTATGGTCTTCGTTGTGAATTGGTTTCCACATAAGACGTGCAGCAATAACTTGGTCGTCTTTACCAACACCGCGCCATGGCGTTAATTTATGATCAACAAGTTGATCTTTTACGCTGTTGAGCGTGTAGGCCAGGCTCTTGTCGCGCTCTTCAAATTTTGAATAATAAATATCATAAAACAAAGTGTTTTTAATCAATTCACCATTCAACAAAATACCAGGTGCTGATTTATCTTCGCCGTAGCTATAAAGACCAAGTAATTCACGGTTGAGACCGTACACAGATCCAAGTGCTATACCGCGACCAAGCATGAAGGGAAACCAACCCATTTTGAGCGTATGAATGTAGTTGCTTCCTTTGCCGCCGCAGATTGCGTTAAGGCTGAATTGTAGCCAACCTTCGCTGATCCAGATTAACGGTTTTCCGTTGGTGTGGCTGTGATTACCAAAAACAGTCTTGTCTAATTTAAGCGTTACTGGTTGTGACGCGTCGGCGTTTGCAAAAACGCTACCAAGGCCCCAAACGCCTTTTTGGCGCAGGTTAAGATAAGCTTCGATTGCTTTGTGATCAAATTTTTCTTTGCCGTAAACGAAATCAAAATTCAGATCAAACGTTTGTTTGAAATATTCCGCTTGGTCGGGCAAAGCTCTGTTCATCATTTCGATGTTTTTGGCAAAATAATGTTCAACCAACATTTTACCACCAACGGTCGCTTCAAAGTCGCCTTGACGTACGGTTAATTTTGGTTTGGTTCCTGCGGTTGTAGATACCTTTTTAAGATCTACTTTTTTTGTGGTGTCTATTAATCCGGGAATGTTCATGGCATGAGCAGGAGATGCTGAAATGATCAGCCCGAAAAGCAAAACAACATTATATTTGTGTAACAGCTTCATTAACGTATGTTCCTTTCTGATGAAAAATGATTCTAAAAAACAACCCGATTGGTGGTTTATTGTGACCGAACTTTGAATCTTTGTCAATTACGGATAAGCCCTGTATTTCGATACAATCTCACTGCCAACTTGGTTAATTTTGCCTGCGCCAATTGTTAGCACCAAATCATTTGGTTGTGCAATTTTTTCAATTGCTTCAATGATTTGATCAAAATTGTCGTAGTGCATAATCGTGAGTTCAGGGTTCATTGCGTTGATAGCTTCGGTCAGCCGCAGGCTGGTAATGTTTGGAATAGGCTCTTCGCTTGCTGGGTGGATATTGGCGACGATTAACGTTGCAACTGAAAATCTATTTTTTGCGGAGGCGAAAAGTTCAACAAATTCACGCCACAACTTTTCGGTTCGCGTGTAGCGGTGTGGCTGAAAAATAACATGCAAGCGCCCGCCCGCATTGGTGCGGTGCTGCGCTACTGCCAGCGTTTTTTCAATTTCAGTTGGATGATGGCCGTAGTCATCAAAAACTTCGGTGCCTTTGAAAGTGCCTTTAAACTCAAAGCGACGTTCTACGCCAAAAAATGATTCAAGTGCTTTGGCGATGGTAGCAAAAGGAATATCAAATTCTAAACAGAGCGATAGTGCGGCCAATGCATTTAAAACGTTGTGATCGCCTGGAATATTGAGCGTTACGCGGCCCAAATGAAGTGGAGTTGCCAGCGCAAAACCCTTGCTGTCTTTATTTTTGAAAACATCAAAAACTGATTGCATGGTGCCAAGCGAGACAATAGTACCCATAATATCAGCGTTGCTGTGCAAGCCATATTTGACGGTACAGACATGAGGCAATGGTAAAATTGCTTGTATATTTGGATCGTCAATGCAGACGATGGCTTTGCCATAAAAAGGCAGGCGCGCCAAAAAATCTTGGAATGTTTTTTTGATATCATCAAGGCCGCTGTACGTTTCTAAATGTTCGTTGTCGATGTTGGTGACGACTGCCATCGTTGGATTCAAATACAAAAAAGAGCGGTCGCTTTCGTCTGCTTCGGCGATGAGCAGGTTACTGTCACCAAGCTGTGCATTGCTGTCGATATTTTTCAAAACGCCGCCAACAATGACCGTTGGGTTCTTTTGTGCTTCGATCATAATGTGCGAAATCAATGAAGTCGTTGTTGTTTTGCCGTGCGCGCCGGTAACCGCAACGCTGTATTTAGTGCGCATGAGCTCTGCCAGCATGAGTGCGCGCGGGATAACCGGAATGGCGCGTTCAAGTGCGGCAACAATTTCTGGGTGATCTTTTTTGATTGCTGATGAGTAAACCAGCACGTCGGCGTTGTCAACATGACAGGCGTTGTGGTTTTGGAAAACCGTGCAGCCAATATTTTGAAGATGAGTGATGCTTTTGCCTTCGCTGCTTGAATCGCATCCTGAAACGGTGTAGCCTTGCAATTTTACAATTTCAGCAATACCGCTCATGCCGATACCGCCAATGCCCATGAAATGAATATGTTCTCTTTTTTTATACATGTTTTTTTCGTAATCGTGATTTGGTACATTTTAAATTCTTACGTCGTTTGATTAAGGTAATAGATAACGCGTAATTCTTCGAATGCCTTCTTCAAGAATTGCCGTGTCGCGGGCATAACACAAACGTAGAAATGATGCGCTGTTGGGACCAAATGTTTTACCGGGAATCAGACCAACTTTTGCATGGTTGAGAATACTTAAGCAAAAGTCAGTGGCATCGGGATAAATTGTATTTAAGAATAGAAAGATACCGCCGTCTGGTTTTTTGTAGCTAAAGATTCCTGCTTGAACAAGTGGTTCAATAAGTTGCATGATCAACGTTCTGTTGTGACTGATGATGTTGAAAAAATTTTGTGAAAGCTCAGGATGGTCAAGTGCGTACAATGCGGCGTATTGTGCGGTATTGTTTAAACAATTGAGCAATGCGTCTTGCATGCCAACCAGATGTTTAGTGAGTTTTTTTGAAACAACTAAATAGCCAATTCGCCAACCACTCATTGCCATATTTTTTGAAAAAGTATTGGCGCTGATAACAAAATCTGATTTGTTAATAAACGTAACGCCGGGCGTTAACGTGCCGGTAAAGTCGTACGAGCGGTATGCTTCATCGATAATTAAATAAATACCTTTTAATTCACACCAATCAACAAGTGCTTGTAGTGTTGTTGCCGGGATTATAGCGCCGGTTGGATTGCAGGGATTTGAAAAAATAATAATTTTTGTTTTGCTGGTTGTTGCGGCTTTAATTTTTTCAACATCAAGGTTCCAATCAAAATCGAGTGAATTATTATCTTTTGGTTCAAACATTGGAACGAAAACCGTTTTACTGCGTGTTGTTTGCGTTAAAATAGTGTAGGCAGGGTAAGATGGTTCTGGAATAATAACTTCGTCATCTGGCGCTAAAAGCGTTAAAAATAATAACGAAAGGCCGCCAATGCAGCCGTGCGTTGGCAATATTTGGTCGCTGGTTACCGCAGTGTTGTAGGTAGTAATAATATGCTGTGCAAGTTTTTCACGTAAAATTTTTATGCCCCAACAGCTTTCATAATAATCTGTTTTGTCGGTGTTAAGTAAGTCTTGAACGTATTTTTTGATGGGCGATGGGATGCCGCCAATTTTTACAGAGCCTTGCGATAATGAAATGTATTCGTGACTACTTGCTATTTCTTCAATTTTTTTTATGCCTGAAAGTGGTATTTCTAACATGATGGCTCCTTTTTGATGATTTGGTGAACTGATGCAAGAAGTAAATCATAATAAAATTTTTCTTTTTTTACAAAAAGGGCCTGATGAATAATTATAATTTATTGTTGAGAATAATAATAAATTCTTGATGTGAGAAATATAAGAAATTGAGAATCCCAAAAAGTATCAACAAGTGACGAATAATTTTATTACGATAATTTTGTATGTTTACCGGATCTTCGTTAATAATAAACGTAAAAAAGGTACCCAATCCTGATACTAAAAAAATGAGCCAGTAAGGATTTGGGTTAACAATAATTCGATACAAAAGATAAGTTGGAATTGTTTGGTAGTAAATATACGGTTCAAAAAAATAAGAAAAAATATTAATGATGACCGCGAATGACCAAAAAAATGGTTCAGTAAAAATTGGACGATCAGTTACCAAGCGTAGCGGAAAACCGAGCAACAGTTGTCCATGGCCGGCTGGTATGCACAGTGCGTAGCAACTCCAGATCAGTAGTGCTAGCAACGTGCCGTGTTTAATGCCATAAATTGAAATATAGTAGAAAAAATTAAAAGAAACAAAAGAGATGAGAGCGATGTATTTAAGATAAGAAAGTTTTTTCTTTTCCACTACTCCTCCAACATCTTTTCCATAAGATTGCCGGCCTGCTCTCTATTTCAATCATTTGACCCTTCGACAAGCTCAGGGCAATCGGGCGAAGCTTAATTCTTTATTTCAATCATTTGAGGGACTGGCTTGCCAGGCATTTGCTTCGCAAATGACTGGTGGAGCTAACCGGGATCGAACCGGTGACCTCATGAATGCCATTCATGCACTCTACCAACTGAGCTATAGCCCCAAAAGCATTTTTCATTTAAAGTGTAAGAGAAGTCGGGAAAATCGCAAGTAGTTTTTCTTAAAGGATGCTTATGAAAAACGTTATTTCATTTTTGAGTGATCTAAAAATGGTGGTGCCCATTATACAAAAAATTAAAGAAGTTGGGGGTGTTGCTTACTTGGTAGGCGGTAGTGTGCGCGATTTAGTGCTCGATCGGTCGGTTAAAGATATTGATATCGAAGTGCATAAATTGGCACTTGATGAACTTGAAAAGGTTTTAGAAAATTTTGGAAAAACAGAATTGATTGGTAAGCAGTTTGGTGTTCTGCGTTTGTGGCGATTGGATGTTGATTGGTCATTGCCTCGTAAAGATAGTATCGGTCGTAAGCCTGACGTAACAATAGATCCAACAATGGATATTACGCAAGCATTGAAGCGAAGAGATATTACCATGAACGCAATGGCGGTCGACTTGAATGACGTTGTTGATCAGTACGATGTATTATTAAAAAAAGCTTACCATGCGAAAAGCTATGCCGATTTGTTTACGATTATTGATCCGTATCACGGACTTGATGATATTAAAAATAATCGATTGCGTGCGGTTGATAAAAGCCTATTTATTGAAGATCCCTTGCGTTTTTTTCGTGTGATGCAATTTATTGGTCGCTTTGATATGCAACCAGATACTGAGTTGCAACAGTTGTGCGCCACTATGGTTTTGAAAGATCCGATTACGCATGGTTTATTAGCGCGCGAACGCATTTTTGAAGAAATAAAAAAATTGATGCTTAAGTCAGAGCGGCCATCGCGTGGCTTTCGTTGGTTGGCTCAGATTGGGCGCCTTAAAGAATTATTTCCAGAATTGTACGTGTTGATTGGTGTTAAGCAACGGTCAGATTACCATCCCGAGGGCGATGTTTTTGAGCATACGATGCAAGCAATTGATGCAGCTGCAGAGTTGACTGATTATCAAGAAACCGAATTGTTGTCTGCGCAGGAAGAAAAATTGATGATTATGTTTGCTGCGTTGTGTCATGATCTTGGTAAACCAACAACAACAGATGCCAATCTTTCTTGTCACGGACATGCTGAAAAAGGTGAGTCAATTGCGCATTCATTGCTCAAGCGCTTAACAGATAATGTCGCGCTTATTAAAGTAGTGTGTAAATTGGTGCGCAATCATATGCGGCCGTTTATGCTTGTTCGTGAACAAGCCTCGCTCAAAGCGTATAAGCGGCTAGCAGCTGTTCTGGGGCCGGACCTTAGTATGCGTCAAATTGCGTTGTTAGCGTTGGCAGACAAGCGTGGACGTAATGGTAATTCGCATGAACCGCTGAGTGCAGATAGTGCTGATTATGCCGATTTCTTAGCAGCAAGCGAACGGGCTCATGTTGTGCACAAGCCTGAAGCACCGGTTTTGCAGGGACGCCATCTTCTTGGCTTGGTATCGCCAGGCCCGCGCATGGGTCGGTTGCTTGATCGTGCTTACGATCTTCAAATTGAAGAAGGTATTACCGATCTTGAAGAACTTAAGCGACGTGTTTTGAAAGATTAAAAAAAAGGAGCACACCTAGAAGGTATGCTCCAAAAAGAAAATTGTTTTGCTTTTAAATTTTAATTCTTGGTTAGGTTTTTCAAGCGAAGCTTGGCATATTTTTTAGCTGCACGGCGCAAAATGCCATAGCTTTTGAGCTGGGCAACCATGCGGTCGAGAAAATGTGTGCCGCCTTTTTTATACTCAGCCAGGTCGCCATCTTGGATTTGAAGCCCAAAAAAGTTTCTTGAAGGTTTTGCGACATGGCCTTCTTTTTCTTGTACAAAAATAAGGCGTACGCCAAAAGGATCACGCACAGAAAATTCACGCGTACCATTATCAAGAGATTTTAACTCAGTGACAATAGTAATTTTCTTTTTTTTGCAACGGTCATAGTATTTTTCAATGCCAGTTTTGAGTTCGATATACAAACCAATACTTCTGCTGGCACAGCGTTTAATAAAACTGAAGTCCGCCAATTCTTCAACATGTGGCGCGCGTAGCTGGAGCATGCATTTGCCTTTTTTAAGGCGTGCACACGACAGTGCACTTGGATCATCTTTTTTTGTTTCAAGATACGTAACGTCGAAAGCAAGCTTTTCAGTATAAAACTTAACGGCTTTTTCAACAGACTCTACAACAATAATTAATTCTCCAGACTTCATCATACTATTTCCTATTCTTTAGAACCTAGCACTTCTTTTTACGCAGCTGAAGGGGTACTTTCTGCTGCTGCAATTCTTTTTGCTAGTCTGCTAATTTTGCGTGAAGCGGTGTTTTTTTTCAAAACGCCTTTACCTGCTGCGCGTGCGATTTGTGATTCTGCTTGTTTAAACAATTCGCGTGCTTCGCTCACTTCGTTGCCAGCCAATGCATCAGCAATTTTGCGTGCAGTAGTTTTTAATGCTGAACGGCGTGCTACGTTTTGTTGACGCTTTTTCTCGTTTGTTAGTGCTCGTTTTTTAGCAGACTTGATGTTTGCCATGAAATTATCTCGCTTTAATTAAGATGGAATAACTTAAATTACTTTTTCAACTTTTCCGCTTTTTACACATTTTGTGCAAACGCTGCCGCGATGTACGTTACGCTCGCCCTTAAGTGTGTAGCGCATGACGTGAACGTTTGGATAGAGCCAACGTCCTGTTCTGTTGTTTGCGTTACTGACGTTGTTAGCAGTGCGTGGACGCTTGTCGCATGCCATACAAATATTTGCCATAGCTTTGGTGTCCTTACCTTAAAATAATATTATGCTTATATTCAATTAAAATATGCAATAAAAAATGCAACCATCTTAAACAGTCTAGCAAAAACCTGATTTTTTTAAAGATTTTATAAAAATAGATCCTAACTTGTTGTTTCAATTAGAAACAATTAATCAGGACAAGTCAATTTTTTGCTAAAAAGTGTGAGTTTCTCGTGGTTGGATCTCCAAAAGCTCATACACTTCCTGAGCCAGTAGGGTCTCTTTTTCCAGCAATGTTGTGGCCAAAAGATCAAGTTTTTCTTTGTTGTCCGTGAGCAATTGGTTACCTTTATCGTAGCATTGCTGCATAATTTTTTCAACTTCACGGTCAATACGCTCAGCCGTCTTTTCTGAATATTCGTTCATAGTTCCTTGTCCGTTGTAGCCGCTTTCTTGAGTGGCGGTATAGTCAATAGGCCCAAGCTCAGACATACCAAAGCGACGCACCATGGCACGAGCAATTTTACTTGCTTGTTCAAGGTCGTTAGAAACACCGCTTGTTTGGTCGTTAAAAATCATCTTTTCAGCCAATAGTCCACCAAAACAGACAACGATGCGAGCTAGCATTTCGTTACTGGTTTGTGAATGCTTGTCGCGTTCTGGCAATGACCAAGAAACACCTAGTGCGCGGCCGCGTGGGATAATGGTAACTTTGTGGAACGGGTCGGTTTCGACTGGCTGCAACAAGTTTAACAAGGTATGGCCGGCTTCGTGATACGCGGTCATTTTCTTTTCTTTGTCGGTAAATATTAAGGTTTTACGTTCGGCGCCCAGCAATATTTTGTCGCGTGCTTTTTCAAACTGAGCAGTTTGTACGGTTAGCTCATTAGTTTTTGAAGCCAGTAACGCAGCTTCGTTAATGAGGTTTTCTAAGTCTGCTCCACTAAAACCTGGTGTGCCACGTGCAATTTTTTCTAAGCTTACTTCTGGATCGAGCTTAATTTTTTTTGCATGCACTTCCAAAATATTTCGACGGCTGGTTAAATCTGGATAAGGAACTTCAACAATACGGTCGAAGCGACCAGGGCGCAGAAGTGCTTTGTCCAAAACGTCCGGACGGTTGGTTGCTGCCACAACAATTACTTGTCCGTGCTCGGTACTAAAGCCGTCCATTTCAGCCAAAAGTTGGTTGAGCGTTTGTTCGCGCTCATCGTTACCGCCGCCAAGACCAACGCCTCGTTGACGACCAACCGCATCAATTTCGTCAATAAAGACAATGCATGGTGCATGTTGGCGGGCTTGGGTAAAAAGATCTCGCACGCGAGAAGCGCCCACGCCCACAAAAACTTCTACAAAGTCAGAACCGCTGATGCTAAAAAATGGGCAGCTTGCTTCGCCCGCAACTGCTTTAGCTAAAAGCGTCTTACCGTTGCCGGGAGCGCCGCTGAGCAAAACCCCCCGGGGGATTTTGGCGCCCAGCTTTTCGAAGCGTTCCGGGTTTTTTAAGAACGCGACAATGTCTTTTAAATCTTCTTTTGCTTCTTCAACACCCGCTACATCTTTAAACGTTGTGGTGATCGTGTTGGGAGAAAAGAAACGTGCTTTGCTTTTGCCGACGCTAAATATCTTGCCGCCGCCACTACCGCCGCCGCCTTGGCTTTGGCGATAGTAAAAGAAAAACATAAGCAATAAGAGCAATGGTAGAATTGCAAAGAAATAATATCCCAGAGTGTTTTTGTCATGTGGAAATATTTCAACGTTCACGTTGTGTTTTTTGAGTGCTTCCCAAAACAACGTTGTTGGTGCAATGTAGCCCGTAAAACGTTTACCATCTTGGTATTCGCCTTGAACATACTGATCTTGAATGCGTAACGTTTTAACGTCGTTGCGTTCGATGTGTGTTAAAATGTTGGAGTAGGTTACTGTTTCAAGGTCGCTGTTGATGCTGTTGTACCAAAAAAGATACAAAACACCCAGGCCCAACAAAGCAATTAATAACCACAAAGCGTTTGGTCCTTTGCCAGGTAGCCGTGGCGGTATTGATTGGAAAGGACCCTTCTTTTTATTTTTACTCATAGATTCACCTGTTTTAAAGTGTTCATGTTTTTAAAAGACTTAAAGCTCAATAAATTCTAATGTAGCGCTATTTTAATAAAGAAATAGAGTTTAGCCTAGAATTAACTTTCATTCAGCGCTATTTCCTTACAACTGGTACAACGAGGCATGAGTCCAAGCTGGGAAACTTTTCGGGAAGTCATTATGTGTCAGTATTCTGATATTTTTGCTGTCGCAGTTGAAGGTTGCGATTTGCGGAATTTTCTTTCCTGTTTCTTCATTTTTTAGATCATACGTAAACGCGATGTAGTGACCGCATGGTGACCATGCTGGGTCAAGCTTGTCGCCAGGTCCGCGTGTGAGTTGTTTTTCTATAACGCTGTCATCTCGCAGGTCCATACTAAACAATTGAAAATTACCGTTGATGTAGCGTGTGTATGCTAGCGCATTTTTTTTGGCATTGTACGTTGGTGCTGCGCAGTATGATTGGCCGTTGCTTAAGCGTTTGACGGTATTGGTTTCGCGGTTCAAATGATAGAGCTGCGGGTTGCCGGTTTGAAAGTCTGAACAAAATACCAGATTGCCGTTTGGCAGCAAGCAGGGGGCTGAATTATTGCCTTTGTTATGCGTAAGTTGTCGAAAGACGCGTTTTTTTAAGCGAGAACACAATTGTTGGTCATACAAATAAATTTCAGAGTTATCGCTGTTTGCCGACATGCACAAAGCAACTTGTGTGCCGTCTGGCGAGAAAGACGGTTGCATATTTAAACCGTGGTACGCACAAATATTTTGTTGGTGTTTGTTGGCCATATTAAACGCCATCAGTCGGCAGCGGGTTGGGGTGAATTGTGAATAAAAAAGCATTGGTGCTTGCGAGTGCCATGCTGGTGCCACATTGAGTGTTTTGTGCGTGATCAGATCTTTTTCTCCCTTGCAAGCATAATCAGCAACGCAAATTATTTTTTGTTTTGAGGATACTTGTTTGCAAAATGCCAGTGTGCTGAGTGCAACGCTTGATTTACCGGTTAGAGCAGGAATCAAATCGTTGCCAATGCGGTGGCCATCAAGAACGAGCGAATCGGCTGAGTGGGGGTAGGATTTTTTGAATACTGAGGCGCCTGAGTTAGTATCAAAAACTTCAACACCAATTGTTTTGTCTTTGTCTTCTTTCAAAAGTAAACAGAGCGATATGCCGTCTGCAAAAAGTTTTTTGAGCGCTTGGGGTGTTGGTTGTTTTGACGTTGCTTTGAGTTCAATATCAAGTTGATCGGTAAATTCAAGATCAAATTTTACCATCTGGCCAATTTTTGCTATCGCTGGATTATTTTTTTCACAAAGCCCGAGGCACTTGATGGTGCTATATTTACGAGCGCTAGCAGTAAAATTTTTTTCTGGTGCTGCGTTGCAAGAACCAACGAGAAGTAGTATGAACCATATTTTTTTAATCATGCATATCCTTAAAAATGGTGGGGAAAACTACTGTCTGAAATCGACGGTAAATTTTTTGCCCCACAGGCATCGATGAAATTTAAACTGTTGCGCAACGCGAACAATGCTTAAATCGTAAACTAAAATATCCGAGCGTTGCAAGATTTCAAATTTTTCGATCAAACCTTGTTTGTTAACAACAAATATTAACGAACATTCGGTTCCCTTGGGCACGCCAACTGGAGGCTGCCAAATTTTGGCAATAGTGCGCTGAATGGTTTTTTGGTACACACGTGTTTTTTCGTCCAGAGGGTCGCCATAAATCAAATGAAGAGGTTCTTCAAGTGACTCGCTGGCAGCGATTTTAGGGAGGCCTGTCGCAGGTGTGATAGCAGGAACTGGTTGCGTTGTTAGTTCCGGTTTTGGCTTTGAGTCTGGCTTTTTTTCAACTGGTTTCTTGTCTAGTTTTTTTGTTTCTTGTTTGGTGCTTTTTTTTGGAAGTTCTTTTTGTAATGTTGTTGGTTTCAATTTTGGTGTCGGTTTAGTTTTTTCTTGTTGTTTGATTGGTTCTGGTTTTGGCAATTCTTTAACAACGCTTTTTGTTTCAACGGCTTTTTTTGCCGGTTCTGGTTGTTTTGGTTTTTCGTTAACAAATGGAATTGCTTCCAGCCGTTTGTAGGAGGCGGAACTTATTTTTTGAGAATGGGCGCCGAGTACCAAAAATTTTTTATGAATCGTGTTATCGCTTGGGCCGAAATAGCACAGGAACATAAGTGCTATGTGGAGCGCGAGCGAGATTGAAAGATAACGCAGAGCGAGTGAATTGTTCATAACGTGGTGTATTTTTATTAACGGCCAGAAGAGGGTTGTGTTGACATGGCAACGTATTTAACGCCTGCTTGTTTTAAGTTGTCCACAATATCAATAACATTGCCATACGAAACGGTTTCGTCGGCGCGCACATAAATCGGTGTGTCTTCGTTGTTTTCAAGTGCTTTTTGAATAGTACTTACTAATTCTTCTTTTTTAACCGGATAGCTATTGAAATATAATTCATTTTTTTTATTGAGTGTCACGACCAGCTCTTGTTGATTGCCAGCCTCTTTGCTTTTGCCGTGCGGCAAATTAACTTTAATGCCGTTTTGTACCATTGGCGCTGTCACAATAAAAATAATCAGTAGCGTGAGCGCGGTGTCAATCAATGGCGTCAGTGAAATTTCGGGCAATGTCAGATGGCGACGTTTTGGCTTTTTCATACAAATCCTTGCGTAAGCTTTTTTATGACATAAATTGTTGCGTAATTTGCATCAAAAAAAGATCGTGGATGTTTTCAAGTTCAACGTCAAGCGCGCGCAACTGATGCGAAAAATAATGAAACGCAATCATGGCTGGAATGGCAACGATCAAGCCCGCCAACGTAGTGAGTAATGCTGCTGCAATGCCGGGAGCAACAACAGAAATGTCTGCTGCTTTTTCTTGGCTGATGCTGACAAACGAATGAATGAGGCCCCAGATGGTGCCAAACAAACCGATCAACGGTGATGCGGTAGCGCTGGTTGCCAAAATCGGCAAGTACTGTTCTTCTTCATGAATCAAGTTGCCAACTTCTTGTGCTAAAAATAATTCTAAGCGTTCAAACTCTTTTGGTGTTAAACGCGTGACTTGATCGCTTGGTTGTGTTGGATGTTGTTTTCTTTCAAGGATTGTTTTGAGCTGCAACAGGCTGCGTTCCAAAAATTTCCCCCCCACGCATTTTTTAAATTCATGCGCAAGGATTGCCATGTCTTGTAAATTTTTTGCATTTTTGATGCGGCGCATAAGGCCATTCATCTGTTTTTTTTGTTCAACAAACAACATGGTTTTATAAATAACAATGGCAATACAAACGACTGAAAGAATAAAAAGGCCGAGCAGAATAACGTATTTACTAATCCAGTCTGAAATGCCGATCAAATGCCAGATTGGTGACTTGAATAATGAAAACATAAAGTTCCTTCAATAATAAATAACGAGATGTCCTTTTTGCATTTGATTATATGCTAAAAAGAGAAAGAGAGGAATTGTTTTTCAATTCCTCTCAAATATTGATTGATTCTTCGTATGTTCTTAAACAGATTCATCTACGAGCGCGCCGGCAACTTCAACGCGTGCATTGCTGAACAAATTGACTGAAAGATTAGAGTTGCTGCCTTCGGCTGCATTGCCAAAAGTGAGGCCGTTACTTAGTGCTTGTGTTTTTGGCTCGTATGTGTAAAAAACTTGGTAGACTTGGATATCAACGTCGGTGTCTCCTCCGTAGGCAATGTATTGGCCATCAGGACTCCAGGCAACAGCAAAACCACCCGCACCAGTAGCATTAGCTGCAGAGTCAATGCCGGTTATGAAGGTAAGAGAAGTGCCGTCAAATGACCAAATTTGTAATTCATTATTCAGGCCTGTACCAGTGTTAGGGTTGGTGCCGCACAAGAGAATGTATTGACCATCAGGACTCCATTTGAGTGAACGTATGCCATCGGTAGTGTTGGAGGTAAAGGCAGCGCCGGTAATTGAATTTAAGGTTGATCCATTCCATGAGAAAATTTTAAGATTGTTAGTTGAGCCCCCGGCACCGCTAGGGTTAACGGCACTGATTGCTAAAAATAGATTGTCTGGTCTGAATGCAAGAGCGAAGGGGACTCCCGTAGAGGTATCTACACTTTCATCGCCTCCTGCGGTTATAGCGCCGCCAGTAAACTGATAGATGCGTGTATCGTTGCCACTAATGCCTCCTGTGGCTGCAATGAAGGCGCCATCAGAAGTCCATGTAATGCCGTTAACTGGGTTAGTGGCGTCACCGAGAAATGAATCGGTTGCAACTGATGTGAGTGATACACCAGTAAATTTTAAAATTTGAACATCAGTAGAGACGTTTGAACCACCGCATAAGGCAATGTATCCTTCATCGGGTCGCCAGGAGAGGCTATTTACACCAGCGGAGGCATGATCTGCTCTAAAGTTAAAGCCACAGATAAGAGTAAGTGTTGTGCCATCAAACCGATAAATTTTAGTTTCTAGAGTTGCGCCAGGAGAGGCTGAAGGGCTCCATCCGCCAATAGCTACAAATCTGCCTGAAGGGCTCCAGGCAACGCTTGCGACTCTTGTCCCATAGTTGACACTGGTGATTAAGGTAAGTGTTGAACCATTCCAGCTATAAACGTGGAATTCATTACTATTAGTTGGGCCTGTTCCGCCAACAGCTAAAAATGCATTATCATGACGCCAATCGAGTGCGTGTACCGTTGTTCCATAAGCTACGGTTGCTTTTTGTGTTATGCCTAAAAATTTGGTATTGGCTTTGGTGCTAATGCTTACTTGGTTGTCCAACCAGAGGTTACCTTTGCTGAGTGTCATGCCGGTGTGTGTTGTTTGGAGCGTTGCATTGTTGAAAAAAAGGCCTGAGCTTTGGTCTACCAAGCGAATTAAATCTTTCGCGGTTGAGCATGGGTTATAGTAGAGGGTAGTTGCTGGATCGAAGGTTAGTAACGCGCCTGATGTTATGTAACTTGGTACGCGGGAGCGATATGAAAAGCAGTTGGTGCCGGTAATGCGTACGTTGTGATGAAAATACATACGACCAGTTCTCCAATCAAAATCGTCAGAGAGCGCCAATGTTACGTTGTCCAATGCAAGTATACTTGTTTCATTTTGTGCGCGAACGCATGGGCGGGCAAATGGTGAACGAGTTGTGCGAAGATGCAAGTTTTTCAAGGTGAGTGTTACATTGTTTTCGATTAATAATTGTGAGCGATTATCAAATGTTAACGTGTTGCCGTTGCCATCAATAATAGTATCGGTTCTAAGAGCGATGATTTGATTTTGGGGGAGAGTCATATCTCCTTCAAGTGTGATAGTGTTGCCATGTCCGCTAATGTCAAATGCATTGCTAATACTGGCCTTCGATGAAAGTCGCATGTCGCCGTTGAGCGTTACCGTGCTGTTGAACTCAGTACCTGAAATGGGACCGGATACAGAGATAATGCTGTCCATGATGACTGCTCCGCGCAGTGGCGGATTGAAACCGGCGTTGAGTCGAACAAACCCAGTTACCGAGTCGTTTTTCGCTGGCGAGTAAAGAGTGCTCTGGTATACCAGCGAGCTGGTGCCATTTAAACTAACGGCATAAGCAGAGCGTGAAAAAAAGTCGATAATGGCAATGATAATAATAATTTTTTTCATAAATTTTCTTTTCGTGGTACTAGATTGCTGGATCATAATTCAAGACTCCGTAAAGTTGGATATAAGAACCAGAAAATAAATAGGCGTGTAAGTCGTAAGTACTGCCTAATACTGAATTGCCAAAGCTGAGACCGCTTGAAAGGCCTTGCCGTGTAGTATCGAAACGATACGCAATTGAATACACTTCTATTTCATTGTTTCCAGCACCACTTGTTTGTCCACCAAGAGCTAACATTGCGCCATCGGCACTCCACGAGAGACCATTAATTGAGGCTCCTGTGCCATAATTGAAATTGGATATTAGACTTAAGGTCGTGCCATTGAATTGATAAAACTGGAGTTCATTACCGTTGTCTGGGCTATTGCCACCAATAACTAAGTAGTGACCTGAAGGGTCCCAATGTAGTTCTTGGATAATCGTGCCATAGTTAGCACTTGCAATGAGTTGTAGTGATGTTCCATTAAAGCGGTAGATTTGAAGCTCATTACCACTGGTTGGTGATTGTCCGCCGACGGCAATATTAAGACCTGCTTGATCAAATTCTACGTATTGAACACTGTTGGCGGTTGAATAGCTAATGCTGGTTAGGTCTGTTAACGTTGAACCGTTAAAACTGTAGACATGAATTTCATTGCCGCCGGTAATGGTCGAGTTAGCGCCAATGGCAAGAAAATTATCATGAGGGCCCCACGCTATGCCGGGAGCAAAAGTTCCCGCTGCTCCAAGATTGACGCTTGTAACCAACGTAAGAGAAAAACCATTAAAACTATAAATTTGAATTTCGTTGCCACTGGTTGGTGTATTTGGACCAACGGCTATGAATTTGCCATTGTGTGACCAATCAAGCCCTTGAATATTGAAGCCAGTGCCTAAAGAAAGAGCGGTTATGATACTAAGTGTTAGCGTTGTGCTGTTAAAGCTGTATATTTTAATGTTGTCATTAGGTCCACCCGCAACTGCTACATAACGACCATCAGGGCTCCATTTAACGCGCAAGCAGGTGCCGCCAAAGTTGGTAGAAGCAACTAAGAGAATTTGAGCGTTTGCAAATTGATAAATGTTGACAAGCCCGCTAACGCCACTAACGGCTAAGAATTGTCGATTTGGCGACCACGCGACTGAATTTACCACAGAACCGTAATTGAAGCCGGTTATTTGTGTGACGGTATCTAATGCGGTTTGTGCTTGGGTACTTAGCGTTACCTGGTTGTCCATCCACAAGCGCCCTTTGGTTAAACGCATGCCGGTTGTAGTTGTTTGTAGCGTAGTGTTTGGACCTTTGAAATAAAGCACTGATGATTGATCAACCATTTGAATTAAATCTCTATTTGTTGAGCTTGGGTAGTAGTAGAGCGTGGTGTTTGGATCAAAAGTTAGAAATGAGTTTGGTGCAATATAGCTTTGTTGTGGTGATTGATAAATGAAGCTTGCGGTACCGGTAAACCTGACATCGTTATTAAAAAATAGGTGACCATTTCTAAATTCGAAATTATCGGCTAATGCTAAAGTAACATTGTCGAGTGTGACATAACCTGTTCCATCAAGACATTTAATGATAGGAATGTTTGGGCTGTTGCGTGTGGTGTCTAGAAACATATTTTTTAATGTTACACTCACATTGCTTGCCAGTAATAATTGTACCTGTGGTTGAAGCAATAACGTGTTGCCATGTCCGTCGATGGTGGCATCTGAAATAAACTGCCAAACGCTGCTGGTTTGTAGCGTTGTTTTTGATCCCAAGTGAATCGTGTTTCCATGGGCGTTGATAGTTCCACCGCTTGAAAAAGTAACATTTGTGCCAAAATATAGACCGCTTAAAAGTCCTAATGAACCAGTGGTGCGTAAATCCATACCGCCAGAAACGGTCATAAAAGTATCAAGTGTGGCAGATTGTCCAGCCAAAATAGTAAAGCCTTCGCCCAATCGTACAAAGCCGGTTGCTGTGTTAAAATTACGAAACACGTACGACCCGTTGCTGATATACACAATGCCGGCAGTGCCGTTTAAGCTGACTGCTTGAATATGATTGGTAAATGCAGCAAGCGCAAACAATAACTTAAATAATCGTTTCATGATTTTTTCCTGCTCATGTTTAATTTACGCAGTCGTAATTTAGATTACCGTAGAGATTGATGTTACTGTCAGCACACAAATAGACATTGGCATCATATTGAGATCCTAATGCTGAGTTACCAAAAAGGAGACCACTGCTTGTTGATGTTGGCGTCAGAGAGGTGTTTGCGGTTACGGTGTATACGGTTGTCATAGCTGAATATAAAAGGTTTCCAGTAGGGTCGAACTGGAAATTAGTTAGAACGTTTGATACCCCAGCCGGAGGGACTACGTCCGTCGTGCTGGGTACGACAACAATCGGGTTGTAGTTGTTCGCAATATCAATGAAATAGAGAGGGAAATACTCGCTTGTATCGATTGCTCGCAGCGCCAAATATCTACCGTCAAGGGTCCAATCGCAGTCAATATATAAATACACGCGATTTGGATCATAGGCAGTTGAAAATTGTACGGTCTTAATTAATTCTATTTGGCCATGCTTAAAAGCAAAGAAATGAACGCCGTTGAACTCACCTTGTGTTATGGCGATTAATGAACCATCTGGCGACCATTTGATTGCGTGTGCATTTTCAAGACCTTGAAAGATTCGGGTAGAGGATACAAGAGAGAGGGGGCTGCTTGCTTGTGGATCATAGCTGTAAATGTTCACAAATGAATTCGAGGCGTTTGTTGTTGTTAAGATAGCAACATATTTTCCATCTTTTCGCCAACTTATGCCGCCATGGGGCGTGGGGCGAAAAGAGTAATTTGCGGTAACGTTGGGTATCGTCTGTACTAAGGCTGCGGTGCCGCTAATTGAATCAAAAGAAAAGACGAAGAGGTTGTTGCCAGGATATTCTTTAACAACGATAAAATGAAGTCCATCAGAGCTAAAAGCGACCGGGTGTGAGCTAGCGTCATTAATATTAGTACCTCCTGGCAAATTGTCGTAAATGAGTGTCAAGTAGTTGGATGGCCGCGTACGATTGAAGCGCCACAGTTTTACCGAAGTTGCACCCATTCCGCCAGTGCCGCCAGCGTTGCTGGTAAGGATATAGTCTGAGCTGGGGTGCCATGACGAGCAGTAAATGCTCCGAACGGCGGAAACGTTGGAATTGGTTACCGTAACAAGAATGTCAAGTGATTGGTTTGCAAAGTTAAGTTGTGCGACATTCATATTAGCTGGGCTACTCAGCACTGGGTTGCCGCTCAATACCATATATTGGCTGTCGTAACTCCAAGCGTAGCCAGTCCGTATTTGAGATCCACCATACGGATTGAGCAAATTTTGGGCGCCGGTATTGATGACTGGATAAAATCCCGACACAGAAAAATTATAACTAAGCTGTGAAGATGATAGCGTACTTTCCGAGATGGTGACTTTGTTATCAAAAAAAACTCGACCGCCCGCAAGGCGTAAAAATGGTGTTGTACTGAGAGAGCAGCCATCCAACATCAATGAAGCACTATTGTTGGCAAATCGCAGATTATCTTGATTGGTGTTATTTGGTTGTACGTAATTTAGTCCAGAACCAGGAGAAAATATGAGATTGCTGAGGATATAACTAGGAGATGTTGACTTATAAATAAATTGTGATGTTCCAGTAATTTCAACGTCCTGAAAAAATAGTTTTCCATTGTTGAAGTAAAAGTCATTTGAGAGGTTGAGTACAACGTTATCAAGAGTAAGATTACTTGTTGGCGAAAGGGTTATCCATGGAGTTGAAGGAGAGTTAAAGGTTGTTTGTATTGTCATGTTACGCAAGGTTAAACTTACGCTTGCATCAACAATGATTTGTGATCCTCTTCCAATCATTAACGTGTTGCCATGTCCATCAAAAATTAATGAATTAGCTACTTCTAAGAATTGTTGATCTGGGATAGTAAAGCTATTACTTAAAACAAGCGAGTAGTTGTTGCCGCTTATAGCGCCGCCTTGGGTTAGGTAGGCATCTGAAGCTAAATCTAAATCACTGCCTAGCGAAAGGACTCCTGTGCTGCCCAGAGCAATATTGCCACTCAAGGGTAAGGGAGTGCTCAAGGTCAGCGTTGTGCCCGCATTAACGGTGATGCCTGCTTTATAAAGAATGATATTGTTAACCGTGCCACCAACAAAGTTTGAATGGCCTAAAACCATTTGAAAGGTATTGTTTACGGCATTGAGGGTGGTACTATTATTTTTGGTTAATGTTAAATAAGGAGCTGTAAAAGCGCTGTTTTTGACCAAGAAGGCATTACTGGTTGTTCGCAAGAGCGTTGGGTTAAAACTGGCAATAGTGTTACTATTTCCATTAATAACAAGTTTCGATTGTTGTGGAAGAGCCTGACTATTACCAATGACGATTTTTCTGAAACTTGCAACCGCATTACTTTCTGTTCTCAATTGAACGGCTGTGGCAATAGAGGTTAAGCATTTTAGAAGTGTATTACTCGTGGCACGAATTTGTTTTGATAAGGTGGCAAGATCGTTACTATTACTAAGTTCAAGACGGGCTAGTGCTGCAATGGCGTTACTGTTTTGAGGAAGCTTTGCAATGGCGTTACTATTTTGTTTATTGAGAAGTGCGACAGCTAAAGTAGAAAAGAAATTGATGGCGTTACTATTATTTACCACCATGTTGGTAGATGGTAGTCTTCGGCCTGCACCCAATTCAACGCCGGCAGTATATGTTTCAGTCCAATTGGCAGCAAAATTTACAAAATTTTTAATGATAGAATCTTGTGTCCAGCCGGTAATTTGAGCAGTATTAGTTATTTTAAAATTTGAAACAGGAACTTGATTTAATCCATCAATAACTAATGTTGCATCTTCATTAGAAAAGTTAATGATTGCTTGTGTGGAGTTAGCGCAACAAAGATAACTGATAATAAGAAGGATATTTTTTTTTGTTATCATGGTTAATTCACATTGTTATAAAATAATAAACCATCAAGTTCTGCTCGAGCGCCAGCTAGTACATAGACATTTAAATCAAAGGTGCTGCCCAATGCTGAATTTCCAAAATTAATGCCGTTAGTTAGGGCTTGTAGTGAAGTGTCGAAACGATAAGCAATGTTATATACTTCTATTTCATTGTGACCGGCCGTGGCTGTTTGCCCGCCAACAGCAATGGTTGCTCCATCAGCACTCCATGAAAGGCCGTTAATGGCAGTGCCGTAATCGTTGCTGGTAATTAATGATAAACTAGTGCCATCAAACTTATAAAATTGTAGTTCATTGCTGTTTGTAGGACCAGTTCCGCCAACAGCTAAGTAGCGACCAGAAGGATCCCAATGAACTTCGTTTACTGCCGTACCATAATCAACGCTGGTAACCAGTAAAAGCGTTGAGCCATTAAATCGATAAATTTGAAGCTCATTACTATTGGTTGGGCCTTGCCCGCCAACAGCAACATTGAGGCCACTTGGATCAAATTCAATATAATTTACGCCGTTGGCAGCGCCATAATCTACGCTTGTTTTAAGTGTTAACGTGGTGCCATTCCAAGTATACAGACGAATTTCATTACCACCCGTTACGGAAGAATTTGCGCCAATAGCAAGTATTGTTCCAAGCGGATTCCACGACATGCCGCTGGCAAGTGTTCCTGCAGTTGCACCAAGATCGATACTGCCGCCAGCAATGTTGGTAAGCGAAGAGCCATTGAAACTATACACTCTAATTTCAAAAGTACTGGTAGCGTTGACAGGCCCAATGGCAATATACGTTCCGTCTCGAGACCAATCTAAGCCCTGCATGTTGCCGGTGCCATCCGTTGTTGCTGCAATTTGTGTTAACGTTGTTCCATTAAAACTATAAACCTTGAAATTGTTTGAAGGACCACCAACAGCAGCTAAATAACGACCATCAGGGCTCCATTTTATGCGTAAACAGTTACCACCAAAATCAAGAGAAGTAACCAAAGTCAACGTTGTCCCGTTGTAGCGATAAATTTGTACTTCATTGCCGCCATTGGGTATAGATCCGCCAACTGCCAAATAACGTCGATTTGGTGACCAGGCAACAGAGTTAGCTATTGAGCCATAATTGATGGCTGTTACTTGCGTTACCAGATCAAGTGCCGTAGCAGCGCTTGTACTCAACGTAACTTTGTTATCAAGCCATAAACGGCCTTTTGTTAAGCGCATGCCGGTGAGTGTTGTTTGCAGCGTTGTGCCAGAACCAAGTAAATAAATGCCTGATGATTGATTGGTTAATTGGATTAAATCTTTATTAGTTGAGCTTGGATAGTAATAAAGTGTGGTGCCTGGTTCAAACGTTAAAAGAGATTGTGGCATAACGTAGCTTTGCATCCATGATTGATAAATAAAACGTGAAGTTCCTGAAATAGTGACATCGTTATTAAAAAAGAGACGTCCAACTCTAAATGGAAAATCATCAGCTAATTGGATGGTTACATTATCAAGGGTTACGTTGCCTTGTTGAGTGAGGCACTTAATGATAGGAATATTTGGGTTGTTTCTCGTTGTTTGAATGGTCATATTTTTAATGGTAAGACTTACATTTGAATCAACCATAATTTGTGCGTGTGGTTGTAAATATATTCTATTGCCGCGGCCGTCTAAGGTTGTATTGCTGGTTATTTTGAGTGTGCTGAGTCCTGGAAGAACAATACTATTACTCAAAACGAGAGAGTAGCCATTGCCGGACAAATCGCCACCTTGCGAGAGGTACGTATTTGAACTTAAATAAATATCACTTCCCAAAGAAAGTTTTCCGGTGGAGTTGAGGGAGATAAAGCCGCTAATTGGAAATGGAGTGTTGAGTGTCAGGGTTTTTCCAGCATTGATGGTGATGCCGCCTTGATAAGAAATCAATTGATTGATGGTGGTGTTTGCTAAAAAAGTTGAGCGAGTACGAATGATTTGGACGGAATCGTTAAAAGGATAAGAGGCGTTAATAGCATTACTTGTATTTATAATGAGCGATAAAATTGCTGCTGTATTGATAGCATTCACTGCGTTGCTATTGCCAGTGATAGTTTTCCCAATAATGTTTATAAGATTGCTATTACCCCTGATGAGGCTCGTTACTTGTGGCGAAGTAATAGCATTACTATTCTGTTTAGGGAGTCTTCCTAAAGCAACAATGACGTTACTGTTATTTCTAATGGTAGTGTATTGGCAGAGCGAAAATAACGTATTACTGTCTGTTCTGATAAATTTATTAAGGCCAATGACAGCGCTACTATTGTTTTTTATGTATCGTAGCACTGCAAATGCGTTAATGGCATTGCTGTTGTTTTTTGTTGATAATAAGCGTGCGGGGGTTAAAGCATTACTTGTTTGAATGATGAGCGTTGCTAGATTTGGTTTGGTAGCAACGGTATTACTGTTATTGTAAACCATGTTGGAAGGGGCTTTACGTCTGCCGGTCCCAAGTACGACGTTGTTGGTGTAACTTTCAACCCAACTGGTTGAAATGTTATTGCCATAATCATTAACAATAGAATCTTGTGGCCAGCCAGTAATGCTGGCAACTTTTCCTAATCGTAGCAGACTGTGTGCTGCTTGGTTAACGGCCAGATGTGCATCGCGATTGGCAAAATCAAAAATACACAGACTTGTGTTGAAATAAAAAATGCTACTGAGAAAAAGAGTAATAATTTTTTTCATAGTCATTATTTTTTAATTCACGTTGTTATAAAATAATGTACCGCTTAGTTGTACGCGTGCTCCTGCAAATACAAAGACATCAACATCTGAAGTTGAGCCAGCTGATGAGTTTCCAAAATTAAGACCATTGGTAATTGTTGATCGCTGTGGTTTGGTGGTGCTCAAGGTAACTTTATTATCAAACCACACACGGCCTTTGGTTAGGCGCATGCCGGTGTCGGTGAATAATAAGTTGCTACCATTAAAGTAGAGAACTGAAGATTTATCGGTCAATTGCAATAAATCTTTGTTGGTTGAACTTGGTGCATAAAAAAGAGATGAGCCAGGATAAAATGTTACGAGTGATTGAGGCATGATATAGCCTTTTGTTGGTGTTTGATAACTGACTTGAGAAGTTCCGGTAATGCTTATTTCATTATAAAAGAATAGTTGTCCTTGCAAGAATGCGATGTCGCCGATAAGTTCAAAAATAACATTATTAAACGAGAGACGAGAAGTGGGGCCGGCGGGCTGAAACAGTGGCGCTGCTGCGCTATTACGTGTATTTCTAAGAATAGTATTTTTTATGGTAAGTGTGGTATTGCTTGACAAAATCAGTTGTGAACGTGCGCCAAATCCCAATACGTTATCGTAACCTTCAATAATGGTATTGCCAGAAATGGTGATGGTTTTATTGTCAGGTACGGCAAGTGAAGAGGTAAAGGCAAACGTGAAGCCGTTGCCTTTAATAATACCCCCATTGGTTAAGTAGCAATCTGAGTTGAGTGTAAAATCACTCATTAAAGAAAGTATGCCAGTGCCACTTAAATTAAATCGTCCGTTTATGTGAATAGGATTGGCGATGCTAAGTGTTTTTCCAGCGTCAACAGTAATACCATTTTGGTAATAAGCAGGATGCGCAATGGTGGTTGTTGCTTGAAAGCGTGAGTGATTTGAAATAATTTGTACAAAATTGTTTTTAAAATAAACGGTAGTGTTGCTATTTTGTATGGCAATGTCAGTGTTTCTTCCGAATTTTACAATTGCGTTACTGGTTGTTCTGATGAGAGTTCCTTGTGCGTTTTTAAAGGCAACAATTGCTGAAGAGTTTTGTTTTATAAGTCTGTTTAACTTGATAATAACGCTACTGTTTGCGCGGGTTAAAGGAAGAAGACCGATCAGTGCATTACTATCATTTTTGATAGCAGTAAGAGTTGATTGATTGAGGTTTATGCCCGATAAGAGTGCATTGCTATTGTTTTTTTCTAAGCGAGATAAATAAACAAGTAAGTTACTATCGGTTCTGGCAAAAGAGGTCCATTTGATGAGCGTGCTACTGTCATTAATAATTTGACGGGGTAGTTGTGCTACGGTATTGCTATTGTGAATTGCTAAAGAAACTATTGCAGTGAATGCGTTACTGTTGTTATAGACCATGTTACTTGGTTGGTGTCGACGACCATAACCAATTTGAACGCCCGCTGTGTAACTTTCGGTCCATGAAGTTGGCGAATTGTTGCCGTACTCTTTGATAATTGAGTCTTGTGAAAAACCGGTAATCTGTGAGACTTTACGCAAGCCAACGCGTGTGCCTGGTTGTTGGTCTAAAACGATATTTGAAGTGCGGCTGACAAATTTAAGAGTGCCAAAAAGATTGATTGAGGTTGATAAAGAAAGGATGCTAAAAATCGCACAAAAAAAGTAAACCGTTGTGACACGTTTCATTTTCATTACTCTCTCTTTGGTGACTCTCTTTTTTTTATACAAACCACCGTAGCAAAAGTCTGCTGCTTATGCTAGTTAAAAAATATTTTTTTTAAAAGAAATCAAAAAACATTGA
Source organism: bacterium (assembly GCA_016699045.1). NCBI lineage: Bacteria > bacterium. The sequence goes on from CP064957.1 coordinate 1,116,533, forward strand.
TGGGCAAGTATTATCTTTCATTGGTGAGTATTATTATGATGCTAAAGTTAGAGCTCCTGCAACTTCAACGCGTGCATCACTTAAAAGATAGGTAGAAAGATTTGATTCGCTTCCTTCGCTTGGGTTGCCAAAAATAAGGCCGTTGGTTATTGCTTGTGGACGATAATCAAATTGGTAAATGGTGTTGTAAATGTAGTTAACGCTTGCAGCGTAAGATGCAAGATATCTGTCATCAAGAGTCCACGCAACGGTTGGTATGGTGGTCCCTTGGTTTACGCTGGCAACAAGTGAAATAGTGGCGCCATTAAATGATAGAATCTGTAGCTCGTTGCTGTTGGTTGGGCCGGTACCGCCAACAGCCATGTATTGGCCGTCAGAGCTCCATCGCAACGTGTTGACGGTGGTACCGTAGGCATAGGTAATAGCGGTGCCAAGCGTGCTTCCGTTCCATGAGTAAGCCCTCACGGTACTGGCGTTGCTCAGGCCGATTGCTATGAATTGGTCGTCTGGTCTGATGGCGCCGGTAAGTACGTTGTTGAGAACTACGGAGTCTTTGGTTGTAAGTGATGATCCATCAAAACTGTACATAATAATGCCAGTCGTGCTCGCGCCACCAGCAGTTCCTACCACGAGGAGGTAGTTGCCGTCAGAAGTCCAAGCAACTTCTTGAACGCCTGGAGTGTTTGGCGTGCCGCCAAACGTGTCGCTTGCTACCAGCGTGAGTGATGTTCCTTGATTGAATTTAAGTACCTGCACCGCATCCCCGCTTCCTGAAACAGGAAAACCACCAGCTGCTAAAAATTGTTCACTTGGGTGCCAGGCAACGGAATTAACACCTCTGGTTGATGAGCTAAATGCGGTGTAGTTAAAAGTTGCAACGCGCGTGAGCGTTGTGCCATTAAATCTAAAAATTTGTACTTGTGGTTGTGCGCTGGTGATTGAAAAACCACCCACTGCCAAAAATCTGCCAGAAGGGCTCCATTGGGCTGTATTAAATCGTGTGGCGGTAACGGTTGCTATGGAAGTTAAGGTGGTGCCGTTCCATCGGTAGACTCTAAGTTGTGGCGCGGTGGCACCTGTTGCAGCGGCCATATATTGATTATCGTGGCGCCAATGAAATTGTTCGAATCCTGCTGCTGATGCTGGCGATGTATTGAGTGTGATTCCTAACAATTTGGTGTTGGCGCGCGTGCTGAATGAAACGAGATTGTCAAGGAATAAACTACCTTTGCTCAAAAGCATGCCGGTGTGTGTTGTTTGCAAGGTGGCATTATTTAAATAAAGTTTTGAAGTTTGATCAACCAATCGAATTAAATCTTGAGCTGTTGAACTTGGATAGTAATACAGCGTGGTATTTGGATCAAACGTTAACAATGCACCGGAGGATATGTAGCTTGCTTGTGTTGAGCGATATATAAATTGTGAAGTGCCGGTAAATCGCACGCTATTGTGGAAATACAAGCGTCCATTGCGAAAATCAAAATTTTCAGCCAATGCGAAAGTAACATTGTCGAGAGCTAAGCGGCTGGTGTTACTTTGACAACGAATGCAAGGGCGTGCTAGTGATGCGTGCGTTGTTTTAATTTTCATATTGCGTAGCGTGAGCGTTACACTGTTGTCGATTAAAAATTGTGAATAATTGGTAAAGGTCAGGGTGTTACCGCACCCGTCGATAATAGTATCAGTTCTAAAACTCATAATTTTATTGGCCGGTAATGTTAAATTGCCATCAAAAAATATGACGTTGCCATGTCCACTAATATCGAATACCCCGCTTAATGATGATTGCGAGGATAGTTTTAAATTGCCATTGAGTGTTACGGTACTGTTTTGTTCTGTGCCGTAAATGAGACCAGAAACAGAAGTTATGGTGTCCATAATTACCGCCCCGCCAACTGGAGCGGTAAAGCCGGCGTTAATACGTACAAACCCGGTAACAGAATCGTTTTTATTGGGTGTGTAGCGAGTGCTTTGATAAACCAAGGTACTTGTGCCATCAAGATTGGCGGCGTTGGTGTGTGCTGAAAAAAAACTAACGATGAGCGTTGCCGTAAAAATAATTCTTTTCATAAGTATGTTTCTCTGCTTTTTTAAACGGTAGTGTCGTATTTTAAAAATCCGCTGAGTTGTACGTAGGAACCTGCCATCAAAAAGATGTCAATATCATACGTTGAACCAGCGGTTGCGTTGCCAAATACAAGGCCGTTGGTTAGCGTTGCGCGTTGAGGAACCGTGGTGCTGAGGGTAATTTTGTTATCAAACCATAAGCGGCCAGTGGTTAAGCGCAGGCCCGTGTCGGTATAAAGTAAGGTGCTGCTGTTAAAATAAAGCCCAGAAGATTTATCAGTTAAACGGAATAAATCTTTGTTGGCTGCACTTGGAAGATAATAGAGCGTTGTTCCTGGTGCAAACGTTACGAGTGATTGTGGTAAAACATAGCAAGCTGCTGATGATTGATAAATAAATTGTGAGGTGCCGGTAAACACGACATCGTTGCTAAAAAACATGCGACCGGTACTGAAAGGAAAGTTGTCAGCTAGTGCAAGAGTAACGTTATCAAATGTTATTTGGCTTGACGCTCCTGCGCAACTGATGATTGGGGTGCTCGAGTTGTTATGTGTTGTTTTGAGATACATATTTTTTAAAGTGACGCTTACGTTTTCGGCAAGTGAAAGTTGCGTAAATGCGTCTAAAATTAATGTGTTTCCGTGTCCGTCAAGCGTAGCATTTGAAACAAATTGCCAAACGCTACCAGCTTGCGTGGTGGTTTTTGTTCCCAAGTGAATGGTGTTGTTGCGAGCATTAATGGTGCCACCATTTGAAAAAGTACTGTCGATATCAAAAAATAAATCGCTCAATAACGATAAATTGCCGGTTGAGCGTAAATCCATTCCTGCAGAAACGGTGATAAACGTATCGAATGTTACGGTAGCGCCTGCCAAAATAGTAAAACCGTCATCAAGCCTAACAAAACCTTCGCATGTGTCGCCATTGCGAAAAATATAGTTGGCGTTTTTGTACACAATGCTGCTGGTACCAACTAAGCTTGTTGCGAGTAAATATGTTGGAAGAACAAAGTGAATAGCGTGTAATGAGATAAAAAATAGTATTTTTTTCATCATAATTTTTAATTTACATCGTTATAAAAAAACATGCCGCTAAGTTCTATACGTGCGCCTGCTAAGAAATAAACATCAAGGTCTGAACTGATGCCTAATGCTGAATTACCAAAAATAATACCGTTGGTAAGAGCTTGAGGCAACGTATCAAAACGATAAGCAATCGAATAGGTTTCAATTTCGTTGTGTCCTGTCGTAGTAGTTTGTCCGCCAATTGCCAACGTTGCGCCATCGGCACTCCACGAAAGACCGTTAATAGCAGTACCATAATCTTGACTGGTAATGAGTGACAAACTAGCGCCATCAAATCTATAAAATTGTAATTCATTGCCGTTTGTTGGGGCTGTTCCGCCAACAGCCAAGTAGCGACCAGAAGGATCCCAATGAACTTCGTTTACTGCAGTACCGTAGTCAACACTAGCAACAAGTAAAAGCGTTGAACCATTAAATCGATAAATTTGAAGCTCATTACCATTGGTCGGTCCTTGCCCGCCAACAGCAACATTGAAACCACTTGGATCAAATTCAATATAATTTATGCCGTTGGCGGCGCCATAATCTACGCTTGTTTTAAGTGTTAATGTGGTGCCATCCCAGGTATACATACGAATTTCATTGCCACCCGTTACGGTAGAATTTGCGCCGATTGCCAGTATTGTTCCAAGAGGATTCCACGACACGCCGCTGGCAAGTGTTCCTGCAGTTGCACCAAGATCGATACTGCCGCCAGCAATGTTGGTAAGCGAAGAGCCATTGAAACTATACACTCTAATTTCAAAAGTACTGGTAGCGTTGACAGGTCCAATTGCAATATACGTTCCGTCATAAGACCAATCTAAGCCTTGTGTGTTGCCGGTGCCATCCGTTGTTGCGGCAACTTGCGTTAACGTTGTTCCATTAAAACTATAAACTTTGAAATTGTTTGAAGGCCCACCAACCGCAGCTAAATAAGTACCATCTGGGTGCCATTTTACGCGTAAACAGTCACCGCCAAAATCGACTGAAGCGACCAATGATAATGTTGTATCATTGTAGCTATAAACTTGTACTTCATTGTCGCCGTTGGGGACAGAGCCACCAACTGCTAAATAACGTCGATTTGGTGACCATGCAACTGAGTTGACCGCAGAGCCATAATTAATGGCGGTTACTTGCGTTACCAGATCAAGTGCTGTTGATGCTTGAGTGGTCAAGGTTATTTTATTGTCCATCCATAAACGGCCCTTAGTTAAGCGGAAACCGGTATTCGTTGTTTGCAACGTTGTACCAGAGCCTTTTAAGTAAATGCCTGCAGATTTATCAACGAGTTGGAGTAAATCTTTATTGGTTGAGCTTGGATAGTAATACAAGGTGGTACCTGGATCGAATGTTAAAAGCGATTGTGGCGTTACATAACTTTGCATCCACGATTGATAAATAAAGCGTGAAGTACCGGTAAATCTGACATCATTGGTAAAAAATAAGCGACCAGTTCTGAATGGAAAATCGTTAGCTAATTCGAGTGTTACATTATCAAGTGTGATAATTCCTTTTTGATCTAAACATTTCAAAATTGGAATATTAGGACTGTTGGGACTTGTTTGAATGTACATATTTTTCAGTGTGAGGCTTACGTTGCTGGCGAGAGTGATTTGAGCATTGGCCCCAAAAAATAAAGTACTGCCGTTGCCATTGATCAGGAGGTTACTGATAATTTGCCAGGTGCTACTTGAAGGAAGGGTTAATGAGTTGGTCATGATCAGCGAGTAACCATTGCCTGAAATAGAGCCATCGCTGGTGAGGTAGGCAGTGCTGCCCAGATACAAATCGCCCGCAAGCGAAAGAATGCCAGAGTCATTAAGTCCAATATTGCCGTTGATGGGCAATGGTGTGTTGAGCGTTAGTGTTTTGCCGGCAGAAACGTCTATTCCCTTTTGATAGAGATTTAAATTGCTGATGGTTGTGGTTGCGCCAAAATGTGAATGTGTTGAAAGAAGTTGAACTGGAAAATTGCTTTTCAGAAAATTGGCAGCATTACTATTCGTAGAATAAAGGCTGGCAGAGAAGTTTGATATCAACGCGTTACTATTGAAGCGCACGAGTGGAAGAATAGTACTGACAAGCGCATTGCTATTGCCTTTAACACGTGTACTGAGCACTCTTGCGGCTTGGCTGTTAGCTCTTACTTTGCGATAAAGCGTAATAATTGAGTTACTTTGATTTTTGGTTTGAGTAGTAAAATTGAGAATGGCATTACTCATTGTTTTAATGAGTCCAGGTAAGGTAACCAGATCGTTACTGTTGTTGAGTTCCAGGCGAGCAAGCGTAGCGATGGCAGAGCTGTTGTTTGGTAAATTGGCAAGGACGTTACTGTTGGCTCTATTTAAAGCGATACTTGCTGGGCTTGTAAAAAGAACAATAGCGTTACTATTGTTGTAAACCATGTTTGACGGTGCACTTTTGCGACCAGAGCCAATAACAACGCCAGCAGTGTAGGTTTCTGTCCAGCTTGCTGCGTTACTGACAAAACTTTTGACAATCGAATCTTGCGTCCAGCCTGTAATATTGGCAGGCGTAACAATTTTAAGTTGTGATGATTGAACGCCGCTTAAATTACCAATAATCAGCCTTGCATCTTCGTTGGCAAAATCGGTAATGCTGTGTGCCGTGTTTGAATAAAAAAGATAAGGAATTAAGAAAAGAATAATTTTTTTCATAATCTTTTTCATAAATTTTTTAATTCACATTGTTATAAAACAACATACCGTCAAGTTCTATACGTGCGCCTGCCAAGAAATAAACATCAAGGTCTGAGCTGATACCTAAGGTTGAGTTGCCAATATTAATACTATTACTGAGTGCTTGGCGCAACGTATCAAAGCGATAAGTGACGCTGTATGTTTCAATTTCGTTATGATTAGTGGTGGCTGTTTGTCCTCCGATGGCAATGGTTGCGCCATCAGAGCTCCATGAAAGGCCGTTAATGGCGGTGCCATAATCTTGACTGGTAATGAGTGACAAACTAGCGCCATCAAACCTATAAAAGTGTAGCTCATTGCCGTTGGTTGGGCCTGTTCCGCCAACAGCCAAGTAGCGACCAGAAGGATCCCAATGAACTTCGTTTACTGCAGTGCCATAATCAACGCTGGTAACGAGCAAGAGTGTTGAACCATTAAATCGATAAATTTGAAGCTCATTGCCATTGGTTGGTCCTTGCCCGCCAACAGCAACATTGAGACCACTTGGGTCAAACTCTATATAATTTACGCCGTTGGCAGCGCCATAATCTACGCTTGTTTTAAGTGTTAACGTGGTGCCATTCCAGGTATACATACGAATTTCATTGCCACCCGTTACGGTAGAATTTGCGCCGATTGCCAGTATTGTTCCAAGAGGATTCCACGACACGCCGCTGGCAAGTGTTCCTGCAGTTGCACCAAGATCGATACTGCCGCCAGCAATGTTGGTAAGCGAAGAGCCATTGAAACTATACACTCTAATTTCAAAAGTACTGGTAGCGTTGACAGGTCCAATTGCAATATACGTTCCGTCATAAGACCAATCTAAGCCTTGTGTGTTGCCGGTGCCATCAGTTGTTGCGGCAACTTGCGTTAACGTTGTTCCATTAAAACTATAAACTTTGAAATTGTTTGAAGGCCCACCAACAGCAGCTAAATAAGTACCATCGGGGTGCCATTTTACGCGTAAACAATTGCCACCAAAATCGATGGATGCGACCAACGATAATGTTGTATCATTGTAGCTATAAACTTGTACTTCATTGTCGCCGTTGGGTACAGTTCCGCTAACCGCCAAATAACGTCGATTTGGTGACCATGCTACAGAGTTGACCGCAGAGCCATAATTAATAGCGGTTACTTGCGTTACTAAATCCAAAGCGGTGGCGGCACTGGTGCTCAAGGTAACTTTGTTGTCAAGCCATAAACGGCCTTTTGTTAAACGCATGCCGGTGAGCGTTGTTTGCAACGTTGTGCCAGAACCGTTTAAGTAAATGCCTGCAGATTTATCAACGAGTTGGAGTAAATCTTTATTGGTTGAGCTTGGATAGTAATACAAGGTGGTACCTGGATCGAATGTCAAAAGTGATTGTGGTGTTACATAACTTTGCATCCACGATTGATAAATAAAGCGTGAAGTACCGGTAAATCTGACATCATTGGTAAAAAATAAGCGACCAGTTCTGAATGGAAAATCGTTAGCTAATTCGAGTGTTACATTATCAAGTGTGATAATTCCTTTTTGATCTAAACATTTTAAAATTGGAATATTAGGACTGTTGGGACTTGTTTGAATGTGCATATTTCTCAACGTCAAGCTTACGTTGCTGGCAAGTAATAATTGAGCTTCTGGACCAAAAGAGAGCGTGCTGCCATGACCGTTAATTAATAAATTGCTGGTTATTTTCCATAAAGAGCCTGGCGGTAAAACTAAGCTGTCTGTCATTTGAATCGAGTAACCATTTCCGGAAATATAACCACCGTTTGTTAGGTAAGCATTAGAACCAAGAGATAAATCGCCTCTCAATGAAAGTGTGCCGGCATTTATTAAAAAGCCGTCGGTGCCGTTGAGAGAAATATTTCCGTTGACTGGTAGTGGTGTGTTAAGTGTTAAAGTTTTGCCAGCTGCGACGTCCAAACCAGCTTGATAGAGATTAAAATTGTTGATCGTTGTATTTGAAGCAAAGTGTGAGTGTGTGGCAATTCTTTGTACAATAAAATTGTTGAGAGCTTTGCTATTATTGATTAACAAAGTATCATTTAATAGACGGATAATGGCATTACTATTGAAACGAATAAAACTTTTTAGCGAGGTTGGATTTGTTGAAATAATGACATTGCTAGAGGTACGAATGAGTGTTGTTTGAGGGGTGTAAGTTATAACGTTACTATTATTATATACTAATCGATTTTGAGTGATAATCGTGTTGCTGTTATTAATAACAGTTTCCTGCCAACCAAATACCGTGTTGCTGTCATTTTTTAGTATTGTGTTAAGAGCGATTACCGCATTGCTGTTGTTAGCGTTTCTTTTGGTTGGCGAAGCGAAAGCATTGATGGCATTACTATTATTTTTGATGCTTGTTAGCAATGATGAAGCAAGGGCATTACTCGTTTGTTTGATCAGAGCGGCGGTGCTTTTAATAGTATTACTATTGTTGTAAACCATATTAGTTGGTGCAGAAATTCTGCCAGTACCAATGATAACGTTATTGGTATAGCTTTCTGTCCAGCTTGTTGCTGCGTTGTTGCCATACGCATTAATAATTGAATCTTGCGTCCATCCTGTAATACTTGCTAGTTTGTTGAGCCGTAGCTTGCTGGTATTGGGACTAAGAGTTATATGAGCGTTTCGATTGCAAAAATCAAGATTAGCGCGTGCAGAGCTAGAAACAAGAAGGTATGTTATAATAAAAAAAATAATTTTTTTCATAATTTTTTCTTTAATTCACATTGTTATAAAACAACATACCGTTAAGATCTATACGTGCACCTGCCAAAAAATATACATCGAGGTCTGAGCTGCTGCCTAAGGTTGAGTTGCCAAAAACGAGGCCGTTGGTCATAGCTTGCCTTGCGGATTTTTCAATGGTGTAATTCATGGTGTAAAAGTACACCTTGGCCGTATCGTCAAAAAATAGTGTCGTACCATTACTCAACCATCTTAATCCGCGCGTACCGCTCGTGGTTATGCTAGCGAGTTGTGTGCCATATTTAGTATAAATTCTTGTTGAGGCGTTGTGAGATACCGCAATGTATTGCCCTGAGGGATCCCACTGTAAAAGACCAGGCGTTGCAGAGGTTGAAGCAATGGTAACACCTGTTATTTGTGAGAGAGTTTTGCCATTAAAGTAGTAGACATACAAGTTTGTAGTTGTGATTACTGCAAGATGGGTGCCACTTGGATCAAAGGCCAACCCGGAGCTAGTGGTTGAAGATGTTGGTAACGTTAAGGTAGACAAGGTTGTTAATGAGGCACCATCAAAGGTACAAAGTCTGACGGTGGAGGAATGGCCTAAAGCAATGATGCTGCTGTTTGGGTGCCAAATGATATTAGCAGCACCTGAGACGCTGGTACTTGCAACCAACGTGACTGTTGCAACGTCATTAAAGCTATAAATATTTATATAATTACTAGCCGCGTCTATTAGTAGAGCAAAATACCTACCGTTAGGAGCCCAGGCGAAATCATGATTAGCAGAAGATATTGTGGTATTCCAAATTCTTGTCATGCCGGTTTGGTTGAAACGGGCTAGATTAATATGAGCAGAGCCTATGGGATTGTTGCCGTTATAGAGAAAATGGGTTCCATCAGGGTTCCATTTTACGGCAATAAGGTTGTTGCTTGAGGATGCCGCGGTGAAAAGCTGTGTGATGCTGCTGGCATTAATTCTATAAAGAGCAATGGTATCCGTTGAAGTGTTTGGTTCAGCAAGGTAGAGTCCGTTTGGCGAGACATCTCCCCCATAAGAAAGGTTGGCTACCGCTGTGGTAAACAAATTAGTTACTGAAGAAAGATTAGTTGTGGCAGTGGTGGTGATGGTAACTTTGTTATCAAGCCATAAACGGCCTTTTGTTAAGCGCATGCCGGTGAGCGTTGTTTGCAACGTTGTGCCAGAACCTTTTAAGTAAATACCTGCAGATTCATCAACGAGTTTGAGTAAATCTTGATTGGTTGAACTTGGATAGTAATAAAGCGTGGTTCCAGGATCGAATGTTAACAAAGATTGTGGGGTTACATAACTTTGCATCCACGATTGATAAATAAAGCGAGAAGTACCGGTAAATCGGACATCATTGTTAAAAAATAAGCGACCAGTTCTGAATGAAAAATCGTTGGCTAAATCGATAGTTACATTATCAAGAGTCAGGATTCCTGTCTGATCAACGCATTTCAAAATTGGAATATTTGGATTGGTGGGACTAGTTTTTATATGCATGTTTTTAAGTGTTACGCTTACATTCGGGTTGAGTAATATCTGTGCTTCTGGCCCAAAAGCAAGTGTGTTGTCGTTGCCATTAATCAGGAGGTTGCTGGTTATTTGCCATGTTGAATTGCTTGGTAGGGTTATACTGCCCGTTATTTGTAGCGAATAGTTATTGCCAGCAATAAAACCACCACCGGTGAGGTAGGCATTGGATCCCAAATATAAATCACCGCCAAGGGAAAGAGTTCCGCCATTGGTAACGTTTTTATTATTACTATTCAGGCTAATATTGCCGCTGACGGGTACTGGTGTATTGAGCGATAATGTTTTGAGATATGAAACGTCAAAACCTGCTTTATAAAAATATAATTTGCCATTGATAGTGGAGTGAGCGACAAAGTGGGAATGTGTAGCAACGGTTTGGGCAATAGCGTTGTACTGTGTGGCCAAAGAGTTAATGAGATTGCTGGTGGTTCTGTTGAGTCTTGATATGGTGATGATGGTACTACTGTTGTGCCGGATTGATTTTTGTGCGCCAATAATTGCCGTACTGGTGGTTTTAGCAAGAGCGCTTGAAGCAGCAATGACGTTACTATTGGCATTAACAAGAATGCTGAGATTTACAATTGCTTGGCTGTTACTGCGCACTAACAGGTTATTGGTGTTAATGGCAGAAACAATAGCATTACTATTATTTTTTTCTAAGCGATGGAGATAGAGAATAAGGTTGCTATCGACTCTGGTGAGCGTAGTCAATGAAATAAGCGTACTACTGTCGTTAATAATTTGTCGTGGTAAAGGGGCGGTTGCGTTACTGTTGTTGACAGTCAGCGTAGAAAGATTAGCGAGAACGTTACTATTGTTGTAAACCATATTGCTTGGTTGGTGGATGTTGTTAGGCCCAATGGTAACTTCGTCAGTATAAGCTTCTGTCCAAGAGCTCGGTGCATTGTTTCCATAAATCTTGATAATAGAATCTTGTGGAAAACCAGAAATTTGAGAAAGTTTATTCAAACCGACTCGAGAGTCTGGTTGTGGATTAATAACAAGATTTGAATTGCGACTGACAAATTTAAGTGCGCTAAAAAGATTGGTTGGGGTTGATAAAGAAATGATAGTAAAAATTGCACAAAAAAAATAAACGGTCGAAACACGTTTCATCTTCATTACTCTCTTCTTGGTGACTCTCTTTTTTTTATACGAACCACCGTAGCAAACGTCTGAGATTTGTGCAATCTATTTTTTTGAGTATAAAAAAGAGCGATAAAGCATAACCATGCCCTATCGCTCTTTGGAATAAATCTCTTTTTTTGTTCAAAAATCAAAGATAGTCAAAGACTATTTTTGATCAATCTGTTTGGTTTCAGTAGTTTTGATTTGGAAGTTAATTGTTGCTTTTTCCTCGTCGATCGTGCTGGTGAAATTTTTTACATCAACGTTGTTTGGCAAGTCAGCGATTATTTTTAAATTGCCGTCTTTGTACTCAATTTTTTTAGTGCGGCCATTGATAGTTTGCGAAGAAAAATAACTTTCAGAATAATGGAATCTTTCGTCGTTTTGAGGCGTGCGTTTTTCTGCCGTGATAATAGCCTGATGGTCTTTGCCTTGAACGTTAAAATTCATATTTTCTTTTTGAAAGCCAGGCAAATTGACAGAAAGAAGGTAATAGTTGGCTTCTTTTTTCTCAGTGACATTGAATTTACAAGTAAAGTCTAACAGATAACGTCTTTCTTTTTCTTTTTCAAGGTAGTTTACCATGTGTTCAAGCCAATCGCTACTTTGCTTTAAATAGGTAAAAACCGTTTTTACTTCATCATGTAAATGCTGCAAGAAACGTTCATTTTGTGGTTTATGTTCCTTTAATTTAGCTAAAAGTTCACCACTCTGTTTCTTTACTTTGTCAGAAAGCCGATCTATTTCGGTTGCTCGAACAAGAATGTCGGGTTTGATTTTTTGTAATAACAAGTCAAACATGAGTAATCTCCTTGTGGTTATTATTCAAATAAAAATGGGGACCTTGTGGCCCCCATTTTGTCGAGAAGTTTAATGACTTATTTGCTGTTTAATTATACTCAGGATCATTTTAATAATCAATATTATTTACTGACTTCTTGCTCTTGTTTTTCTTTTAATTGAAAGGTAATCGTTGCTTTTTCTTGGTCGATCGTGCTGTTGAAATTTTTAACGTCAACGTTGTCTGGTAGATCGACCGTTACCTGCAATTTGCCATCTTTGTATTCAATCTTTTTAGTGCGATTATTGACGCTTTGAGAAGAAAAATAGCTTTCTGAGCGATAACGCCAGCCACCATTTGCTTGAGCATTTGCTGTGGAAATATCTTCTTTTTCTGCTGTTACGACAACGCGATGTTCGCCTTCTTGAACATTCAATTTAATGTTATCGCGGCTAAAGCCTGGCACGTTAATATCTAGAATGTAATTGTCCGCATCTACTTTTTCTGTTGCATTAAATTTGCCTGGCAAATCAAACAATTCCTGCTTTTCAGGTGCTTTGGTCAAGCGACCAATCATTCGATCAAGCCAGGAACCACTTTTTGTTAACGAAGAGCATACGGCGCTTGCCTCTTCCTGCAAATGCTGCAAATGATGTTCACTACGAGTGCCAGCATCTTTAAGTTTGTCTAATAGTTCAGCACTCTGTTCTTTTATTTTTTCTGACTGCGCGGCTATTTTTTTTGCCAAGGTGTCCAAATTTTCATCGGTTTTCTGTCTTACTTTTTCCCAATTACTTTGAGCGCTTTGACGTAATTGTTGGCGGTAGCGTGGCATATCATCATAAAACCACGTACTCATTTCTTTTTCAAGTTGATTAAACGACTCATCAAGATACGCAAATACATCGTAATGATAGCCGTAGGCGTTGGTGCTGCCAAATAGTGTGGCAATTAAAAGCAATCCATAACGCTTGTTCATAAAAGCCTCCTTGTATTTGATTTTTATAATGTTTATCATACTAATTTTATTGTACCAAAAAGATGCATTTTTGTGAAGTCTGTTTTTTGAGTATCTGTTATTTTTTCAAAGCCATAATTTCTTCGATAGATAGTTTAGTTATTTTTGCGATTGTTGGCGCATTTAAACCTTCTATTAGCATTGCTTGAGCGGCTTTAAGAAGACCCTTCTTTTCTCCTTCAGCAAGGCCTTCGATGCGACCTTTTTGTTCAAAAAACGTTTGCAAACTCTCTTTGCCGCGCCACTGGTCAAGCTCTGTCATGTAATTTTCATACTCGGCGCTTGACCACGTACCTTCTTCAAGGACTTGCAAGGCATCAACCATTTCATGAGGGGTTTTAAGTTGTGGCGGAATGGTAATCATGGCATCAGCTTGCTGCATTAAGTAACTCCACTTGTCGGTGTCGGTAACCAAGTCTTCAAGTTCCTTTTCAAATTTGTGCAACTCAACAAAGTGAAACTCAAGTAAATTAAGTGATCGATCACCAGTTTCATGTTCTTGCAAAAAATAGCGGCTGATATAGTTATTATTTTTAAAAAGATCAAAGCAAACGATACCAACAAAAATAACCGGAACCAATTTTTGATACCCATCGCCAGCATTCAGTTGGCGTGACAAATGAAAAGCAGCATAATACTGGGCGCGCTCAATAAAATTTTTTTCGTCAATAACCTGCATCTCAACGATATAATGTTTATTTTTTTGATCGGTGCAACTGACATCAACAAAGCTCATCTTTTTGTCGATAGTTGTAGGATGGTTGGCGCCGTCATTAATGATAACGTGGGTTATCTTTTCGCCATCTTTTTTATCAAGAATGCTATTAAGAAAGCTTATGGTAAGCGCTGAACGCTTTTGGCAGCCAAAAAGCTTTTTGAAGGCGATGTCGGTGGTTGGTTTTAAAAATCTCATAATAAATCCTTGGTAGTATTGTATCAAAAAGATGCACTTTTGTGAAGTTTTTTGGCGCCGGCTTTTTATTGTCTATCAAAAATTTCTTTAAATTGTTGATACAGTTCATGAAACGGTGAGCAGACTAAGGTTGTTTCGGCAATAGTTGCCATAAAGTTGGTATCCCCTTTCCAGCGCGGTACAATATGCATGTGCAAGTGCTGTGGTATCCCGCCGCCGCCCGTTTCGCCAACATTAATCCCAACATTAAAGCCGGTACATTTAAGGACTTCTTGCACAACGTTGAGTGCGAGATTGGTAAGCTCCATAATTTCTGTGCGCGTTTCACTATCAAGATCATTCAACATGGCGCGGTGTTCGAATGGTAAAACCATGAGGTGGCCGGCATTGTAGGGATAATAGTTCATGACAATCGCTGCTTGTTTGCCGCGCTTTAAAATTAAATATTTTTCATCGTTGTTGGCGGCAAATTGTTCGCAAAAAATGCAATTATTTTTTAAAGGCTTTTTTGGCAAGTTGGAGTCAGTTTTGGTGACGTAGCCGTGGCGCCATGGTGCGTATAATTTTTCCATATAAAAATCTCCACAAGTGATAGGTAGTTACAATATTCTCTTTGAACTACCGTAACAAAGTTCGCTATGTTTATTCAAGATTGAGCAAAATTTTAAAAATGGCTCCCGTTTTGGTAGTCAGGAGTTGGATAGTGCCTCCAAGCTGGGCAATAATATCGTGAACAATTGCCAAGCCTAGCCCCATATTTTTTTTGTTGCTGGAAACGTACGGCAAAAACAGTTTATCGCGCATTGCCGGCTCAATGCCGGGGCCGTTGTCGGCGATAATAATTTCGAGCTTATGCGTTTGTGGCAAAATTTTAGTTTCAATTTTGATTGATTTTATGCTGTCATTTTTTTCCAGCAAAGCGCGTACGCTGTTGTCGAGCAAATTAATGAACACGCGTTTAATTTTTTTGATGTCAGTTTTAATCATGGGTGGGCTTTTGAATAAACAAGTAAAATTAATGCTGGGATAACTGACGCGATAAAAGCGTAAAATTTCGATAACAATTTCGTTAATATCGGCAATTTCTACTTGTGGGGCGGGCATGGACGCAAACTCAGAAAAATGAGCGGCTAAGTCTTTAATAATATTAACTTGATGTAAAATGGTTGAAGTGCAGTCCATAAAAATTGATTCATGTTCAAGAATAGGTTTGTATTTGCGTTGAAGTCGCTGGGTTGCCAATTGAATTGGCGTGAGTGGGTTTTTGATTTCGTGTGCTACTTGCTTGGCCGCTTCTTGCCATGTTTTAATTTTGCTTGCTTTAACAATGTCAGTTAAATCTTCAATGACTATGAGTAATCCCTTTTCAACATTGTTGGGGCCTTTGGTGGTGCTAATGGCAGAAAGATGGACCATTAAAATGCGGTTCTCTCCCTTGGTTTTAAAATTGATTTCTTCAGAAAGAAAGAGGCTGTCGCTTTCAGCTAATTTTCTAATAAGTCTGATGCAGGTTGTTTTAACGTCAACGCCAAAAAAATTAACGCGTTTATTTTTAAAGCGGTTGAGATGCAAGTATTTGGCAACAAGCTCTTTGGCTGCGCGGTTGTGCATGGTAATGCGTGCGAATTTGTTAACAAAAAATACTGACGCTTTCATATTTTCAAGGATGGCCAACATCTCTTTATTTTTACTTTCCAGTTCTGAGTGAGCACGGTTAACAGCGCTGATCATTTCGTTAAACCCTTGGGCAAGTGAATGCAAATCACTTGCTTCATTGCACGTGACAAGCACATTCCATTGTCCGGCTTTAATGCGTTCGGTAGCATCAAGTAGCTCTTGAATGGGCGTACTGATGCCGCGTGCCAAATAAAAAGCGCACCAAATGGATAAAAATAAAATGAGGAGCGTGACCAGAATGAACGTAAAAATATAAATGTAATAAATCGGGTTGCGCATGGACTGCAGCTGGTAGTAATCATCAAGCGAATTTTGCATATCAATCAAATGAATGCGTGTCATGGCTGGATAGCGGTAAGCAAGACAGACATAATGATTGTCGATTTTTTTAACAAAATAGAGTGACCCAAAAAAATCAAAAACACCATGTTGGCGGGAGTTGTATTTTGCCAGACGTGTTAAAAAAGTCTGGCGCAGTCGTTGTACGCTGCGATCATTAAAAGTGCGGTAGGCCCGCCACTGGGTAATTTCCTCATTCAGGCTGGTGAGTAACCGTGGCAGGTCTGCTGGCCACCAATAGATC
This sequence comes from bacterium, assembly GCA_016699045.1. Taxonomy (NCBI): domain Bacteria; species bacterium. The sequence goes on from CP064957.1 coordinate 1,132,722, forward strand.
GAGCAGTTGTTTAAAATCGAGTGGTGTGAGTGCGTAATTTCAAGAGCGTCTTCAAGTGCGTACGAGGTTGTGCAAAGCTGTTCGGCAAGCATGGTGCCCGCATCTGTCAGCTCTTGACGTAAGGCCTGCGTTTGTGCTTTGTGCAGTTTCATGCCGCTGGCAAGGCCGGTGCTGATCCGTGCGTGAAACCAGTGATCAATGCTGGTAGTAATAATTTTGCCGGCGGTAAAAAAAACAAAGAATGAAGGGATGACTGAAAAGAAGGTAAATGCAAAAAGTAAGTTGCGTTTAAAGCCAGAGCCAGGCATTCCTTGTTGACGCTCAATGAAAAGTTTAATGCTTTGCCGAATAATTAAATAGAGTAAAACGACAATTACAATAACGTGAACGTTAATTAACAAAAAAAAGAATGAGCGGTTAATGCCGGCGCCAATTAAGTTTTGTTTGCGTTGCAAAAAGAGTTCAAGCCAGCTTGTGACAAAAAGCGCACTGATGCTGAGCACGATAATGAGAAGGCGGCGTTTGTGTAGCGATTCGTTCATAGCGTGATGATGCCGGTCTTAAAAAAATTACCTGAAACAATTCTTTTTCTGCCCATTACATATTACTGAAAAACAGACGAATGGCTATGTTTTTTGTTATGTGACGCGTAGGTTGTTTTAGTATTCAAGTTGACATTAAGATTTGGTTTGATGGCGAGGTTGTACGCGTGTTGGCATTATTTTAATTAAAAAATGCCCATTTTGGTCAAAAATGCGAAAAGCCCCAATTCAAAAGGCTTATATGGTTGTTAATTATGTTGTTTGTGCTAAAATCATGAAGTTTAATTTTACATAATTGTTGTGGAAGTACTTACAAACTAAACAACTTATTTACCCAGTTACTGGGGACTCTCGGGGGGTCACATGGTAAACAAATTTCGGATCGCTATTGGTATGGCGTCTTGTGTTATTTCTGCTGTTTCAGTGGTGCCTGTCTATGCTTTTGATCTGGCTGATTTAGAACAATCGGTTGCTGGCAATCAAGCGCAGGGAACGCTTTCATTATCATTGCATGAATTTATGGATAATCTTAAAGAGCTTGATTATTACACGGCTAAAAAACTGGTTATTGTGTTGCCTGGTACTGGCCGTGAAATTGTTATCGATTGGGGATTTGGGGGTTCAGGAAGTATGTTCGATCCGTTGCCAACGGTTGAGCCACAAGAACGTTGTATTAAAAATGATGATCAACAAGATTCGTTAGCAGGGCTTGGTTCTGTCTTGCTGAAAAATGAATTGTACAAGCGCAGTAAGAGTATTCCTTTAATGAAGTGGCTGGTACAGTCCAAGGTTACACCAATCAAATTGTGTATACTCAAATTGTTGTTGTTGGCAAAAAATGCCTACATAACCGATACCAGTAAAATAAAGACTGAAGTGGTGCGGTTGTTGGTCAGGCTGATGTTGTCTGAAGAGCTGTATAGCCTTGATGAAACAAGAGCATTTTCAAGCTATTTGCCAGAAGGAAGTGTTGAGTTATTAAATGATGTACTGCCTGGTGCGGTTGATTATGTTGATGAGGTATGGCATGAGCTTATCACCTCAACGCCGCGAGATGCTGATCATGAATTGTTAAATGTACAAGCAGTGGTGGTACACAATAAAGTTGCTGCCGATCAAGCGTTTAAATTTTTCAAAAATTATGAAGGTGATGCGTTAATTGACGATATTACGCGGTACTTACAGGTGCATGGTATTGAAGTTGTTGATTACAATGATCTTGCAAAGCTTGGCAACATCAGACCGATGGTTAATGGTCGCATGATGTTTGGTCCTATCACACAGTTAGCTGCGGTAACAACCTTTGATAATATTCACGACAATAAAAACTTTGAAAAAATGGTGGGCATTGCTGCCGATAAATTGAATATTGGTTCTTTAGTTTTGCATGAAAACAATGGTACTTACTGGCTTTTGAGTGGTTCCAATAAGCTTGAAGTTGGTGCAACGATCAAACATATGGCCATTGCGTTGATACAAGCATTGCGTTCTTATGTGGCAGCAAAAAAACAACTGTTGCAAGGAACAAGTGCTCAGGCAATTGAGTATCGCGAAAAATGTGAAAACTATGAAAAGCAATGTTTGCAGATCAATGACTTTTTGGCATCGCCAGAAGGGCAGGCATCGCAACTTCGTTTACATACAAAGTTAGATGCTTTGCATGCTGAGGCAAAAAATGCTCATCAGTTAGCAATGAACGAAGTGGCTGAAACTATTGTAACGTTACAAAAAGAAGCTGATAAAAAGGTGGCGTTGATTGAGTACTTTGAAGCTAAAGAAGTAACGCTGAGTTTGGATAGCCTGCGTCGTGATGTTGATGTTTTGCATAAAGAAATTGAGCGCTTACAAGAAATGCGCGATGCTTATGCATCTGATCCTGATCAAGTCTTGGTGCAAAAGCAACAAGACTTGCAGGACTTATTGGCACTTTCGTTGGAACAAAATCAGTCAATGAATGATGAACTGATGGCATGTATTGATGCTCTTAAAAAAGAGATTGCTGCGTTTGATCCAGAAAAAGTGCATCATTATTCGCTTGAGCAAAAGATTGCGTTGCGTGAGCGTGTTGCCGAAATTTATGAACAAGAAACACGAGTGTTGACGCAAAATAATGAACTTAAGAAACAAGAACTTGCGTGGCTTTCAGGCATTAAGCGCCGCATTGAAGAACTTAAGTTTGCGCGTACCTGCTCATTGTCTGAAGTGTACCTTGCTCATTTGCAAGAGCGTGCTCAAACCATTCGTACTGAAAATAAGCAAGCACTTAAATTGGCTGAGTATTATGAAGCAATGAAGGAAATGGATGGCGACTTTATGACTGAGAAGTTGTCTAAGAAACTTTCAAAGCTTGAGGCTGTTGCCGGGTTTATGTTCGACAAATCGGGTACACGTTTCTTAACACGCGCTCTTGAGTATCAATCTGAGTGGCAGGCATTTTTACAAGATTTCGATGGTTCTGTTGAGTCGTTTGTAAAAATTAAAGAAGATTTGAGTTCAAAAATGGCGACCATTATTAAGCGCTCGGTTCATGTGCAAGCAAATATGCCGGTGTACCGCCATTTGTTGTTCCAGTTCTTGCCAGAGTTTAGTGCTTGGTTTGACCAACTCGTCAAGTAAAAATAGAGGTTATGTATTATATGAAAAAGCTTGTAAAACTTATAATGTTGTGTTGTTCATTAAGTGCTGGGCTGTTTGCGGGCCATACCGCAGATCTTGTTGCTGCGTATACCACGCTTGAAAATTTGAAGCAGGCCAAGGCATCGGCACCAGAGATTGATGCTGCACAAAAAGTGTTTGATGATTTGATGGATGTGGTTGAAGGTCGTGACTGGATGTCTCAAAAGATAGGAACGAGCGCTTTGAGCCAACAAGATTTAGAAGATCATTTTCTTGGGCTTATCGCGGTCATTAATTACGATGCCTTGTCGTATGATGATCAATTAATCATGGATGCTTTAAAAAGTCGCATGTGCCATGTGTTGAAATTTGTTAAAGATTTTGATCACCAGACTTATCCATTAATGTATATAAGAGAAGCCCTTGAAGCACAGGAAGAAGCATTGCTTATGCTCGAGCTGTTATCTGTTGAAAGAGCAGTTTGGGGATGCGATGTGCCGCTTGATAGCAATGAATATGCGCATGTTGCCGTTGCAACATTGTATGATCTTGTTGCATGGTTGTATGATACCATGGTTGATGTTGATTTTGCTACCAGTAAAACCGATCTTGAACAATTGAATATTTGTTCGATTGTTTATCAAAATCTTCCACTACGATTTCAGCAACAACAAGTATGGTCAATTTGTTTTAGTGATGGCGATGCGTGGGACTTGGTGAATGATGTCCACAATATGTGGAAGTGCATGCAGCATGAGGTGATGGTCCGACCATTTAAAGATCTTCTCTTCACGGGATCTGCAGAGTGGCATGCTAAAAACGGAGATGGCGGCTTTGCTGCTGCTTATGATTATATGCAGGCATTTGTATTACAACCTAAAAAAACTGAAGACTTTTTATCCGGTTTTGAAACATCGTTGTATCGCATGTATCAAATTGATCGCGTAAAAAAACATATTTTTGAGCTTTTGATATACCGCTTGAATGTACTTAAAAAAGAAGTCATGCTGCACGCCAATTTTAAAAGTAACGATAGCAAAGTTGATGTGTTGATTAAGCACAAGGCGTTGCTTGAAGACCAAAGTTATGCGACCCTTTTGCATAGCAATAGTTTGCGTGAAATTGTGGGTCAGTATCGCAAGGTGATTGATGGTGTTTTGTATGAAAACCTGGGATCTTTACAGTTGACGTATGAACTTTATGCATTGACTAAAAAATTAACGCGTTTGCAGGGACAACATCAAGGGTGGTTTGGCAAGAAAAGCCTTGAAGGACAATTGGCAAATGATATGCTGGCGGTGTTGCAAGATGCGGCGGTTATGATACAAAAAAATGCAAAAAGCACCGTGTTGTCTGGTCAGTTGTTTGATCGGGCTCAATCGTTGTTAGATCATCCGTTGATTAAAAAAACATTAGATCGTTATGTTGGCATTTCTCAGGCCGACATTAAAAAGACGGCGTTAAATATTGTTGGTACGGTGAGCCCGTTGGTGGCGCTTGGTATTTTAAAATTAGTGGCGCCGCAGGCTGAACAAGAAATTAAAAAAGAAGCAGCAACGGTTACGGTTGAAGGGCCGCATATTGCTTCGTATCTTGAAAAGCATCCAGAGGTTTTTGAAAAGTTGCTCGCGCAGCATCCTGATTTGGTTGAGCGGTTGGCGCAGCAGGTTGCAACGAAATTGAATACTGTAGCTTAGTTTTTTTTATTTCTGATTTCTGATTCTTCTTACAATCTCTGCTCTTTTCATTATAAAAATAATTCGTTTTTTTCCAAAGGGGGTATTGCGACCCCCTTTGGGATCACGCACATAGGCCTGCTGCCCATGACCCGCCTGACGCGCGAACTCACAGCAACCGCGCTTGCGCGCTCTGTCTGTTCGGTCCCGCTGATGGGGCGCCATTAATAAATTTACGCCAGGGGCCGTTGGCCCAATCTACGGCCGTTCAAACCCATTCGACAAGCTCAGGGCGAACGGCTATAAAACCAAACAAGCTGATTGAAAAACTGAAAGTAGCTACATAAGAAATTATTATGGGCCGTTTCACACTAAGTTTTTAAACTTTTAATTTGTAAGAATTGTTCTTATCCCCCGTTCGCTCTGAGCTTGTCGAAGAATTTGAACGGGCCGTCTGGCGTCTTTGTCCGGCGTAGCATTTATGCGTAGACGGATCGAAGGGGCAACAAAATATTTAGCAAAAATAAAAAAACGGTGTAAGGTAAGCAACAATTGACGGTCGACCAGTTAAACCCTTCTTTGTTGTGTACGAAAAAACATGATTTACCACTTTGCTCAAAAATTACAAACAACGTATACCTTCCTTAATTTGTTTCATTATGTCAGCGTGCGTGCCATTGGCGCCTTTCTGACTGGTTTTCTCTTGTCATTAATATTTGGTGATTGGTTTATTAGAACTTGTCGTGAGCATTTTGGTTCTAAAGTGCGTGAGTTTACGCCAGCAACGCATCAAAAGAAAAACAATACGCCGACCATGGGCGGTCTTTTTATTTTAATTGTTTTTGTTTTCAACACATTATTGTGGAATAAACTGACCAAGCCAAGTCTCTGGATTTTTTTGTTGGGTATTATTGGCTTTGGTTGCATTGGCTTTGTTGATGATTGGAACAAAATCAAAGCACATAAAGGTTTATCTGCCAAGAGTAAATTTTTGTTGCAGTTGAGCATGGGGCTTGTCGTTATGACGGTCTGGTATTGGTGGGCTCAGCCCAACACTGCCATCTGCGTGCCGTTTGTAAAAAATATAAGTTTTACGCTCGGGTGGTTAATCATTCCGTGGGGTGCTTTTATTATTATTGCCACCAGCAATGCCGTCAACCTGACCGATGGGCTTGATGGTTTAGCGACCGGCCCGCTTATTGTTAATTGTGCTACGTTTGCGCTGATTGTTTATTTGGCGGGGCACAAAGCATTTTCAGATTATTTATATATCCCTTTTGCCGGCAGTGCTGAAATAAGCATTATTGCTGCCAGCTTGGTGGGTGTGCTGTTGGGCTTTTTGTGGTACAATACCTATCCAGCACAAATTTTTATGGGCGATGTTGGTTCGCTTGCGTTGGGTGCTGGGCTGGCCCTTATGGCCATTATGGCCCGACAAGAATTTTTGCTGTTGATCAGCGGCGGTGTTTTTGTTTTAGAGACGGTGTCGGTGATTATTCAAGTATTATCGTTTAAATTTTTGGGCCGCCGGATGTTTCGTATGGCGCCAATCCACCACCACTTTGAATTGAAGGGGTGGCAGGAAGCAAAAATTACCGTGCGTTTTTGGATTATTTCGATCATCTTGTGTGTATTAGCGTTGCTCACCCTGAAAATTCGATGAACAGAAAGGTGCTGGCAAAACGACCAAAATCTGCTAGTCTTATTTTGATTTCGTTATTGAGTTTTTCTTGTAACAGAGGTAGCTAAAAAAAATATGCCTGAATTAGCCAATAGATTGAGTGCGGTCCAAAATGAGTTGAAAGATCTTCTTGCGCGTGCTCAAACAGACAAACAGATTGAAGAAATTAGACTTAATTTTTTGGGGAAAAAAGGAAAGATGATTGAGCTCATGACAGAGCTTAAAGAACTTTCTGTTGAGCAAAAACGGACTTATGGTCCCTTGCTTAATGCACTCAAGCAAGAAGTTGAAACGGCTATTGCCAATGCCAAAGAGGCGTTGATAAATCAGCAAGCTCACGCAGCAATTCAAAAACAACAACATTTCGATGTCACGGCGGTAAAACCAAATGTTTCGCAAGGCTCTTTGCATGTTTACTCGCACATTGTTGCTGAAATTGAAGATATCTTTTTATCGATGGGCTATGAAGTTTTAGATGGTCCAGAACTTGAAACCGACGAAAATAATTTTACTCATTTAAATATTCCCAGCGATCACCCAGCGCGTGATATGTACGATACTTTTTGGGTTGATGTCCCTGGTCTTCTCATGCGCACGCACACCTCGCCCGTGCAAGTACGTGCTATGCTTTCACAGGAGTTGCCACTGGCCGCCGTTGTACCTGGGCGTGTGTATCGGCATGAAGCGGTTGATGCCTCACATGATTTTATGTTTATGCAATGTGAAGGTATTTTGATTGATAAAAATGTTAATCTTTCAAATCTTTTTGCCACTGCGCAAATGTTTTTGAAAGCATTATTCAAAAAAGAAGAATTAGACATTCGCATCCGTCCAGGCTTTTTTCCCTTTGTTGAACCAGGTATTGAAATAGACATGCGCTGTCCTTTTTGTTCAAATGGATGTTCGGTATGCAAAAAATCAACATGGATGGAAGTTTTTCCCGGTGGTATGATTCACCCCAATGTTTTACGTTCGTGTGGTATAGATCCTGAAATTTATTCAGGCTTTGCTTTTGGGTTTGGTTTGTCACGGTTGGCCATGTTGAAATATGGCATCGATGATATTCGGTTATTTCACAGTGGGAAGGTTAAATTTTTAGAGCAATTTTAGGGACGAGAAACTAAAAAAGGTGAGAGTGTAAAAGGAGAAGACCATGGGAGTAACGAAAGCAATAATTCCAGCAGGAGGATTGGGTACACGATTTTTGCCGGCAACCAAAAAGTCTCCTAAGGAAATGTTGCCGATTCTAGACAAGCCAGCTATCCAATATATTGCAGAAGAGGGTATTCGCTCCGGCATTAAAAATTTTGTGGTTGTCACGGGTAAAAACAAAAATGTTATTGAAGATCATTTTGATACCAATAGTGAGCTCGAAAATTTTTTGGCGGCCCAAGATAAAGGCCACTTGCTTGATGAAATAAATAAAATTATAAATACTGCTGATTTTATTTATGTACGCCAAAAAGAACCGCTTGGGTTGGGGCATGCAGTATGGACAGCGCGCCATGTCATTGGTAATGAGCCAATGGCTATTTTTTTACCTGACGATATTATCGCAGGCAACACACCAGCCATGGGCCAGCTGATTCAGGTAGCCATGCAAGAAAAATGTAACGTAGTGGCAGTCCAAGAAGTTCCCATGGACCAAGTGAGTCGGTATGGTATTATTGCTATTCGCAAGCAATTTTCTCCCAATCTTTTCCAAGTTAAAGAATTAATCGAAAAGCCGTCCATTGCACAGGCACCGTCAAATTTGGCAATTGTTGGTCGGTATGTTCTCTCGCCGAATATTTTTAAAGCGCTTGAAGAGCAGCGTGTTGGTGCTGGTGGTGAAATTCAATTAACCGACGCTATACAAAGTTTGCTATTTTCTGGCGAAAAAGTATTTGCGTACAAAGTGCAGGGGGCCCGTTATGACATTGGGAATCCGCTTGGCTTGCTCAAAGCAAATCTAGATTTTGCATTAAAACATCCAAAGTATTCTGAACAAATTTTGGAGTATTTGCGAAAGCTTGATAAAGATTTTTTAGTAATGCAGGGAAAAGCTCAAGCATTGAGTAAAGGTTCTCAAGCGACACTTTAAAAGATACGGTACTCTTGAAAGCGTTTTAACAAGATATTATTGTGATGACGACCAGTTTATGATGCGACCAATAAAGCTTGATCGTGTTCCTGATCCATGAACATACAGCGATATGCCAAACAGAATCAGGGTTAAACTGACCCAGAATTGCACTTCCTTTTTTAATGTGTTCATAGTATCCCCCAACCCTCAACAGAATTAACTATGTCTTATGTCCTGATTTTTATCATAACCACGTGAGAAATGATAAGGCAACAATTTTGTAAAGTAAGTTGGTTTGTGTTGAAGATAAAATAAAAACAGGCGCGTATAAAAAATATACGCGCCTGTTTTTATTAAGAAAATTATAAAACGAAATTAGAACTTTTTGATGCCGCGATAGTTCCAATATTCAGTAATTAATTCTGGTGAACCAGTAACACAAATCATACCATCGCGTTCATCGACTGCCGATTTGGTCTGTTCAAACGCTTCTTTAAAGTTGTTGCATGCTTTTGCTTTTACATTCAATTCCTTTGCCATCAAAGCAAGGTCTTGTGAATCGTGGCAGGCAACAGCGCCAGGAATTGGTACAAAGAAAATTTGACCGCTTACTTTTTTAAGCAAATAACGAATGAGCTTGATTGCTTCCATAGCATTAACGGCTTTATGTAAACCAATAATAATACCAAGGCCTTTAAGTGGTTTTTGATAATGAACCAAACGAATACCTAAAAACAGATTGGTTAATGCATCCAAGTTGCTGGCATTGTCCAACAAAATGGTTGGTTTTTCTTTGTCCAAGAGTTCAAAGCGACCACGCAATAAGTCAAATTGTTCAGTCCAAAAACCTTTGAGTGTTTTGATCGGATGCAATTCTGCATGACGCTTTGCTTCCAATGTTGGACGTCCACGTTGGCCTTTTTGTGTTGCCAATAAATTGCCGCGCAAAAATGGTGAAAATTTACCTTTAACATCTTCAACATAAATTTGGGCAATACGTTCGCCAAGGGAGGCGGTACGGCCATAAAGTTGTTCAAAGATATATGGTAAGTTAGCCAGTTTTCTGATTGGCATAGCCCAGAAAGCGCCTTGTGTATCAATCCAAGATTTCATTTTTTGAAGACGAATTTTGCTTTGTTCTGCAGAAATGAACCAGGTGCCTTCTTTAGCAATTTCAAGCATTTCAAATGCTGCTTGATCAAGGTCTGGGCTCAAAAGGCCAACTTGGTCTTCCGCGATACGCGTGATTGCTGCAATTTTTGGTTTCAAAATATTAGCTGCGTCAAATTTTCCGCCATAACCAAGTTCGATAATTGCCACATCAACTTTTTCTTCAGTCAAATAAAGAAGCGATGCCATGAGAACTACTTCATAAGCTGTTGCTTTAATATTGTGTAATTCAGTGGCATTGATAACTTCGTTAACAGTATCGGTAAATGGTTTATTGCCGATAAGCTGAAAATCAACCATGATACGTTCATTATAGTTCAAGAAATGGGATGAGTAGGTAGCGGCAACTTTAAAGCCTTCTTCTTTTAAAAGTTTGGCTGCAAAATGTACCGTTGAACTTTTACCATTGGTTCCGCATACTAAAATAGATTCTGTTTTAGTTGATGGATGACCAAAGGCTTTGTCCAATTCCTTCATACGATCAAGAGCTCCTTGACCATATTCATAGCGAACAAGGCTGTCCAAGTGTTCAACGACTTCACTATAATTGCGTACTTTCCCAAGCGAAGGAGTACCTTTTTTCTTGGCTCTATCAATACTGGTTAGCATAGTCATGGCTTTAGCCTTTCTGTAACTTTTTATATTTCGTTTAAGTCCATTTTTTGTACTTACGCTTACTACTCACGTACCATCATGCAGCGTTTCATGTGCCGTATTATTTTCAGTCGTGCTGGGTTAACCGTATTCTTAAGTATTTAAATAATTTTGCTGGTGTTCAGATAGTATTTAATTTATATTTTAAGTCTGTGGTATATGTTCAATTTAAAATTTATAAACTTATTTCCAGGATAAGTTATAATTGGCGGATTGTCAAACGCATAATAATCATCTATTCGAACGATTGGGAATTGACAAGTGGATACAAATAGTAACAATAAATACTCAAAAAAAATAATTTCATGGCAAGATGAGGAAACAATATACCGTTTGAAAGAATCTTTAGATTGTGACAATTTGTCAATAGTTGATTCTGATACGGTTTTAGGTCTTCTTGCCAATTTGAAACAATCAAGCTTTCAGGTATTAAACACCGTGAAAGGTGCGCGCGGCGATAAACCGTACTTAATAATGATAGGCGGCCTTGACAGTTTGTCACAATTTGTCGATCCGTCAACCATAAATCTGCCATTGCGAAATATGTTGTTGCACTGCTGGCCGGGGCCGGTAACGGTTATTTTTAAGGCTCGGCAAGATCTGCCATCGCATGTGGTAGCGCTGGACGGAACCATTGCGTTGCGCTGTCCGCGGCATGATGCGCTTTTGCGGTTATTGGTTCATTTTGATGGATTGTTTTCAACAAGTGCCAATCGAAGTGGGTACCCGGTGCCTTCGAGTTTGCCAGAGATTGATAATGTCGTAATGCAGGCTGTTGAGTGGATTGTTATTGACAACGAAAAAACAACCGGGCAAACTCAGCTGCCATCAACAATCATCGATTGTTCTGGTACAAATATTCGCGTGGTGAGAGAGGGTGCGTTTCCTGTTAAGGAGCTTGAACGATACTATGAATCAGCATTTGAAAAATGATCTTTTTCCGCCGGCTTTAGTGGCCGATGCATGGCAGTTAATCGAAAATGTTTCCGTAATTACTTTACTTACTCATCACAAGCCAGATGCCGATGGCATTTCTGCGTGCGCAGCAATGGCTGCTGTGCTTGAAAAAATGGGTAAGAAAGTTGAGGTGGTGTATCCATCTGAGCCTGAGCAGGCGATCAAGCGGCAAGCTACGCATGTTTTGGTAAATCAGCACAAACAAGAGCCAGATTTGTTAATTATGTTTGATACCGCCAATTACGAGCGCTTATATTTTCCACCAGCATTTCACGATATCCCGAGCATTAATATCGACCATCACATCAGCAACAGTATCAATGCCACCATTAATTTAATTACTGATCAAGTTTCAAGTACCTGCGAGCAATTGTATTTATTGCTGCATTGGTGGGGCTGTGATGTTGATCAGTACATGGCAGAAAGTTTATTGTTTGGCATGTTGTATGACTGCCAAGTATTTTACACGCAATCAACACGACCACGCACTTTGCGCGTTGCGGCAGATTTGATGGATGCCGGCGCCAACTTGTTTGGGCTGATGGGCGAGCTGTTGTTTAATAAAAAACCAGAAATTATCGCGTTGTGGGGCAGCTTATTAAGTTCGGTTACCATTGCGCCCAATCGTAATGCTGCCTGGTCAATTATTCGGCAGTGCGATTTACAACGTCTTGGGCTCACGCTGAGTTCTACCGTTGGGTTTAGTAATTTTCTTGCGCAGCTTTCTGACATTGATATTACGATTCTTTTTTATGAAGAAGCTGATGGTAAAACAAAAGTTTCATTACGTTCAAAAATTGCTGACGTTAATAAATTGGCTGCCCACTTTGGTGGTGGTGGCCATAAAAATGCGTCTGGCATTTCTTCAGACAAACCGATTGATGAAGTCGTTCAAGAGGTTACCCGTTTAGTTATGTAGTAAATTTTTTTAAAAATGAGTTGGGAGTAATAATGGTTTCAAAGATATTCACAAGCGTATCTCTCGTTTTTTTAATAAGCGGTAATTGCTGGGCCGCAAGCGAGCCAATTCAAGAAGTGTCAGTATATTCTGCAGAACTTAGGCAGGAATTAGAAACGCTGCGCCAAAAATCATTTTTGATATTTGATGAAAAGGACAGACTTTTTATAAATGGATGGGGACGTGGCTTAGAGCTTATCAATAAACTTGCTTATGAGGGACGTTTAGCAGAATTAGCGCATGCGCTTTCGGTTGATCCGTTACGTGTTGATTGTAAAACTCCAGATGGTCAGTGTTACTTGGACGGTAAGTATCCCTTGCAAGCGGCTCTTGATGGCGTTGCTGATTCTGTGTGGGTTCAAGCTGCTGATTGTGTAAAATGTATGAAGCTTTTGATTAAATGTGGTGCTGAGCACAATATTGAGTGGCGGGGTTGTTATTTTGGTAAGCTGGTCGAGATTCCACTTATTTTTCGTGCCGCGGTAATCAAAAAATTTGATGCAGTAGCGGTGTTACTTGCAGCTGGAACAGATGTCACGATGGTTGACAGATACGGCCATTCAATTTTTTTCTGGTTAGATATGGTAAATCCTTGCCGAAATCGAAGTTCACAAGAAGATCGCATTAAGCTCGAAATAAAAAAATTATTAGTCGGCCACTTTATTACTTTGTTAAGTGCTGTGGCACAAAGAGATGACCTTGATGAGTTTGTCAGATTATTTAATTTTTTTATCACGCAAAGCAGAATTTCGGTTCCAGAGTTACAAGGGCTGTTAGAAAGTCCAAGTGCTCAAAATATCACTAACTATCTGAGAGACAAACAAACAGGTCTAAAATTGCAAGACTGGTTGGTAAAATTGATTGGAGAGTAACAATGATTTCAAAAATTTTACCAACATTTTTTTTTACCTTTTTATTAAGCGGTAATTGCTGGGCTGGTTTTGAAAACCCGTGTAAATATTCCGAAAAAGTTAAATTAAAACTAGAAAAATTGGCTCCAAATTCTTTGTGGATCTTTGTTCCGTCGGCCAATCGTTTTATTAAAAAAGAGATTGATTCAATAGCGTCACATGAAATAGCAACGCCAGAAGAAGTGATTATACATTGTGCTCGTGATGGAAGTTTAGCTGACTTATCGTTAGTGCTTTTAACAAAGAGTGTTAGTCCTGACTATACCGATACTCAAGGTAATTTTCCTTTAAAATTGTTGCTCGATCGTTTTGATTATGCAAGTTTTGAAGTTGGTGAGTGTGTGTGCGCATTGCTCGCTTGCGGTGCCGATAAAAATCGCTGTTATAGTCCTGGAGTGCCGCTTATTTTTAAAGCAGTTCAGTTGCATGCTTATAATATTATACATCCGCTTCTGTACCTTCATGCAGATGTAACGGGAAGTGATGCTGGCGGCCAATCAATTGTTTGGCGTGCGCGTGTTGAAAATTTGGAAGCGAATGGGTTTGAAAGCCAGTTTCAAGAATATCACGAACAATGTCTTCTTGAACTATTACATAATCATTTTATTAAATTGGCACAAAAAGATGAATCATGCGATTGTAAACGCCTTGCTATTTTACTGTGTGAAGTGCGTAACTTGGAGCGTTTTGGTTTGGTGAGAAGAGGGATCTATTCGTAATTTTGAGAGCAGGGAGTAGTAATGATTTCAAAAATTTCTCAGCTATCCGCACTCGTTTTTTTATTAAGCGGTACCTGCTGGGCGGCTGCTGATCAACCAATTAAAAAGCCCTCCGAAGAAGATAGAAAAAAATTGGCAAAATTGGCCAAAGAGGTTAATGGTTCATCCACACAGACGCTTGAAGAATTGTTGTTTAGCAGCTCTTGTCTGGGACAGATTGACAATTTATCTTTTGTACTTTTAAAAGGGTATATCGGTCCCGATCATACCTTTGAAGGTGGTAACTTTCCTTTCCGTAACCTCGTTGACAGTTGGCATAATGACAATAAGGGAATGTGTGCATGGGCATTGTTTGTCTGCGGTGCCGATCCAAATCGTTTCTATGCGCCGGATATGCCACTTATTTTTAGAGCGGTTCAGCGATGCGCTTTTGATATTGTTATTGAGTTGCTAAAAGCTGGTGCTGACGTAACGCATATCGATGCCCACGATAGATCAATTTTTTATTGGGCAGAGCCTGAAAATTTAAGCATTTGTGATGGGCGGTATGTTTGTCGCGAGGAGTATTCACAAAAGTTGTTGGCGTTGTTAGAGCCATATCGTGAGATGGTGCTCGCTTGCCATAAAGCGAAGAAGCACGATCTTGATTTGTCAAACCTTTTCGAAGAAGAAGGGGTTGTTTATTGTACTGAAGAAGAAGCAGAAAGTATGAAACGTCAAAGTGAGGACATGCAATGATTTCAACCAAGGCTCAAATAGTGAGCCTATTTTTTTGTACCTGTTTTGTGACGGGTGGGTGTGGCGCAGCGGCCGAAGAGCCAACACGTGTAGCGCGTGAATTTGCCAAGCATGATGTGCTGGTGCTTGGTGGTAACCCCGCGGTTTTAGGATGGGCAATACCGTTTGAGACTTTGCTTCAACAGCCAAATGATCTTTTGGCTGGCGATTACCCTATTTTTTGGTTGATGCGATTGGACCTTTTTGATGAAGCCGTGATGTTGATACAAGCGGGTGCTGATGTCACGCATTTAAGTCTGAAAGATGGAATGTCTATTTTTGAAATTTTTGCATCGTCAATGAGAGGGCGAGAGAAAGTTCAGCAGGTTGCGCCATTGGTTACTGGGCCTGATTTTTGTGCACAAACTCAGGCTGTGTGCGCAATCACGGGCCGTATGTTTGTTTTGCAGGACTTACTTGCCCGTCAATTTGTGTCTGCGTTGCGTACGGCAATAGATAATCAAAACATTGCAGAATTTAAATGGTTGTGTGTAGTTCTCAATCATGGCTCCAAAGGCGGTGCTGGAAGCCATTTGGTGTCGGTTTTTATGCAATCGGTTGAAAAAAATGGCATAGTGAAGTTGATTGATTATGCAAAAGAACGTGGTTGGATGGAGTATGTGCGTTCAGTGATAATCGAAAATAAGTGAAAAAGGCGTAATCATTTGGGTGTTGATCTAAGCGTTGCAAAACAGTATCTAGCTAAATATTGTTCGTATAATAAAAAAGCGTCAGAAAGGAAAGGAAATAAATGCTGATTAATTCAAAATTTTCAAAAATATTTTGTTTTGTTTTGTTGGTAGGTGGTGATTGTTTTGCGAGCGCAAGCCCGCTCAAATATTCTGAAGAAGCAGAGCAGGCATTAGTAAAATTTTCTGGCGGGCACGCGTGGCGGTTTCAAGGTCAATCATTGAGTCAACAACTCTTGCAAAGCTCTCGAGAAGGAAATGTAAAAGCGCTTGCTCAAGTTCTTGCAACGCGACGAATCAATCCTGATTTTACGAGTGATAAAAAAGAATTTGCATTGGAAGAAGCGATTGAAGGTATGCGTAGATATAAGAAGGGTCAGCAGGTTGAATGTATAAAGTTGTTACTTTTGTGTGGTGCCAATCCAAATCGGGAATCGAAGCGTTGGCCAGGAAGAACACTTATTTTTAGAGCTGTTCAATTGTCTGATTCGGCGCTGGTTAAAGCCTTGCTTGATGGTGGAGCTGATGCAACGAAGCTTGATTGCGACAAAAAATCGGTCCTTTATTGGACGCAATGGGCGGCGAATGAATCGGACCGGCATGTGCGTAGTTTTTTAGAGCAGTATTTTCTTTCTTTAATTTGGAGGGCGGTTAAGGTTGAAAATAACCGGGCCTTTGCTCGCTTAATGTGTATTTTTTGTGAATCACGCGAGTTATCTCAACTTGAAAAAAAATGTTTCTTTGGTGTTCCGGATGAACAAGGTTTAACGTTGCTTGATTATGCCGATCAACTTATGCAGGGCTAGGCATGAGCATACAGATTCGAGTAATCGTCATAACAAGTTTTTTAATGGCTGTTGGTTATTGCGCTCCTGCGGGGTTTTCTGAAACGCTTTGTACTGGTTATGCTCCAGAAACGTTAGAACTGTTACAAAAACTCAGCCGCTATGCGCCGTGGCGGTATATTTCTGAGCACAAGGTATTTCAATCAACGCGCGAAGATATGTTTTTCCGGTATTTACCATCAACAACGTTAGCGCTAGAAAGTGCTTGTGAGGGCGATGTAAAATCCCTTGCATTCGCACTTTTAAAAAATCCTGCCTGTCGTAATTATTGCGATGAATGGGGCAATCATCCTTTGCTTGCAGCGCTTGACCGATGTCGCGCGAACCGTCCATGTTGCCCGGTAAACGATTATAAAGCGTGTGTCTATCTTTTGCTTGCATGTGGTGTAGATCCTAACTGTTTATGGTACGGTATTCCTCTTATTTTTAAGGCCGTTCAATTAGTAACGGTAGATCTTGTTGCCGCATTGCTCAAGGCAGGTGCCAATGCAACGGTGTTGGACCGATACGGCAACTCGATATTTTCGTGGTTGAAGCAGCGACGCTTTGCAGATGGGCCGCCCCAACCATTGGCAGATGATGAAGCGCATGAGCGCGCTATAAAATCATTATTGGAACAACAATTTATTTTTCGTTTGCAAGGAGCACAACAAGAAGGTAATCAGCAAGAGTTTGAGTGCTTGTGTGCTGTGCTCATGAAAGATAAAGAATTGTTTGGTAATGAATTACGAAAGGCAATGGTATGGCATGGGGAGGGCGGAGAAGCAATTTGATATAAATAGGAGTGTGTAAAAGTAGAGAAATGTCATGAGTGGGTAAATATTTTTTAGGAGTAATTATGATTGCGATTTCAAAAAAATATGCGGCAGTTTTTTCGATTCTTGTAGTAACTGTAGGAAGCTGCTGGGCGGTGGGTTCACCTTTTAGTCGTATTGATTATGTTGAGTCGGTGAGTCTTGCAACCTCGTTAAAATTGGACAGGTTGAGCGAAAATGCTTTGTGGAGATATAACAAAAAATGTGGATGTTTTGATAGCACAAAAAATCCACATTGGAATGAAACTGCGATCAGTTTACTTTTTTATAGTGCTACACAAGCTGATCTTACGAGCTTGGCTTTTGTGCTTGCTGAGAAAATAGTTAACGTTAATTATATTGACCAGTACGGAAATTTTGCTTTAAAAATGGCTTTAGATGGTGACAAACAAGAATCGCACAAGCGCGATTACGCACAAAGAAAATTGGAGTGTGTAGTGCTTTTGTTGGAGTGCGGTGCCAATCCTGATCTTGTTTGCCAAGGCATGCAAAAAAAAATGAAAGATCCTGCTGTTGGTATTGCTGGTGTTGCCAGAGAGCTAATTGGCTATGCGCAAGTAAAAAATTGTATAAAATACGCTGCGTGCGCAGATGATGATTGTGAAGATAATTTTCCTGACGATGCTGTAGTGATTACTGAATCAACTGATGAAGAACGTTTTGCTGCCATTACAAAAACATTCAGAGAAGAATAAGCAACAATGATTAACAAACGAAATATTAGTGTTTTTTTTCTTTTTTTTATGATGACCAGCTGCTTGTTTTCACAACAAGCAGCTTATCAATTTCCCCTTTTTTCAAATCGCATCAAGCAAAAACTTCAGACATTAAGCAGAGATTCAGCGTTAAGGTTTTGTGAAAAAACGCAGTGTTTTGTTGATGAGGTTGGCTATCTTATAACACCAAAACGTGCATTGCTTGATAGTGCGATGCTTGGGCATCTGCCTACACTTGCTCATGTTCTTTCAACGGGCTTAGTGAGTCCCAATTGCCTAGATGGTCGTGGATGTTTTCCGTTGCAAGAAGTGTTAGATGGGTATGATTATGGTTTTTTTTCTCATGATCCACTGCCATGTATGGAGCTTTTATTGCAATGTGGGGCCAGCCCAAATGGATTGTGGCATGACCAGATGCCGCTCATTTTTCGAGCAATTGAGATCAATAATTTTAATATGGTTGATATGTTGCTGAAATATGGTGCAGACATTGAAAAACTTGGTAAGTATGGGTATTCAATTATTCATTGGTTGATGTCTCCCATTCAATCTTTTCTAAAATATGGTAAGGATGATGATGCAAGAAGAGAACGTGCAAAAATAGCGCAGTTGTTAATACAAGAATATGCTAATAAAATGCATCAAGCAATTGATCAAGATGATGATCGTACCATTAAGTCCTTGGTTAGACTGCTTAATAGTGTTCCCGATAATATTCCTGGCAGGCAACTAAGCGATATCTTGACGTTTGTTTTGGCGTGCAGGAACGAACAGGGCATATCCTTACAAAAACGTGTGGAAGCCTATTTTGTAGAAAAGAAAGATAAGGACTATTGAAGCGAAAAAAGGAGCGTAGTAATGATTTTAAAAATGTTAAAAATAGTTTTTTCTTTTCTTTTGATAAGTGGGGATTGCTGGGCGGCTGGCAGCCCTTTTGAATATTCTGATGCGATGAAAGAAAACTTGGCAATGTTACGACAAGGCTCTCGTTGGCTGGAATATGTTGAAGCAGAAAGGAATCTTCTGATTGTACCTGGAAATGGATTTAAAATGATCAACTACAAATTTGATCTCAGGGTGCTTGAGAGAGATCTTTTTGCTAGTGCTACGGCAGGTGATGTGACAACATTGGCAGATATTTTGTCAACCGAGCTGATTCATGCTGACCATCGAAAACGAGATGAGGATGCATTTTGGGGCGACAGTCCAGATTGTGACTGCTGTCCATTGCAGTGTGCTTATGAGGGTTACCGATGCACACAAGCGGACAGGCATTTTTTGTGTATGCGAGTGTTGCTTGATTGCGGCGCAAGCCCACACATCAAATGGCCGGTAAATAAGCCCATTATTTTTGATGCCATCCAAAGAGGCTACATCGAGATTGTGGAGATGCTGCTTGAAAAAGATGCTGATATAGCGCAGGTTAATGAGCAGGGGCGGTCTATTTTTGATTGGGTAGATGAGTGTGTGCGTAACAAAAGAGACGATAAAAAAGTAGTAAAAAGAATAAGAAAAATTGAAAAATATCTGAAAGAACATTTTGTTTTGTTGTTGTTGGCGAGTATCGTAAATGACGATGAGGCAGAGTTCATACGACTTTGGAATATTCTTGCCAGAAATGTGTGCGGAGAATTGGCGTATGCATGTGCATGGTGCAACGATGAAGGGCGAAGTTTGCGTTATCTTGCTCGACAATTTGATCGTAAAAAAATTGTTAGTATTTTGCGATCATTTGGTGCATAATCTACGCCAGAAATGGTATAACAACAGAGTTTAAAGCAAGAGGAATCAGCATGGTTTCAAGAATGGCAACAGTATTTTTTTGTTTTGCGCTTGTCGGTAGTACGTGTTTTGCAGGTTATGATGAATACGATTTTGAGGATGCTATGCTTTCTACTGACGCAAAGAATTTTTGCTTGAAAATGGCAGTTAAGTATTCTCAGCCTGACCAAGTTGAGGAGATGCTGGCCGCTGGTGCTGATGCAACGCAGATAGATTTTGAGGATCGATCAATTTTTTATTGGTTGGATGAAGCATATGAAAATAATCCCTTGTTAGATGATGAAACTGACGAAATACAATCTTTGTTAGACCAGCATTTTATTAGATTGTTATGCAGTGCGATAGAAGTGCGTAGTGATGAAAAATTCATGAATGCTTGGAATGTGCTTGCTACTAATTTGAATGGCGAGTTGTGTTACGCTCTTGATTGGCGGGACCCAGACCTTAAGGTAAGTTTGTTGCATCGTGCTGCTGAGTACAATTGTCCCAATATTGTCCGCACGTTGCTTGCGTTTGGCGCAAGTATTGATGTGGAAGATTTTGATGGCCGTCTGCCGGTACACTATGCCCGTTATTTGGGACATCGCGAAGTAGTGGAAGTTTTTGAAGCGTATGGTGCGCCAGTGCAAGCGAAATCTGCGGTAGTACATAATGCTTCTAAGGTTGGCAAGAGAAAATTGGGTAACCATAAAAGAAGACGCGTAGCATAAATTGTTTGGGGGGGGAGTAATGAACTCAAAAATATTAACATTGTCATTTTGTTTTGCGTTGGCGGGCAGTGATTGCTGGGCGGCGGCTGTTGCCGAAGATCCTGCGTGGTTTTTCGATAATGATCGTAAAGTTTTTGTGTTCAAACAAAATAAAGAGCTTACGCAAGAACCACGCCATTTCATTATGGACTGCGCGCAAAAAGGCGACCCGGAGCGCTTGGCGTGGGCACTTTCAACTAAAAGTGTAAGCCCAAATTATTGTGATAAGTCTCCTCGGGATGTGCGTGGAACAACGCCGTTATCTGCGGTTGTTTACGGATCATTATGGTATTCAGGGCAGCACGCTGATTGTGTAAGGCTTTTGCTGCAGTCTGGGGCTGACCCAAATGCTGATTATTCGCGTTGTTTGATTGATAATGCGCCGATCCTTTCTCTCGCTGTGGAGTATGGCGTTGTTGAAGTTGTGACGGCATTACTTGAAGGCGGCGCCGACATCACTTTGTTGGATGATAAAAAGTTATCGGTTTTTTCTTATCTGAACAAGATAGCACCTTGCCTTGTCCAACGGCATAACCTTAGGACGGAACAAGAGGCTGCTGTCATAAGAGAAAAAGTTAAAAAAATATTATTACGACATTGTGCTGATTTACTTTTCAGGGCGCTCGATCAGCATGATCGAAGAGAATTTGACCGATTGTTTCAATTTTTGTGTGCGCGTTTGTTTGGTGAATGTGGTGCATATATCGAAGAAGTGCTGGTACTGCAAAATGATCAAGGCATGAATGTTGTGCAATATGGGATTCAGAAGAGCGTTTATGTGAAAATGAATTAGCCGCCACTTTTTATTATCGCATCAATTTTTTGCTATTGAATCAAAAATCGGGCAGCTTAACATAATTTTTGAGCCGCCCGATTTATAAAATTCTAAAAAAATCTATTCTGCTATTTTTTTTCTAACGTTCCAAGATACGCTTGTGCATCCAGCGCTGCCATGCAGCCCATGCCGGCAGCAGTTACTGCTTGGCGGTAGCGATAGTCAGCAACGTCGCCAGCTGCAAAAACGCCGGGCACGCTGGTCTTGGTATTTTGTTCAAGAACCAAATAACCGTATTGATCAGTTTTCAGTTGGCCAGCAAAAATTTTGGTACTGGGATTAAAGCCGATTGCAACAAACGCGCCATCAGTTTCAACCGTTGAGCGCTCTTTTGTTTGTTGATTTTCAAGAACGACTTCTGTCAATTTATCGCCATCGCCTTTCATTTCAACAACCGTGGTATTGTAAATAAAATTCACTTTTGGGTTGTTTAAAATTTTATTAACGATTGGATCGTTGGCAGTAAGTTTATCAAGAATGTGAATGAGGGTTACGCTGCTTGCTAAATGGCTCAAGTGCTCAGCTTCAGTTACCGCGGTGTTGCCGCCGCCAATAATGACCACTTTTCTATTTCTAAAAAATGGACCATCGCAGGTTGCGCAGGTCGAAACGCCTTTGTTGAAATAATCTTTCTCGCCCAAACAGCCCAATTTTTTGTGCTCAGCGCCGGTAGCGATAACGACGGTGTGCGTGGTAATTGTTTTGCCACTTTCAGTAGTCAGCGTGAATGGTCGTTGTGAAAAATCAGTAGCAACAACCGGATCTTGTACCAATTCGGCGCCATACTTTTTTGCATGAGAGCGCATGCGATCCATCAGATCTGGTCCTTGAACCGCCAAATCTCCTGGCCAGTTTTCAACGATGGTGGTTGTCATTAACTGGCCACCAGGAAGGTTGCCTTCTAAAATTAATGTTTTATAGCCCGCGCGTGAGCCATAAATGCCGGCGGTAAGCCCTGCGGGTCCTGATCCAATAACAACAATATCATACGTCATAGATGCTCCTTTGAACTTTTTTTTGTTAGGCAACCATTATAAATGAAGGTATAGTGTATACCACAATTTTTGTCAGAGAAAGGTTAAGTCTAACAAAATTTTTCGAGGAGAAAAGAATGATTTTTGTAGGGAAAGCAGCACCTGATTTTTCATGCGATATGGTCGAGCATGGCAGCATCAAGCGTGTGAGTTTAAAAGACTTTGATGGCGTGTACAAACTGCTGTTTTTTTATCCGCTGGATTTTACGTTTGTGTGTCCAACGGAGTTACATGCCTTGCAAGAATATTACGAAGAATTTAAAAAGCGCGATGTTTGCGTGCTGGGCGTTTCGGTTGATTCTGCCTACAGCCATTTAGCGTGGCTTGAACAGCCAAAAAGTAAGGGCGGTATTGGTGGGGTTACCTATCCGTTACTTGCTGATATTACTAAAAACATGGCACGCGATTATGGCGTTTTGACAGAGCAGGGCGTGGCGCTGCGCGGTACGTTTTTGCTTGATAAAAACAATGTGGTGCATTATGCCGCGGTTAATAATTTGGCGCTTGGCCGCAATATTGCTGAGCTCGTGCGTGTGGTTGATGCGTTAAAGCACAACGAGCAGCACGGCGAAGTGTGTCCCGCCAATTGGTCGCAGGGGCAGAAAGCGATGAAGACAACGCAAGAAGGCCTGCAAGCGTATTTTGGTTAAGTAAAAATTTTAGTTGTATAAAAAAAGAGGCGGCTGTTTTATGCAGTCGCCTCTTTTTTTATGTAATAATCAAATGTTATGTAATTAAAGTTTTGATGTCAGAAAGCTTTTCTGCGCAGTAACCATACATTTTTTTTAATGTTGCTTTTGCGCTTGTGTCTGGGCGTGGGTAAATAGTGCGGCTATGGACTGAGTTATTATCAGCAGAAACGTAGATGCTTCTTTTTATTGCGTTATCAATTGGTAGCGTGTCTTTATGTTCATGACAATAGCTTAATGCTGGTGCGTAGAGGTGCTGGCTCAACAAGTGGAGCATTTCTAAAGCAAGCATGTATTCGTCTCCGCCCTTGCTCGTTGCAAGGCCTTTGATGGTCATTTGCAATGCTGGGTGGCATGCAGCGTCGTAGTTTTTTTCTATGAGTTTTTCAAAAATATCTCTGATGCGAAGCCAGTTGCTAAATTTCCACGATAGTTCTT
The DNA here is from genome assembly GCA_016699045.1 of bacterium. Classification (NCBI taxonomy): domain Bacteria; species bacterium. The sequence goes on from CP064957.1 coordinate 1,156,040, forward strand.
CTATTCCTGCGATTGCCATTTCAAGCGCTGGTTGAAATGCCGGTTCATAGTTTCTGGAAATCAGTAATGCTAACAGGCTGGCATTGGCGTCAAAAATGTTGCCTTGTCTTTCAGCAACGGGTCTGGTTGCCATGCGAAAAGCTGGTTCAAGTGCAGGTTCGTAGTTTTGCTTGAGGAGCGCTTCAAAAAGTTCTACGCCGCAAAACCAATTGATATTACCGATATGCTGCGATGCAAAGATAAGAGCTGGTTGGAATGCTGGTTCATACTTTTCTTTCACCAGCTGTTTTAATATTTTGCATGCAAGATAGTATTCATAACGTGATGGATTTGAATCTTGTTTGATGGTATCAAATGCTAGAAAGGTAGCATGGTCTCTTGTCAGGTCGCGATCCCTGATCATGTGGCGGCCCTTGGGAGTATTATTTAAATACATTGCGTCCAATTCTTCTTCCAATTTTTCTGATTTTTGCAGATCGGTGAGCGTTTCTTGTAATTTTTCGATCTTTTGAAATTCAGCCGGACTATGTCTGGAAATATGTATTTTTGCTGCAGACAACGTCGAAAGACTGAGTGCTGTAGCGAGCGCAAGTAACGATAGGTTTGAACGTTTCATAAGAGTTCCCTTGAATTAATAAAACCTCTATTTTAGTAACTAGTACCATTTTACCCCATAAAAGTGGGGGCCGCAAAGGCTCGAAAGTGCTTAAAGTAGGGGGTAATGCGAGTTTTTTTGTTGCAAATTGTATTAATCAGGATTTGGGAGCAAAAATGAACGGATAGCCGGTCTAAGCCTGAGGCATGAGGCTATCGGCATATTTGTGCATAATTTTGTAGTGCATGGGAATGTTGGCGCTTATTTGATCAGCGATTTCTTCTTTATAAATATGGGAAGTCATATTGCGACTTTCAATCATTTTCAATAACGTTTCTGCGTCGGTCTCAGATAAAAGCCCTGCCTTGAGTGCTGCTCGAATGACTGGTTTTGGGCCATTAAAGTCTGGGGTGATTTGGACAATAAGTTCGAGATATTTTTTTAAATATTTCCAAAAAAGGTCGGTACAAAATTCAAATCGTTGGATGAGTGAATCACGCAAAGATCTTTCTAGTTTGCTATTATCCATAAAAGTTAGCATTGTTTCTTTTGTTGATTCGCACTTTCTGCATTGTTCAAGATGGTCGATTGATTCGTTGAGTCGTTCTAATGCAGAGGTTAAGTTTTCATGAGCTAATTTTAAGCTTTCCATATAATGCCTTCTTGTTTTATTACATTTTTTAGTGTGTCTGACGCATTATGTAAATCAACTAAATCAACCGTTAAGGGAATATTGGTATCATCAATTTCGCTGCGTAGTTTTAAAAGTATATCAAAATCAACGATTCTTCCGCAATCAAAAGCAAGATCTATATCTGCGCCGGACCGATTAGTTTTTCGAGCTCTTGATCCAAAGAGATAGATCGAGCATCCAGGAATATGTTTTTGGATAATCTCAAGTAATAGCTTTTTATAGGTATCGAATTGGTTGTGTTCATTGCTCATTGTGTAACCTGTGAAGTAAAGATAGTCTGATCCAAGAAACGTTTTACCTTCTTTTGGTACATCGGCGCATGGTACGTATGCAGCCAGCCGTGGCGGCAGCGAGGGCCGATCCACAAACGTGTGCTTTTATTTTGTGCAACCGAAAAAAGTTGCAGACTGTTTTCAGGATTAATGAATTTGTCGTTGCACGAATGAATAAGCAGAATCGGCTGGGTGATTTTTTTCACACTTTCAAAGGGCGACATATTGTTGATATCACAGTTGTTAACATAGTGAAACATAGCGCGGGCCAATGGGAAAAATGGATAGTATGGCAGTTTAACTTTGAGCATGAAGCCGCGCAAAAACATTGTTTTCAGTTCAGAGAATGTCGAATCAATAATTAATGCATCGCATAAGTCCTGTTTCATTTCTGCTGCTTTGAGTGCGGAGGCGCCGCCCATCGAAATGCCCAAGACAATGAGCGGTATTTTTTTATCATAATTTTTCATAAAGTTGGCCGCGGCAATAACATCTTTGTACTCATGGCAGCCAATTGAAGTGGTGTTGCCGGGGCTTTGGCCGTGTGCGCGAAAATCGAATGCCAAAAGGTTGTACGTTGGAAACATATCAATCAGGCCGTACATAAACTCTTTGCAGCCTTGGTAGCCGTGGCACAATACTAAATTTGCTTGTGCGTTTGGTCGCGCAAAAAGCAGTCCGTGTAGCGTAAAATCATCACTGGTGTTGAAGGTAACGGTTTGAACGTCGGTGCGTTTGAGTAATTCATCGCGAATATCAAGAGTTAAGGTTGAAAGCTTGGTGCCATACACAATGCGGTCGCCAGCGCTTACAAAACGGTAAACCGTGTAGTATGAAATACCCATAACCATCATGAGAGCTATAAAAATACTTCCAAAGAAAATAAAAAAAGTGTTGCGCGAAAAGTGTATCATTGTAATTTCAATCCATGTTCGTAAACATTTTTACCAGCAAGAAAGTGCCAGTGAAGATGAAACACACTTTGTCCGGATGCGGCGCCATTGTTGCTTACAACATTAAAAGACGGTGGATTTTTTAATGTTTTACTGAGCGTTGTGACCATGTTGACCATGGCAAGGGCATAATGATTTTCGTTTTCAGTAAGTGCGCTCATATCAGCAATATGTGTTTTGGGTAAAATTAAATAATGGATCGGCGCTTTGGGTGCGATGTCCTGAACAACTAAAACGGAATCATTTTCGGTAATTTTTTTTGCGGGAAGAGTTCCCTGAATTATTTTGCAAAAGATACATGAGGAGCTGAACACTTCCATCCTTTCATTTAAAAGAACTGGCTTGCCAGGCATTTCCTGACGGAAATGACTGGTGCCGAAGGTCGGACTCGAACCGACACGATGTCGCCATCGCGGGATTTTGAGTCCCGTGCGTCTACCAATTTCGCCACTTCGGCATGCCCATGTAATTAAGCTCTATGCTACCAGAATCGCTTTTAAGGTCAAGTGTTTTCCCCTATTTTTTTGTTGTTTTTAAAGTGTGTTTGCTAAATTGAAAATTGGCAGGTAAATGCTGAGCATCAAAATAGTTATGATAATGCCGACAATAACAAGTAAAAGTGGGTTTGCAATGATCGTTAAAAGATGTAGCGAGCGTGAGAGTTGTGTTTGAAGTGCGACAATCATTTTATCAAGCATGAGGGCAAGTTTGCCGGTTTGCTCGCCTGTTGCCACAAACGCGAGTACGTCATCAGGAAAATATCTGGTACCGCTTTGCTTGAGTGCTTGTTCAAGCGATTTGCCTTGCATAATGGTAGTATTTACTAGTTCGAGTTGATGTTTAAACTCGCCGTGCTGGCTCGCTTGCTGGGCAACGTTGAGTGCTTGGCTGAGCGATACACCACTTTTGAGTAGCATGGCGATCATTTGAAAGGTATAAATTAAGTTTGAATGCAGCCAGATGGTACGAATAAATGGCGTGCGAGCTACTGTCCAGTCAGCCATTTTTTTTACCAGTGGCATTGTTAACAACAAACGTGTGAGCAGAACAAAGCCGGGAATGCTGAGTAAAAAAATCAAACCAGCGGGCGAGCGTAAAAATATGCTGAGAGCAATGATATTTTGTGTGAGTGGTGGCAGTTGCTTGCCGGTTGACGAAAACAACTCTTGGAACTGGGGAATAATAAAAATCATAATACTGCTGACGATCAGTACGGCAAACGTTAACGTGATACCAGGGAGCAAGGCGGCTTGGGTAAGTTTTTTAGTGAGTTGGATGCGTTGCTGGAGGTAGGCAACAATGGTATAAAAAGAATCAGACAGCTTGCCTGCCGCTTGGCCAGCTTTGACAGCGTTGATAATAAATGGCGAAAAAGCTTGCGGTCTTTTCGAGAGCGTGTGACAGGCTATTGCCGGCGCTGATATCTTTTATGAGTTGTTGCGTGATATTTTTGAGCGCACTTTTGCGTGTTTGCTTGCCAACAAGTTGGAGTGCTTGTGCCAAATCTATGCCGCTTTCAAGCAGTAAAGCCAGCGTTGCAAAAAAGCTTTCCAGCTCCTGGAGCGATAGCTTGGTGCGATGTTTTTTGAAAAAAGAAAAAAGTGGCTTTTTTTGGGTGTACGATAAGAGGGCTATGTGGCGGTCAAGAAGGTCTTTTTTGAGGACTTCTGGGGTTGTTGTTTCGTGATAACCATGCTGGTTGTTGCCATGAGTATCAATGCCTTTCCAAAAAAATGTTGGCATAGATCTCCCTTAAATAGTGAGCTGTATTTCAAGCCCTAATTCAAGAAGTACTTCTTCTTTCGATTTTTCTGTATCAATTTTTATTAATTTTAAGCGCGTTGCCCCGCCACGCACAATTTCTACATTTTTTTGAGCGATGTTTAATTTTTTGCTTAAAAATTTTATGAGCTCAGCGTTTGCTTTTCCCGCTTCTGGAGCGCTTTTTAGGCAGCATTTGATGGTGTTGTTTTTGTCGTAATGTAACGCTTGTTTGCCAGCGTTTGGCGTTACTTTTATCTCTAAAAGTATGCTCATAGGGCCCCTTTCATTAAATTTTTTAATAAAAAAACAAAAAAAATGATAGACAAGCGCGACATTTTTATTATTATCTCTTATACTATCTTAAAATGAGAGATTGAAGAAACAAAATTGAAATACAAAATACTATAAAATAATATGCGCCCATAGCTCAATTGGATAGAGTATCAGACTACGAATCTGACGGTTAGAGGTTCGATTCCTCTTGGGCGCACTTTTTTATTTTTGTAGGGAAGGAGAGATGGCTGAGTGGTCGAAAGCGCTTGCCTGCTAAGCAAGTATCTCGGGAAACCGGGATCGAGGGTTCGAATCCCTCTCTCTCCGCCATACTTCGCCAAGGCTTCGTATGGCACGGCCATTTTCTCGGTTAAGTTAGTATTGATAGAAAAGTTAGCTTTGCTTAAAAAGCGAAGTGTGCCCTTCGTAGCTCTGTAAGAGCGTAGGAGGGCGGGCATTAAGTACCGCTATTCAGATTCCCCAATTCTTTTGAAAAACATATTCTAAAAAAACACGTTCTTAAGCGTGGAGAGATGGCTGAGTGGTTGAAAGCAACGGTCTTGAAAACCGTCATACCGGGAAACCGGTATCGGGAGTTCGAATCTCCCTCTCTCCGCCATACTTCGCCAAGGCTTCGTATGGCACGGCCATTTCTTTAAATGATTAATTTACATAAAATATTATGCTTCGTTAGAACAATGCGAAGTATGCCCTTCGAAGCTCTGTAAGAGCGTAGTAGGGCTGGCACTTTCAAACTATCTACCCCAAATTTTACTTAACCAGCTGCATAATTTCAGTTCATTTGACACTCATTGTAAACTCGCATACTATATTTATGGTTACTAAAAATAAGCTCATTTTACTAAGCGAGGGTTATTATGTGGCAGCAAACAGTTCAGAAGCTTTATCAAAATGTTAAAAAAGAAGATGTATGGCGTTTGTGGATTGATATTGCAAAGTGGCCGTTGTGGCATGATGATTTAGATTCATGCACCATGGAAGGGCCGTTTGAGGTGGGCAATTTTTTCTGGCTCAAGCCTAAGGGCATGAAGGCGGTTAAAATTGAGCTAACTGACATAAAAGAAGGTTTTTCGTTTACCGATTGTACCAAATTCCTTGGTGCTAAAATGTACGATACACACACGCTTGAAGAAACGCCCGACGGTTTGTTGCTTACCAATACCGTGGTGGTAACCGGTCCAATGCGTTGGTTGTGGATTAAGCTGGTAGCGCAAAATGTTGCTAATACTTCTCTTGACCACATGGACGCTCTTGTTGCTTTGGCGCGAGGTTTACATGACTAAGCTTCCCTTTGGTTTCGACCGGCCCGAAGATAGCCCCGGTTTTTTGTTGTGGCAAACGACTACGCTTTGGCAGCGCCAGATAAAAAAAACGTTGGAAGTTTATGATATTTCTCATGCGCAGTTTGTGATCATGGCAACGCTTATGTGGTTTGGTGCACATAAGCATGATACAACGCAAGTATCGATTGTTAATTGGACCAAGCTTGATAAAATGACCGTGTCAAAAGCACTCAAAAAATTGGCGGCGTGTGGTTATGTGAGTCGTCTTGAGCATGCACAAGATACGCGGGCAAAGAGTGTAACGCTGACCGAAAAGGGTAAAGATCTTGTGCGTGCCTTGGTGCCCATTGTTGAAAAAATTGATAAGCTGTTTTTTGATAAAGCGTCTGCGCAGGAACAAAAAGTGCTGATGACCATTTTAAGTACGTTAATAAAGTAACGGCATGAACGGCAGGTATGAAAAAAAATCTTACAAAAGCGCTGATTGATACACAACTTGGGCCCATGGTTGCCATTAGCGATGACGAAGCGCTGTGCTTGTTAGAGTTTGTTGATGGGCGTGGTGTTGAGCGAGAAATAGAAAATCTGCGTATTAAAACTCAGGCAACCATTGTTCCTGGTTTAACTAATCCCATTAGATCAATTGAAGCTGAGCTTAGATCTTATTTTGATGGAACGGTAACAGCATTCAAGACACCCGTGCGTTTGTTTGGTAGCTCGTTTCAGCTGGTGGTGTGGCACGAGATTATGCGTATTCCGTACGGCCAAACCAGAAGCTATGCTCAAGAGGCTTGCGCGATTGGAAAAAGTACTGCTTATCGAGCGGTAGCAAATGCCAATGGTGCAAACCAGTTGGCCATTATTATTCCGTGTCATCGCATTATTAATAGCAATGGCAATCTTGGTGGCTATGGTGGCGGTGTTGTGCGTAAGCAATGGCTTCTTGATCATGAAAAAAAAGGTTCGTTGCTATGACAAATCAATCCCATGTCTCTACGCTTATGCATATCAGATCTATTCTACAAAATTCAGTAAGTGTTTCTATGTCGAGTGCTTCTGGTTTTTTTAAAACTGGCGCAGGGCACTACGCAGAACATGATATTTTTATTGGCGTGACTGTTCCGTGTTTACGTAAAATAGCCCAGCAATTTGCCGATTTATCGCTCGATGATCTGCAGGAGCTTATAACCTCAAAAATAAACGAAGAAAGATTGTTGGCGCTCCTCATTCTTATTGCTCAATACAAAAAAGCGACGAGCGAACATAAAGAAGAAATTTACCAATTTTATCTTAAAAATCTTAACCATGTTAATAACTGGAATCTTGTTGATGCTTCAGCTCATTGGATTATGGGAGCTCATTTATGGGAGCGTGATAGAAGTATCCTGCTTGTTCTTGCACAATCAGAATGTTTGTGGAGGCGCAGAATTGCTATTGTTGCAACATGGTATTTTATCAGAAAAAATGATTTAACATGGACATTTGACATAGCGCGTGTTCTTCTTGATGATAAACATGATCTTATTCACAAAGCTGTTGGATGGATGCTCCGTGAGGCAGGCAAAAGTGACGGGCAGGCCCTCATGGATTTTGTAGATTGTAACGTGTTGAAAATGCCCCGAACAATGCTGCGTTATTCGATTGAAAAATTTCCAGAACAGCAGCGTAAAAAAATACTGGCACTAAAATAGTTGATAAAAAGGTGCATGCTAACGAAATAATTATTAACGACTTGCTGGTGCGGCAATTGGTGCGTGAACAGTTTCCTGCGTGGGCAAACTTGCCTCTTGAGCGTGTTGTATCGATGGGTACTGACAATGCAATCTATCGACTAGGCACGGACATGTGCGTGCGCTTGCCGCGCATTCCGAGTACTGCTGCGCAAATTGAAAAAGAATTGCACTGGTTACCTCGACTGGTGCCGCTGTTGCCGCTGGCAATTCCTGAGGTGGTGGGTACCGGAAAGCCAAATGCCGACTATCCTTTTTGTTGGGTAATTTTGAGTTGGCGCGAGGGAGAGAATTTATCGAGTGTGCCAGCAATTGATATGGATTGGGTTGCTCGTGATTTAGCCAACTTCTTGCGCGCTTTGCAAAATATCGAAGTAGCTGAAGATGCGCTGCCGGCACTTCGCGGTGCGCCTTTGGCAACACAAGATTATGAAATGAGAAATGCTCTGGCGTTGCTGCAGGGCGCTATTGATACCGAAAAAATAATGGCCATCTGGGAACAATGTTTGGTGGCACCCGCCTGGAATAAGCCGTCTCTTTTGGTTCATGGTGACTTACTTCCCGCAAATCTTTTGATTCAGGATGGACGATTGAGCTTAGTGATCGATTTTGGTTTACTAGGCGTTGGAGATCCTGCTATTGATTTGCTTCCCGCCTGGAGCATTTTTTCTACCGATACGCGTGAAACGTTTCGAATCTTGTTGGCCGTTGACGACGCAACATGGATGCGTGGCAAAGGATGGGCGTTATCAATCGCGGTAATTATTGTGCCATACTACCAGCATACCAACCCTGAGCTTGTGGCGGTGGCGCACCGCATGATCAAAGAAATTTTTGCTGATTCTTAAACACTTTTTTTACGGAGTGCCGATGCTTATTACCAACAAACAATCATTAACCGCGCTCAAAGCGGCATTACTTTTTTTTCACGTGGCTGAGTTGCGTGATCTGTGCGTTCAGTTGTCTTTGCCAAAAGCAGGCACCAAACTTTCTTTAATCAGTCGTATAGTTTATTTTTGCGAGACGGGGCAGATTGTTACTGAGCTATTAATTCCAGCCATATCGCGCGCCAAGCGTGGCGTTCTTTATCCTTTGAAACCCGATACTCTTATGCTCAAAGGTGCTTATAAAAATGATTTGAAAACGCGCTTATTTTTTAAGCAGTTGATTGGAGAGTATTTTCATTTTACCGCCTTTGGTATTGATTGGCTGCATCAGCGCTGGCTCAATGGCAACCCACCAACCTATCAAGAATTTGCTGACATGTGGCAGGCTGAGTATGATCGGCGCAAAAAGTATGGTAGCACACCAAAAGAAGAGTGGGCGTACATTAATTTTAGCCAACAGTTTTTTAAGCACCATCCTGATGCTACGCGCGAAATGTTGTACGAAGCCTGGGAATACGAGCGCATACGCAACAAAAAAATTGCTCTGGCAATCGTTAGTGCAGTTTCCTGCCGTTAGGTGCTTTGGGCTCAACCGTTGCCAAGCAGATAGCGCCGCTGTTATCAGAAAAGCCAACCAGTAAAAATTGTGATATAAAACCCGCAATATTTTTTTCACCCAAATTTACGCAGCCAATAATGGTACGGCCGACCAGTAATTCTGGCGTATAAAGTACCGTTACTTGTGCTGATGTTTGCAAGATCCCAAGCTCTGGTCCAAAGTCCGCCCATATTTTGTAGGCGGGCTTTTTTGCTTTAGTAAAAGGTTCTGCATTAACGATCGTGCCTGAGCGTAGATCTACGCGTTCAAATTCTTCGTATGTGATAATTGGCATATTCATTCCTATTTACCAAAATTTACCAACTTTAATGTTGGCGTTAACATTAAGAAATGGTTCAGGTTTTTTTTCAATTATTCCTGCCGAGCTAAGAAATTGATTCAAATTTCTCTTGAATCGATTAAGTGATGGTTTTTCAAGGCTGTTTTTGCGTGAGTCGTAGCAAGCGAATACAATTGCGGTTGGAATTCCAACGATAATGGCGGCCATGCCAACTACTTTGAGCACGCTGAGCCACAATGGTGTTTCTTCTGGTTGATCAATATTGTTGAGTGCTTCGATTAAGCGTAACTGATTAATTGTTGAGTCTTTTTGCTCAAGCAATACTCGATACATCGTTGTATCCATCGGCACAAGGGTGTTGGTATTTTCTAGATTTTGATTAATTTTTTCAAGCTGGCCCAGAATTTTTTGTAAAGCAATGAGTTGTTCAGAGCCATCTTCAAAGGATGGCTTTCTGAGAAGCTCCTGTAGTTCGTTGCATGAATCAAGTATTGTTTCTTCCAATGTTGTGCTGAGAGCTTGTGGTATTGGTAAAAAGCAAAGGCTCAATGTCTTTTTTTTGAGCAATACTTTACCAATTTCATCAACATCTGACCGATCAAGATCGCGAACTTTTTCTAAGTCGAGATTGATTTTTTCTAGCTGTTCCAAGAGTTCTGCCAGCGTCATTTGTTGATTTAAATTTTCTTCAACAGAGCGTGTAGTGATGATAGCATTCATTTTTTTACACGGCAAAAGATTTTTGTGGTCTGGCTTTTGACCAAAAAGAGCTGGTGTTGAAAAGATCATAAGGCCGATGATTATAAAAGTTTTTTTCATAGACGATCCCGTGTAGTGTAATAATTTTTATTTTTAAAAATGTTCAAATTAAGGAAGTAGTTGAAATACTATTGCAATAATTTTGTATTATAGCAACTGGTGGGTTTTTATTTTTATTCAGATTGTAAAAGATTGTTATGGTGGTGCATCTTGCGTATAAATTTTTGTATGCTACGTATCATGAGTTTCTACATTGTTTTATGACAAGTTTTTTGTCGTTTGTGAAGGAGAAATATGAAGATGCGTATATTGAAGCATTTTGTGCTGGTTCCAAGTATGTTGGTCGTTGTATTTTTTTGTGTGAATATGGGCGAGGGCGGGGCAAAAAAATACGGATCAAGTACTAATGAACCTACGTTTGCGCCGCTTGAGGAAGGAGCGGGTAATTATTCTGGTAGTGTGTTTGATGAAAAAATTGAAACAAAATTGAGTCATTTGTCATTTTACGGTAGTACGAGTGTTGGGGGTTTGAGACAAGAAGATAATGATTCGGTAAGCAGTTTTGACCTTTCTCGTATTCATACGTTGGAAGTTGTGGAACCAAATTTTCAAAGCAAGCGCTTTAACAATACGTTTGTGCGCGTCAACGTGACGCTTAGATCTAAAAAAGATCCAAATAAGACAAAGAAATTAATCCGCGAAGTATTGGTACCTCAACGTGTAACGATTTGTGGCCTTGAAGAAGAAACAGGCATGCAAAAAGCATGGTTCTTAGAAAAGATTAGCAAAATTGTTGTGACGATGTCGGCTAGCCAAATTGAAGCCATGATGCCGGAAGAAAAGCGTCATGGGTTTAGGAAAAGACGCTCGATGCGATCAGAAGATAAAGAAAATATGGAAAATGAGCAATCTGCTCAAGTAAAAAAAAAACACTAACCGTTAGCGAAGAACATCCACTTGGTGAACCTGATCGAGAAAAAACCTTGTGGCAAACTTTTATGATGATGGTTGATGCCATAATCGATATCGTGAAATTGCTGCTTAAACCGATCGTCAGTTTGTTTGTCGGGTAACTCTTTTACGTTTTAGTGCATTCGTAAATAATAATGTCGGTAGCCGGATTGGTTGCCGACTCTTTTTTATAGTTTTGATATTTTTCAAGTACCTTGAATTGAGCATTCGTGAGCAATTCATCCATCTCGTCAAACCGATACAGGTACATATAAAAATCTTCTTCTTCAACCGCAACGATGTTGTTGTTAACGATAGATTCGTAGCGGCAGACCGATTTAAATAATTGTTTACTTGGTTCGTATGACGTTAAAACGTTGAGTGCAATGAGTGAGCCATCTGGTCGGGTGTGCGTGGCGCGTCGCCATATGCCGCCTGGTTGAGGTAGCGAAGCAATGGTTTCAATTTCAAGGACCAGCTTGCCGCCCGGCGCTAAATGGCGGGACATGATTTCAAGACTTTGCTTTGCTGTCTCAAGGTCTGCCATCAAACCCCATGAGCCAAAAGGTACGAATATAAGCTGGTAAAGTTTTGGATTGTTAAAGTTTTGGACGAACTCTTGCCAGACTGGTGCTGGCTGGTTGCTGATTTGGGCATAATGCTGTCGTAGTGCGGCGAGCATATATTCTGAAGCATCAAAGCCTTCAATGTCCAAGCCGGCTTGCAGCATGGGAATCAGAAAGCGGCCGGTGCCGCACATTGGTTCCAAAATGGGGCCCTTGGCTTGGCGTGCGTAGTGCATAAAAAAAGATAAGGCTGCTGGTGCATCTGACCGTTGTTTGAGCTCAAGGTCGTAAAATTCGGTGCATAATTTTTTGTATGTTGTTAATGGTTGGTGGGGCATTGATGCAAACCTTTCTTTATGCTAACTCTTGATTTTATAACAATTAATTAATCATAATCAAAAGTGTAGTTTTTGGTATTTAAAAAAGTTATAAAAAAAGGAGCTGTTATGGTAATGAGTAAACCGCTTAAAATAGTCTTAATTATTGCCGCATTAATTATTGGTGGCTATGGAGCTTACCGGTTATATATTTTTATAATTGACGATGCAACTAAGAGAATTACGCGTGGTACTATAAAAAATATTGGCAGCGCTATAAATCCTTTAAATTTACCTAAAACAATATTTGGGAAATAAGCTTTGCCTGTCATGATTCCGTACGCCTTAAGCTTGTCGAAGGGCTGTAGATTATAAATCCAGTTCAGCATTTTCTTTGTAGTCGTCGATTTCTTCTTTGGTTACCAGCCCGCTGATGGCAAAGGCTCGTTTGAGTGCCATTGCTTCAGCAACTTTGAGAATCATTGCGTTGGTATACTGCTGCCAAATGGGCGCCTCTTTTTTGTAATAATCCCTGATGCTGACAAAAACGGTGGTAGCTTTTTGGCGGTCTTTGCGGAAAACGCTACAAAAGGCGCCGGTCAATTTTGACTTATCAAACATCAAATGTTCTTGGCCGTAGGTAATGTGCAGGCTGCCGTTGTCGCGCTTGATTAGCTGGTCGCCTTGATACACGACATCGCTTTCAAGTCCATCAAAATGTTCATTTACGTTGGCTATTTTTAAGTAGCCGTCTCTGCTGGTAATAATGGTCGATTTGCCGCCATATTTTATGAAATAAATTTCTTTTTTGAGTGGATCGAGGTTGTAGGCGTTACATAAGTACATGAACGTTTTAAATTCCTCGTCCGTTGCCGTTGGCGCTGCCATGGCTCTGATGTGCTGCAGGTCGGGGTTAGTTTTTGATGGTGCTGGTTTTGGTTTGGTTGTTGGTGTCATTGGTGTTTTCGTTTAGTTTTACTTTGTGTCGATGAGATCTGCCAAAGAAAAGACTTTATTTTCTGGATAAAATTTCTGTTGCTGCTTTTTGGCAACTTCTGCCGGCGTCAGCCTTTTATTGTTTTTAATCGTTGTTGATGCGCCATATTTTTTTAATAACGAAATTGTTTTTAAATAGTCTTCTAGCTTTTCTGAGTCACATTTCTTGAATTCTGGATCTGTTGACGGATACTGCCAATTTTCGCCACGAGCTGCGTCATGAAGTGGGGTGTTGCCTTTGTTGTCCTTAAGATTTGGTTTGGCCTTATCTTCAAGCAAAAGTTTGACGGCCTCATGATTGCCTTCAAGAGCGGCGATGTGCAACGGTGTGCTACCATCACGTGCCGGTGCATCAACCGTGGCTTTTTTCTCGAGCAAGTAAGTTATGATATCGGGATTGTTTCTTTCAGCTGCCCACCATAACGCGGTTTGGCCATATTCATCAGCTTCATTAATATCGATTTCAAGTTGTTTAAGTAATGCTTCAACGGTTGCAAGAGAGTTGTCTTGAACTGCGTCATGCAAAATGGTTGATTGCCCGGTGTTGGTTAAAAATGCTAAAAATAGGGCAAGCAAAGCAATGTTTTTGATGTTCATCGTGTTACCTTTCAACTAAAAAAGTGAACATGTGTATAATCAATCACTATGATTATAAAGCATAATTTGTATTAATTGAAACGCACAATTTTATAAAAACATGCTATTTTTAAGTTTTTTTATAAAATTGTGCCAATTAGAAATAATGAAGGGCTAATTTTTAGATATCGGCAAGCCAGGCATGATGTTCAAATAAATGGTCAATTTGTTTGAGTGCGTGCCAAAGCCTAAATGGTTTGTGCTGCGCGTGCGAGGTGGCTTTGTAGTGGTAACAGATTGCTTTGATATGGCGCCTGGTGCATTCTTCTTGCAGTGATACCAGCTCTTCGTGTGAATCGTCGACTAAAACGATAGTGCTTGGCCTAAGTTTAAAATGATCTAAAAATGCCCCAATCAATGTTCCTTTTGCTTGTTGGTTGCAACAAATCAGGCCGTTGTACAAAACGGGAGCGTTGTTGCGGTAGCGTGGTAGTTGATCGAACGTTATATTTTCAAATTCGTTGCTCAAAACAATACCAAAATCTTTGAGCATAGTTGCCCGCCAAGCCGGCATGCTTTCGATAACGCCAAATTTTCCTGTCTCCATGCCGGTAATACCAAGAACGTGAGCGCCCTGAGTGTGCAGTTTTTTGATAACGTCGGCTAAAGCTGGCTCGGTAAGTTTGCGTGGCGCTTTTTCGAGCATTATGCTAAATAAATTTTCTCCGGCCTTTGGGTCAAGGAACAAGCTTGGGTGCTTAATGAGTGTCAAAATTTTTAATGGCAGCGGCAAAACAAAGGTGCGCGGCAGAAAGTCGCTGGCGGTGATGAGCGTGTCGTCACAGTCAAAAAACACGAACGTTGAGCTATCTGCTTGGGCAAGCTCGTCTTGGATGTCATTGATTGAGTACACTTGTGGGAAAGTGCACGGTTCTTCGGGTGTCTGAAAATAGCGAGGGCCGAAGATGATGGCAGTGGTGGTAAGGACTAGGCCAAGGGTGAGAGCTACAATCTTTTTCATAATTTTGCCTTTTATTAGAATATTGATTTATAAACTTTTATCTTATTGGGACACATGCCATTCCATCAAGTCCTGGTCGAGGTAGCGGTTATCTTTGAAAAGATTTTCTTTTAGTGTGCCAACTTTTTTAAAACCAACAGTTTCATACAACCGCAGGGCGCCTGGTTGCGTTTTGGTGACATGTAACAAAATTTTGCGTAATTGTTTGGTGGGGGCATCTTTTTGAACATGTTTTATGAGAAGGGCGCCAATTCCTTGTCGACGGTAGGCCGGTTTAACCCACAATGAAACAAGAAAAGCATAATGCTTTATTCCCATTTCTTTGTTTTGCACAAGGCCGATCATGCCAATGATTTGGTTATCTGTCCATGCAAACCACATTGATTTAAGTCGATTTTGCCAATTAGTTGGCGTTAAATTAATTTCTTCTTCATAGCTTCCACCAAAGGCCTGAGGATCGTTTTGTAGGGCTTCAAGCCGCAGCTCGCGGTATACCTGCCATGAATCAGGTGGTAGTTGAATAATGCCAATAGCGTCTTGCATTTTTTATTTATAAATTAAGGGATAAGCATCGGGATATTTTAATGATTCAACTTCAAGATCAACATCTAATGATGGCCAATGTAAATGTTTTTCATGATAAAAGTGCATATCATAAATTTGGTCGACTGTTGCTTTTTGGAACCATGGATATTGAGCAAAGGATAAAAAAAACTCCCTGTCATCAATTAAAATCCAAATACCGTGGTTAGATATATTTTGGACTTCAGCAATTGAAGTGCTTTTTCCAGGCTTTTTCAATTTCTTTGCCATGTTCCTCAACAATCCTTTCGAGATCTTTAAGTTGACGGTCGGAGAAGCCGCTGTAATCAGCCAGTGCTATTACAGGTTTGATCCAAAATTTTGCTTCCCCATGTGGCGATGATATGTGTATGTGCATACGAGATTCTTCTCGAGAAAAGAAAAAGAATCTAAAATTTTTATATCTAAAAACCGTTGGACTCATACACCCATCCCAGTCATTACGTTCAATATAAGTTACATCTTTAACAACATAGTTTACTTGAGTAAAAAAAGCAATAGTACTGTTTTTTACGATAGATTTTTAATTCAAGGCAACGTTTTTCTTAAATTTACCCGTGACTGTTTTTTCTTTCTCATGAGTTGAATGCCATAAAAAAATTAGTGTATGCTGCGGTAGTAAAGAAATCAAGAGTCTTTCTTATTTTAAAATTGGCAGTGAGGTTTGGGTTATGAACGATGGATTACCGGTAAAAAATGGGATAGTGATACCGCTCAACGAATTAGAAATTACCACGAGCAGAGCGGGTGGACCAGGTGGGCAGCATGTCAATAAAACTAGCACGCGCATAACCGTGCGCTGGCACGTGCCAACCACAATTGCCCTGAACGATGAACAAAAAGCTCGTGTGATGCAAAATTTACAAGCGCGCTTAACCATTGATGGAGATTTGTTAGTGCACAACAGCGCCTCGCGTAGTCAACAAACAAACAAAGAAGAGGCGCTCAAGCAGTTGGCTCAGTTGGTGCGCAAGGCGTTGTATGTTCCCAAAAAACGTATAGCTACTAAAGTTTCGACTGGGGCAAAAGAGAAGCGTTTGAAAGTAAAAGCACACAAAAGTACGATTAAGAAAATGAGAAGCAAGAGGATTACTGAAGAGTAAGAAGATGATTAAGGAGAAGCGTGAAACAGGATAAATTGATACCATTTTGCATATGCTGTGCAAAAAGAATAGTCGGGGTTGTTTTGATAGTCTTTGGCATTGTTGGTCTCTTTCTGCCAGTGCTACAGGGCATTGTTATGATTGTGGCGGGGCTTGCGTTATTGGGTAATCATACGCTTGCCAAGTATTTATTATCGTTGAAAGATCGTTTAGTAGCGTGGTGGCATAAGTAGCGCTAGAATTTCTTAAATAATTTAGTGTACAAAGAGTCCTGGTGCGGCGTTACGCAGAAAAAGTGGCCAACGTATTTAACAAGCGAAAAATAGACAATTGGAGTTACGATCAAAACAATCGCAATTAAAAAAAATGTTTTAAAGACGAGTAGCATGAGTATCCTTGGTTAAATCTGACAAGCTGATTGTCTGCGAGTCATGAACAATGTTGGGGATTTTGCCCAGATCTGTAAATGAATTGTTTTTGATAAACAAGCGCAGCAAGGTTTTTTTACGATGAGTTGTGATGCTGATAACGCAGCTACGGCCCGTTTTTTCACAAAAAAACATGCCTTCGTGATCATTAGAAAAATCAACAATGTCCCAGCCTTCGCGTTCCATTTCTTTGCGATAAAAATCTTGAACAAGATTAATGTTCAAAGAGCCGTGATACGTAAGTGCTTCGGCTTGAGAAGAGTCTTCTTTGTGGGCAAGAAAAAAGCCAAGCGGAATTGGTATATCAACCCGCTTGGCTTTTTCTAATGTCTCTAAAAAATGCTGTTGGCTTGCCAGGTGCGTATCTTGTTGCTTATTACAGCTGGAGCTTGTCAGCACTATAACAAAATAAACGAAAAAAATTGAACGGCTTGGTATAAAACGAAAGAAGCCGAACATGGGGATGTTTACTCGGTTACGTTGGTGTCTTCTGTTGTTGCATGTGTTTCACGCGCTGCTGCATCGCGAGCGGTGATTGCTGCTTTTTCTTCTTTGGTAAGAATCAATTCTTTAACGTTTGTTGCGCGACCAACACGATCACGAAGATAGGTGAGTTTAGCGCGACGCACTTTACCACGTTTAATAACGGTAATGTCAGTAATATTTTCTGAGTAGTAAGGGAAAATACGCTCAACGCCAATGTTGTTAGCAGCAATTTTGCGTACGGTAAAGGTTGTAGCCATACCGTTGCTGTGTTGCATAATAACGATGCCTTGAAACATTTGAATACGCGATTTGGCGCCTTCAGTTACTTTCTGTGCTACTTCGATAGTATCACCAATTCTAAACTCAGGAAAATTACGGTTTTGAGTACCATAATCGACGATAGTTTCTTTGGTTAAATGGTTTGCTTTCATGATTTCCTTTTAGAGCGATAAGGGTGTTTTTTTATCAAAAATTTGAAATCTTTAAAAAAATAGCGACTACCCACCATTATAGACATGTTTGCCGCGCTTAGCAATACCTATTTTGCTGGTTTTAGCTTATTAAGCTTTGGTTGTAGGCCTAGCCATCGGTCAAGAATAATCGAAACAGCCGATCGGACCGACAAATGGTTATAGTCTCCCAAGCCTTCAACGGGCAATAAGATATAATCACTTTGTTCTAAAATTTCTGATGCCAAGCCTTGTCCGGTGCCAAAAATAAGGAGAACCGGGCGTACTTGTTCCCATACTTCTTGTTGGCTGAAATAATCGATGGTTTCAATGTTTTCGTAACCACGTGCCGAGGTGGTAATAATCAAAGGTTTTTTACCTTCTTTTTCTTCAATGTATGCCAATACTTCATGCAGCTCATTCACTGGTCGTACCGCCTTGATGGCGTCGTAACGTGTTATGTTATATTCTTGGCCTGCTTTTGAAAGCCAAAAATCAAAAAATGTGGCAATGATTTTTTGCTGATCAATTAATGGGCAGACAATAAAAAAGTTTTCAATGCCATAGGTTCGTGCGGTGCGGGCGATGTCGTGAATATCAAGCGACGCTACTGAACTTTGGCCAATTGTTCCTCCCTTGAGAACGATTTGCGTGTGCATGACTGCTACGTAATGATTAGGAATAAATTTTTTGGCGCAGTCGCGGTATTTCTTTTCAGGCTGTTGTTGGCGAAACCAGTCAAAGCGTTGTCGTACCGTCTTTTTACATGCTTGTTCGGTGCGCCATGTTGCAAGAGCTCCGTGGTTGCCCGATGTTACAATTTCCGGTATTTTTTCTCCGTTCCATTCGATTGGGTGGGTGTATTCTGGATAGTCAAGTAGTGGCCCACTAAACGAATCATCCTCAACCGATTCTTGCTTGCCTACAACGCCAGGAATGAGGCGCAGGAGTCCTTCAAGAAAAACTTGTGCTGGAATATCGCCGCCCATCAACACATAGTCGCCAACTGAAAAGACGTAATTGGCATAAGCATGTTCTACGCGAGTATCAATTCCCTCGTAGCGTGCGCATACTAAAATGAGATGGTTTTTTTTATTCGAGCCTGGTGTGCTTTCGATAGTGTCGTCAGCGTTCTGAGTATTATGACAATGCCGAGCTGCAAATTGTTCAAGAATGCGTTGGTTAAGCGTAGTGCCTTGCGGAGAAAAAAAAATAACGGTACCCACGCCCCACTTTTCTTGGCAGGCACTCAAAGCCTTTTCGATAACATCTGGCTTAAGCAGCATGCCTGCGCCAGAACCACAGGTTGGTGAATCGATACGTACTTTTGGTGAAACCAAATCTGAAAAGCGAACTAGATTAAATGAAACGAGGCCTTTTTCTACCGACCGAGCAATAATGCTGGAGGAGATAAAGGCTTCGTAAAGTTCAGGAAATACCGTTAAAATAGATATGTTCATGCGTGATGAAAATTACTCAAGGATTTCAAGTACAGCGCGCTTATGTTCTTTTGATGCTGCTGCATGTACCAGTGTGCGGATTGAACGGGCAGTTCTGCCTTCTTTACCAATAACTTTTCCAAGATCTTCTGGAGCGACACGAAGTTCAATAATGATTGCCTGCTCACCGCTAACTTCAGAAACAACAACGCTTTCTGGACGGTCAACAAGCTTTTTCACAATGTGTTCAACAAGTTCTTTGAGCATGTTATCTCTCCTGAGCAACTATAAATATCGCGAATGTTTTTAAATAATAAACGAAAACGTAACGTTTTTGATGCTTACTTTTGGGTCTTCATCAGTTTGGTAACTGTTTCAGAACATTGAGCTCCTTTAGAAACCCAATCTTGAATACGATCCATTTTGATTTGAATCAACTGATGATTCAATGAATCATATGTTCCAAGGTTTTCTAAACAAGCACCGTCACGCTTATCTCGCGAGTCTACGGCTACAATGCGCCAGTAAGGTCTATGTTTTCTTCCTAAACGGCTCAAGCGAATTCTAACTGCCATTGGCAAAATCCTTTCAGTACTACGGCAAAACAATTGTCAGTAATCGGTTTTTCAATGCAATTTCTACAGTATACAGCAACTTTTAAAATTATCTAAAAAATCTTCTAAAATTACTGTCTTTCTTAAAAATTTTCACAAATTGTTTACTTTGTTCAAATCTTTGGAGTAATTGATTGACATCCTGCACAGAAACACCAGATCCCTGAGCAATACGCTTTTTGCGCGAGGCATCAATAATATGGGGTAAACACTGTTCTTTTTTAGTCATTGAGCTAATAATCGCTCTAAATCTTTTCATTTCTACCTGGCCTTTATCCATCATTTCAGGAGAGACCGATCCCATGCCGGGAAGGTAGCGCATAAGTTTTTGCAAAGAGCCTAATTTGTTGATCATGTCCATCTGTTCAGCAAAGTCTTTGAGGGAGAAGTTGCCGCTCATAAATCGTCTGCTGATCGATTCTTGTTCTTGTTCATTGATCGTTTGGGATGCTTTTTCGATGAGCGTCATAATGTCGCCCATGCCCAACATGCGCGATGTTATGCGTTCTGGAATGAAATTTTCTAAATCTTCTATTTTTTCACCAGCCCCTACAAACGTAATTGGCTTTTTTAACGCAAATTTAAAAGCAAACGCTGCGCCACCGCGGGTATCTGAATCCATTTTGGTCATGATTGCGGAGTCAAAACCTACCGCTTCGTTAAAGCTTTGGGCGACTTTGAGTGATTCTTGGCCGGTCATGGCATCAAGGACAAGAAATTTATATTTTGGTGCCAATGCATGGTTAATGGCCTTGAGTTCTTGCATCATGCTGCTGTCGACGTGTAAGCGTCCTGCTGTATCCAAAAAGAGCAGCTCGTAGCGATTGTTTTTGAAATAGGTATTAATTTCTTGTGCAGCTTTAACCGGGTCGGCGTTGGTTGCTTGATAAAAATCGACACCGACGGTCTTTGCTAAAATTTTTAATTGTTCAACAGCGGCAGGGCGGTAAAAGTCGACCGATGCGACAAGGATTCTTCTTGTTTTGCTACGGCTTTTTGCTTGCTCAAGGATCCACTGGACAACTTTTGCGATGCTGGTAGTTTTTCCAGAACCTTGTAGGCCCATTACCATAATGACTGACGGAATTTGAAAGCTGACGCCGGCAATGACATTTTTGCCACCAAGAAACTCAAGTACCTTGTCGTGGACAATTTTGATCATTTGCTGGCCAGGGTTTAAAGCAGTTGACGTTTTAAGACCAACGGCTTCTTCTTTAACTTGTTGCAAGAAGGTTTGGATGATATCCAGTGGTACGTCGGCATCCAGAAGGGCGTCTCGTACTTGATTAAGGGCTTCTTGGATGTTTTCTTCGGTCAAGCGGCCACGGTCTTTGAGCCAGCCCAAGACCCCTGAAAATTTTTGTGATAAGAATTCAAACATTGCTAACCCTGTTTTTACTAACTGTAATGAATGCTTCAAGTTTTATTGCTGTTCCAATGAAGAGCTTATCATATTTGAAGAAATGCTCAATATTTGGTCTTAAAGCTTTAAAGAAGATTTGATCAGGTAAATCATTTAAGTAATTGGTGCCGGGAGACGGAGTTGAACCGACGACACAAAGATTTTCAGTCTTCTGCTCTACCACCTGAGCTATCCCGGCATATCTTATGATGGCCGAATGGCCACTTGTCAAAGTATTATGTATGCAACGTATAGTATCTTTTTAGCATCTTATTGTCAACTAAAATACGAAGGTTTTTTACGTTAAAAATCATACGAAGTCGACTCTTGCCAGATTTGGTGATAAAATAAGCAGGACGTTGTTTTAGAAAATTACCTGCATAACAATGGAATTAAGGCATGAAAAAAATTTTGCTGTACTACAAATATGTTGAAATTGTTGAGCCTCAGCTGATTGTTAAGTGGCAGCAAGAGCTGTGCCAAAGCTTGGGACTTAAGGGCCGTATTTTGATTGCGCATGAAGGTATAAATGGGACGCTTGAAGGTTTGGCTGATGCAACGCAACAATATATTAAAGCTATGAATGAAGCGCCGCTTTTTACCAATATTGATTTTAAGGAAAGTGACGGCGAAGATGGTGTTGCTTACTTTCCGCGGTTACGTGTAGCATTGCGCGATGAAATTGTGGGTCTTGGGGGAAAGGCGCAGGAAGTGACGGTTGAGAGCACCGGGCAACATTTAACGCCAGAACAAGCGCATGAGTTGATGGCGAACCCTCCCAAAGATTTAGTAATTCTTGATACGCGTAATGATTATGAATCGCGTGTTGGTACGTTTAAAAATGCCATCATTCCTGACATTAGAAATTTTCGTGATTTTCCAGACTACATCGACCAGCATCTTGACGAATTTAAAGATAAGGAAGTGTTGATGTTTTGCACAGGCGGCGTTCGTTGTGAGCGGGCAACTGCCTATCTCAATGTCAAAGGGGTAGCGCGCAATGTCATGCAGATCGAAGGCGGCATTCATCGCTATGTTGAAAAATTTCCTGACGGCTTCTTTCGCGGCAAAAATTATGTTTTTGATAATCGCGTGACCGTGAAAGTTAACGACGATATTTTAGGTTCGTGCGATTTGTGCGGTGTTTCGTGCGATGAGTATACGAATTGCTTAAATGCTTCATGCAATAAGCTTTTTATTTCATGTACGCCATGTCTTAAAAAAATTGAAAATGCTTGCAGTGATGCGTGCTTACAGTTAATTAAAGAACATAAAGTTGCTTTGCGACCGCCGGTAAAAACACTTATCCAGCGCAATCGTTGCTTTGAATAAATTTTTAGAGGCTCTCAACAAGGGGGCCTTTTTTAATGCTTAATTTTTAATGAGTACCGCGCGTGCCGGTGCTGCTTCAAGGCCGTTGATTGCTAGCGGAAGGCAATGTAGGTCGTAAGATTCTCCATTAACATTACCAAGACGTACGCCTTCAATAATCACAACGCCGCCTTTGAATAAGATATCATGCGTTGCATGATGGGGCTGATTGCGTTCAATCCCAAGATAATCAATACCAACGCACCAAACTTTTTTGTTGGCTAAAAATTGTGCTGCTTCCTGTCCAACGTACACAAACGTTGTATCAAAAAGTTCTGTTGGCGTGTGGCTGCTGTTGGTTGTTTTGAGTAAGATGCGTTCGTTTGGCAGCAGATTGTGTAGTTCTAAATCTGCAGGCATAATTTTTTCAGCGACATGGCAAAGATCTATAACGCGGCATGGTCCAACTAATCGTTCAAGTTTAATTGTTTCGATCATTCCGCCATGTTCTAAAAAGTGTGATGGAGCGTCAACGTGAGTGCCGGTGTGGGTATTGAATGTGATACTTGAATCGCGCACGCTGTCGTTTGGAAAATTTTTGTTCCATGTAAAAGTTGCTGGCTTGCTGTTTTTGTAGCTAGTCATGTCTGGGGTTATTGGCCAGCTTATATCAATAATCTGCATCTTATTCTTTCTCTTTTACGGTGTGCCCGCCAAATTCATTGCGCAGCATTGCTACCACTTTGGTTCCATAATTGCCGCCTGTTTCACGTGACCACGTACGGATATCGAGTGCGTCTTTGAGCATGGCCATGGGCACGTTGTGTTGTTGTGCTTCATCAAGCGTCCAGCGGCCGGTTTGGTTTTCGCCAATTTCGCCCGCAATAGTTTCAAGTTTTTGATCGCGCGTAAAAACGTTGTTGGCAAGTTGTAAGATCCATGAACGGACGATTGAGCCGTTGAGCCAAATGTGTGAAATTTTTTCAAGATCAAGATGGGGGTAGCTGCCTTGTTTGAGCAAATGAAAACCTTCAGCATATGCTTGCAACAGCGAATATTCAATGCCGTTGTGCACCATTTTTACATAATGCCCGGCACCAGCTGGTCCAACATAACCGTAACCGTTTGGTGCGGCTAATGCAGAAAAAACCGATTCGAGTTGTTCAAAAATTTCTTGTTTGCCGCCAATCATGAGTGAGTAACCCTGTTCGCGTCCCGCCAAGCCTCCCGAAGTACCGCAATCAAGAAAATGAATATTTTTTTCAGCCAACAAAGCCGCGCGGCGTTGCGAATCTTTAAACCAGCTATTGCCACCGTCAACGAGAATATCGTTTGGTTGCAGATGGGGCAGCAATTGTTCAATCGTTGTATCAATAAGGGCGCCAGCTGGTATCATCAACCAAAAAACGCGTACTTTTTTTGCAAGCAGGTCAAGGCTACTGGCAAGTGTGACGCCAATTTTTTGTGCGTCGTGCTGTGCTTGTGGTGTTGGATCAAAGCCAAATACGGTATGATTGTTGTCGATCAGTCTGGCGGCAATTCCTTGCCCCATGCGGCCTAAGCCAACAATGCCTATGTTCATGATAACCTTCTTTTTTATGAAAAAATCTTTTTTGTTTCTTTAGGGCCTGCGCTGCCTGGTTGATAACTATAAAGTTTGGCATCTTGGACACGATCGATTTGTTCAACAATTTTCCAAGAAATTTGTACTTCATCGCCGCGGACAAATGCTGATTGATCACCTTTCATGATGTCTGCCAACAAAATTTCGTATGCTTCTGGCGTGTTGGGGCCGAGCAATCGAGCGTGTGGTAGTTCCATAGTTACGGGTGTTACTTCAATTGCTTTGCCGGGCACTTTTGCATTTAAACTTAAATAAAAGCCTTCGTTTGGTTCAATATTAATTCTAAAATAATTAGATTCTGAAGGGCAAGCTGAAAGAAGGCAGTCAGCTTTTTTAAAGTTAACTTGAATATAAGATTCTTTGCTGGGCATGCATTTTCCGGTTGTTAAATAAAAAGGAACGCCGCGCCAACGTTTGTTATCGATCAGTGCTTTGATGGCAATAAATGTTTCTGTTTTTGAACGTGGGTTTACATGCTTTTCTTGTAGATATCCTTCGTATTGACCGCGTACAACTTTGGCAATGTGTACTTTTTTCAGTACTTTTGCTTTGGCGCTACGAATCGCGGCAGCTTCAAGCTTTCTTGGTGCTTCCATGGCCGTGAGTGCTAAGAGTTGAAGCATGTGGCTTTGTACCATATCTTTGATAGCGCCATGTGCGTCGTAATAAATGCCGCGGCCTTGCACGCCAATTTTTCATTTAAAACTATTTCAACATTTTCGATGTTATTATTGTTCCAGAGTGGTTCAAAAATACGATTGGTAAAGCGGGCAAGCGCGATATTGCCAACCAATTCTTTTCCCAAAAAGTGATCGATTCGATAAATTTGATTTTCGTTAAAAATGTCAGCCAGGTAACGATTAATTTTTTGTGAAGATTTTAAATTGTGGCCAAATGGCTTTTCATACACAACGCGTGACCATTGTTCGTTTGGTTTGGTTGGCGTATCTTTTTTGTGAACAATGTTGTATTTAACCAGGCCTTTGGTAATGTCGATAAAATGTTCTGGCATGGTGGCAAAATAAAAGAGTCTGTTTTTCGGCAATTTTGCTTCGCGTTCACATGTTTCTAAAAAGCTTTTTAAATGGGCATAGGCTTTCTTGTCACTAAAATCCATCTGATAATAATGGAACGATTCAATCAGCTTGGCGATAATGTCCGCTTGCGGATCAACAATAAAGTGCATTGCTTGCTCAACAATTGTTTTTGCATGAGTTGAGTCAATCGAAATGCCAATAATGGTAAATTTGCATAAACGGTTGTCTTGAACCAGTTTATAGATGGCGGGGATAAGTTTTCGTTTACTTAAATCGCCGGTTGCACCAAAAATGACGAAAGTGCATTCATCAAAACAATGTTGTTGTGTCATGATTTTTTCACGTTAAGAAGCACATAAATGTTATTGTTCGTTGCTTAATTTTTCTCACTATTTCAATGAATGTCAACTAATTCATGGGTCGTGAATAGTAGACATTGCTTTAGCGGGCTTCAAGATCTGTGGTGAGAAATTCTTTTAAAAAGGTGTTGCGGGCAACGCCTTTGTTGTTTTTGATACCCATTGCAATTGCTTTTGTTTGTCCCGCTAAAATACAATATTTTTTTGCGCGTGTGATGGCGGTATAAATCAAGTTTCGTTGCAATAAAATAAAGTGTTGCATAAAAATGGGGATAATGACGGCGTCAAACTCTGAACCTTGGCTTTTGTGAATAGAGATTGCGTATGCAAGAACCAATTCGTTGAGTTCGCTAAAATCGTATTCAAGTGCACGCTCGCCAAACGTAACGATCATTTTTTGGTTAACTTTGTCAATATCGGTTATTTTGCCAATATCGCCGTTAAAGATAAATTTGTCGTAATTGTTACGAATTTGCATGACGCGATCGTTAATTTTGTACACTTGTCCAAATCGTGAGATTTCCTTTTCTTCGTTAGAACCTGGATTTAAAATCATTTGTAGCTCTTGATTCAAGCGCTGGGTGCCAACCGTCCCCCGATTCATAGGGACTAAAACAACGGTATTGTCGGGGTGTATGCCGCGCTCTTGGAGCTTTGTTGTGTAAATGGTACGCAAGAGAGGGAAGATTTCTTCAGGTTCTTCTTGCTTTAAAAAAACAAAATCTTTTTTAGAGCCAGGGATTGCTGATGTTGGAAATTCGCCGTGGTTCACGCGGTGAGCATTAACAATAATCAAACTGTCTTGCGCTTGTCTAAAAATTTGTGTGAGTCTTACGACGGGTATTTTTTCTGATGCAATAATATCGTTGAGTACGTTACCAGCGCCAACTGATGGTAATTGGTCGATATCGCCCAGCAAAACAAGATGTGCTTTTTGTGGTAATGCGCGCATGATCGAGTGCATTAAAAAAACGTCGATCATTGATGCTTCGTCAACAATTAAAAACTTTAAATCAAGTGCGTTTTGCTCGTTGCGGACAAAGCCCATAGTTGCTGGAGAAAATTCAAGAAGTCGGTGCAATGTTTCTGTGTTGCGGCCGGTTCCTTCAAACATGCGCTTGGCGGCTCTGCCGGTTGGTGCGGCTAATCGGAACTTGATATGATCATTTTCGAGTACTTCCAAAAATTTCTTAATCAGTGTTGTTTTACCGGTGCCTGGGCCGCCGGTAATGATTGAAACATTATTTTGCAAGCACGTAAGAATACCCCTTTGTTGGTCTTCATTAAGTTCAAAACCGTTTTTGTCTGGCGTGCGAATGTAGTTATAAATTGCATCAAAATCAACATCGAGCTTGGATGGGTTGTCTAAGAAAAAGCGTATTTTTTTTGCGATGCCTTTTTCTGAATAATAAAATTTTGGTAACGAAATAAAATGTTTTTCGTTGTGACTGATCAGGGTTATTTTGTTCTGCTCGTACAGTTGGTGCAGCGCTTGTTTCAATCTTTCTTGGCTTTCTTCAGGGTTTATTTCAAGAAGCTGCAGTGTTTGTTCTTTGGCGGCTGAAATTTCAAGATATAAATGGCCGTTGTTGGTAGCTTCGGTAATGGCATGGGTAATGCCCGCTTTAATGCGATCGAGTGAGGTTGGCTCAAGTCCGAGCTTTAAGGCGATTTGGTCGGCGCTTTTAAACCCAATGCCCCACACATCTTCAACTAACTGGTAAGGATTTTTTTGAATTTTTTCTAATGATTCATTGCCATACGCTTTAAAAATTTTTACCGCAAAGGCTGTTGATACATCTTTGCCGCGCAAAAATATCATAACTTTAGAAATCTCTTTTTGCTCCTGCCAGGCTTGAATAAACATAGCAACTCGTTTGTGACCAACCCCGCCAACTTCCATCAGTCGGTGGGGTTGATTTTCAATAATTTCTAAAGTTTTCTCGCCAAAAGTGTCAACTACGCGTTCGGCAAATTTTGGGCCAATGCCTTTGATCAGGCCTGATGCAAGGTATTTTTTAATACCTTCAACGCTTGCCGGAGCCTTGGTTGAATATTCTTTGACATCAAATTGTCGCCCAAATTTTGGATGAAAAGCCCATATTCCTTGGAGCGATACTGTTTCACCCTGATGGATGTCGGTTAGAAGACCTTTGGCTATAACAGATTCCGAGGCGTTTACTTTGATCGTGAAAATAGAAAAACCGGTTTCACTATTTTTGTAAATGACCTTTTCAATGCTGCCACAGAGTTCTGTTAATTGTGTATTCATGCACCAGCGTTAGTATGTTTTTTTTGGTTATTTTTAATGTGTTCTAGTAAGGATTTGTAGGCTGTTTGTGTTTGTTCAGAAACGCTTTCATTCAGATCGTGAAAGAAATCAAGAATTTCTCGGCACAAAATAGAAAGTTTGTCGATTGTGGTAATGTCTTGTGCGCAAAAAGTTATAATATCTTTTTTGCTGTTTAAAAAACTGATCAAGATTGAGTCTTCTGTTTTGATGCTACGGTGTTCAAGAAGGCTTTCTTTTACTAATGGCTCGATCAAGCTGCTGTAGGCAGTGATGATATCAAAAAATTCTTTTACTGGCTTTAACATTGTTTCAAGGTACTTTGTTACAATTTCGAGTTCTGCAGATGCGGTTATTGCTTGTTTTGCTGGTGCGTCTGCATTACGAAGTTCTGTGTGATTTTGTTCAATACTTTTCAGTACTTTAGCGATGTCTCGTTGAGCAAAATTTATTTTAAGCAAGCTCATGGGGAATGTATGAAAAATCATGTCAAGATTTTTCATGTTGCTACCGGTTAATTTTGGTTCATGATGCTTCTTGTGAGTTGCGTGAGCTGTGGTGTTGTGGGTAGCATTTTTAGCATTGTTTTCAGGAGTAATTAATAAGAGTATAGAAAATAAAAAAAATGTTCTTTTCTTCATAAAATACCTTGTTTCCTTTGGATTTGTGCCTATTAAAAAGACATTGCAAATTTGAAGTATGCGGTCCAATCTTTACCAATGTTAACGCTGTAGATGGTAAGGTCCCCGCCAATTCCGAGAGTTATTTCGGAATCTTTATGTTTTTTAACGTGACTTAATTCAGTGAAAAATTTGTGTTGTCTGGTGCTTGGATGTTCAGTATCTTCTACGCGTAAATCTTCCAATGTTGCTCGATTGCTTTTAATAGAAAGAATACGTTCGTCTTGTTGCGCATAAAAATCATAACCAAAAGCAACTTGCCAAGGTTTAGCATTAATGGTGGCGCTTGCGACAATATTAAAAATACCGCCAGGGTAGACATTTGCTTTGAATGCTGTTGGGAAAACGTATTGATCGATGTATTGTTGTATCAATAAAGCGGCTTCTGATTCTGATAGGCCTAGGATATAACCGGGTTCGTTCAACGTATCTGGACTAATCGTTTGTTTGAACATGAATAAACGCGTTTCATGGCCTTTGAAAAGTTTATCATAAGAAAATCTAAACCAGAGATTAGCGAGGTTTCTAAAAATGCCAATTTTTGATTCTAAGTAATAACCAAATCCAAGGTGACCGCCATTGCCTAGCTGTGGATTAAGTAAATAATTGCGAAGGCCGCGTAACTGATCTAAAGCAGAGTCGCTTAAAGTTTCGAGATCGTCAACTACCTGTAATGATATATCGGTAAATCGTGGGCTAGATACTGCCAAACTTGTAGGTAAAATTGCCTCAAAACCGGTATCAACTTTAAAACTTGTCATATTTAATGTATTGAGGCCAAGTTTGAGTCGTGAGTCGCCCATGCCGTAGCGTATCATGAAAAATTCGCCCTCATCAACTCCTTGTCCGGGACGTATTTTTTGCATAATTGCTAATGCTTGATTTTTGTCTTTATCGTCCAAAAAGAAATTTCGTTCTGATAATTGTAAGGAGGTGTGGAGCTGAATGGTAAATGGTCCATGCAAAAAAGCACCTTGTAGAAAGAAACCAGTTTTTCTTTCTTGAATACGCATTTTTTGAAAGAGTGGAAGTAATGTTAAAAGCTCTTCTGACGATACGTCATTGCTTGCGTTTTGTGCGACATAATCACCAACAATATCGATTAAATCTGGATTAATTGACGAAAGGTCAAAAAGGGAAGACGCTGAAACTTGCATTTTATCAGTCTTGTTAAAAAAGTAGCTGGTTGCAAATCCACCGTGTTCGACCGAGGTTATTTTATGAGGCAGTAAATACAGAACATCTCGTCCTTTTGGTGCCTGAGTATTATTCCACAAAGGGCTTTTGATTTGGCCCAAGAGTAGAAGTGTTGTTGCTTGAATGGATGTTGGTGTTCTGAGTAAATAATTATCTTGAAAATTTTGAAGAGCGTCTAAATCAAAATCGAGGTCGTCAAAGTCATCAATTGAAGCGTGGCAAGGAGTGGCTGCGAGTGTTAAAACAATAAAAACATTTCGTAGAATTGGGGAAAAATTCATTTTTTTAAATTCCTACATATTCATTTTTTTATTACGACCAGAAAGTCACAACTTTGGTCATCATAGCATAAAAGTTTGCAGAACAATATACCCATCCTTTGGAACGAAGAGACGGCTGTCACGATATCGGACAATAAACCAAAAAGTATCAAACTGTCAAGAGTTGCCAACCTAGGGGTTAATTTTGTTGGCTTTTTTCTTTTTTTATAGATTTTCATGTAATAAGGAGCTAAAATTCTACGACACATTTTGTAATGTAAAAACATTTATTTCAAGTTGAAACACAGGTAAATTTTTAAGGATTTCTAATGACGCACAAAAAAAACAAACTAATTCTAGTACTTGAGGGAAATATTGGCGCTGGGAAATCAACCTTTTTAGATGTTTTGCGTCGTAATCTTGATATTGATGTTATTTTTGAGCCAACGAATAAATGGCAAAATGTGGGTGCGTCTGGTAATTTGCTTGATCTTTTTTATAGCGATACCCCGCGCTGGGCATATACGTTTCAATCATATGCGTTTATTAGTCGCGTTCAAACACAGCAAGAGCACGAAGAGCGTTCGGCTGATGATAAAGTGCATGTTATTGAACGCTCGGTTTATTGCGATCGGTATTGTTTTGCCAAAAATTGTTTTGAATCAGGCCTGATGAGTGAGCTTGAATGGCAAATTTATAAAGAATGGTTTGGCTGGTTGGTAGAAAAATATACCACGAGACCAAGTGGTTTTGTCTATTTGCAAGCAAGTCCTGAAATTTGTTATCAACGTTTGACTAAGCGTAATCGTTCAGAAGAGACAGAAATTCCATTGGCCTACCTGCAGGCTCTGCACCAACGCCATGAAGATTGGCTGATTGAAAAGAAAGATGTGATCGAGGGGCTAAAAAATGTGCCGGTATTAACACTTGATTGTAATAAAGACTTTGAAGCTGATCTTGAACAACAACAAAAACATATTCAAGCGGTTCAAGATTTTATAGAAAAAATTGGTACGGTGGTGCCAGCAATGGTAACGACCTTTGAAGTACAAGAAAATAAAGAGAAAAATCAAGAGGTAAAAGAGCAGACTTCTTGCGAGAAATAAGCTCTTTTAAATAAAAATTCCCTGTTTATGTTTGACAAAAGAGTTATTCTTTTTACATACTATACAAAGTACATTGTTTAACCTGAAGATCTCAAGCCAAAGGATTTAATATGACTGATACAAATTGGGTGCCAATAGCTGCGTACATAGCTGCAGGGTTGTGCATGGGAATCGGTACATTGGGGCCATCGCTTGGGCAAGGGTTCATTGGCGGCAAAGCATGTGAGAGCATCGGTAAAAAGCCTGAAAGTGCTAACGTTGTTTTTCGTACGATGGTTATTGCTTTGGCGTTTGTAGAATCAACAGCGATTTACGCATTAGTTATTTCTCTCATCCTCTTATTTTATGTTGGCAAATAAGCCCAGGGTGGGATGCTGATCAATGAATATTAATGCGACGCTTTTTGTTCAGATTATAAATTTTTGGCTGACGTACACTTTTTTGAGTCATTTTTTATTGCGGCCTTTGGTTACTTTGCTGCGTAAGCGATCATTCGTTCGTAGAGGCTTGCTTAATTCTTTGGCAAAGTATGAAGCTGAATTAAAAGAAAAAGTTACACAAAAGGCTGATGCGTTAGTTAGTTTCAAACAACATCTTAAAAGAGAATATGTTTTTTCTGGGGATGGTTATCCAGAGGTACTCGTTCCGATACTATATAAAAAAAATGTCGCAGATATTAAAAATGTCGTAGACGTAAGCAAAGAATTTTTTGTAAAGAAAGTTTCTCATGCATATAGAGACTGAGTTTTGGGGAATCGTTTTTAGATTTACTCTTTTTTCTTTGCTGATTTATCAGGTTTGTGTATTGATAAAAGCGTATCTCTTGCCATTCTTGCAAGACCATGTTAAAGCTCTTCAAAAGCGTGAAACAGAGCTCTTTGAAAAAGAAAAGCTTGTCTTATCGACCATGAATCGCGTTGAACGTACTATTTCGCATCAAAAGAAAATGTTTATTTTGCTTGAGCGTAAAGTTAAATTATGGCATGAAAGTGAGCTTATAAACCAACAAGCTCTTGAGCTCGAGTATGAAAAAATTCGCGAGCAGATTGTTGAAAAAAGAAAAAAACAAACAACGTACTTAACGTTGTCAAAAGAAATGCAACAGGCAATTCCAGAGGCATTAGAGCTTGCACGTATTGAGCTGACTAAGAAGTATGCTCATGATAAAGGTCGGCATGGCCTTAAAAGATGTATTGAACAGTTTGGCTCAATAAACACAACCCCACAATGATTGTAAAAAGTGAATCTCTTGCTAAAAAATATGCGGAAGCATTGATGAATTTGTATCAAGATCTTCTTGATGATAGATGTTATCAAAGCTTGCTAGTATTAGAGTCATTTTTTAAAAAACATAAGTATATTTGTGTTTATTTAGACATCCCAACGATTAGTGATGAAGTTAAAGAGCTGATGCTCAAAAAAATCTTAGAAACCCTCAATATTTGTAAAACCATTGTACGTTTAATTAAGCCGTTGCTGAAACATCGGCGCATTGAAATGATTTACGATATTGTCTGTCAGGTAATCCGGTTGTATCGCATCCGTAAAAATATGTTACTCTTTGAAGTAACAACATCCCATGAGTTAACAGATCAAGAACAACATGATGTGATTACAACATTAGAAAAAATTCCCAACGTCAAAAAGGTGGAGGTTACCTTTCTCGTTGATGTTGCATTAGTGTGTGGTATCAAAGTAAAAGGTGAAACGCTTTTGTGGGAAAGTTCAGTTACGCAACATTTAGAAAATGTAAAACGTTCAGTGCTTCGACGAGTGAGACTATGGTAGAAAGAGATACGGATATAATTTCTATTCTTGAGAAATCATTAAGTGATAAACCGCAAGAAAAATTAGAAGAAATTGGGACGGTTATCAAAGTTGGTGATGGTATTTGTAAGGTGTATGGACTGACAAGTGCTATTTTTGGCGAATTTATACGATTTGAAAATGGTGGCAAGGGAATCATTCTAGATTTGGATGAAGATTACGTTTCCGTTGTTTTGCTTGATAGCAGCAATATGGTTATTGAGCGAGAAGTTGCTTACCGTACTGGTTCTGTTTTTTGTATTCCTGTAGGCGAAGCGCTTGTTGGGCGTGTTATTAATGCTCGCGGCATGCCGCTTGATGCGTATGGCGAAATAAAGGCAGAAAAAGAGATGCCAGTTGAGCATGCGGTTGCTGGTATTGCCCAGCGCAGCCCCGTAAACCGGTCGATGGAAACAGGTATTGTGGTTGCCGATAGTTTAATTCCCATCGGCCGTGGTCAGCGAGAACTGATTATTGGCAACCGAGGAACCGGCAAGACGGCTATTGCTATTGATACCATTTTGCATCAAAAGGGTAATAACGTTATCTGTATTTATGTTTCGATTGGGAATAAACAATCGAGTACGGCAAAAATTATTTATGAATTTGAAAAACATGGCGCGTTTGAATATTGCATTGTGGTGAATGCCGACGCTAAAGAGTCTGCGTTAAACCAATTTTTAGCGCCGTATTCTGGTTGCACCATCGGTGAATATTTTATGAGTAAAGGCAAGGACGTTTTGATTGTTTATGACGATTTAAGCGCGCATGCGATTGCGTATCGTGAGTTATCGTTGTTGTTGCGTCGTCCGCCGGGGCGCGAAGCGTATCCTGGGGATATTTTTTATATCCATTCACGTCTTCTTGAACGTGCAGGCCAGCTTTCTGTAGAACAAGGTGGCGGGTCGTTGACGGCGTTGCCAATTATTCAAACTCAGGGTGATGATATTTCTGCTTATATTCCGACCAATCTTATTTCAATAACGGATGGTCAAATTTTTCTTGATACCAGTTTGTTTAATAGTGGGATGCGTCCAGCAGTAAATGTTGGCTTATCGGTATCTCGCGTTGGTGGTTCTGCGCAAACAAAAGCTATTAAAAAAGTAGCGGGTACGCTTAAACTTGATTTGGCACAATATAATGAGTTGTTGGCATTTGCGCAGTTTGGTTCAGAACTTGACCGTGCAAGTCGGCGCATTCTTGACCGTGGTCGGCGTGCGACTGAGTTATTAAAGCAGGACGAGCATGTAACTTATTCATTTGTTGATCAAGTTCTTTTCTTGTTTCTTTTGAAAGAAGGCTTTTTGGATAAACTGACGATAGAATATGTCAAACAGTTTGCCCAACAATTTGTGAGTTATGTTCACGGAACTAGTCAGTCGTTGTATGAGCATATTCAGTTGACTAAAGAATTGTCCGACGATGATGCTGCTGAATTACGAAAAGCTGCAGAAGAATTTGGATTAATTTTTTCTGAATAATTTACAGCATATGATAATTTTTGGCATGCATTTTTTGATTGTTTCTGTAGTATGTTTTTCTTTGTTTTTTTTTACGAGTTGTGGAAAAAAAAATAGATCGATTTTTTCTTTCCCTACTGAAAAAAAAGAAAAAATTAATACGCTTAATTTTCCCTCGGTGCATTGTGTCAAGGTTGAGTGCGTTGGAGATCATCACCTCATTTCATGGCAACCAGTTGTTGTGACCAGTGAGATTGGCCTGTTGGTTGGTTATGAAGTTTATCGTTTAAATAAACAAGGCT
Organism: bacterium; assembly: GCA_016699045.1. Lineage (NCBI taxonomy): Bacteria > bacterium. Next base: position 1,190,532 of record CP064957.1, read on the forward strand.
TTATTCCGCGCGCGCCACTTAACGCTGCGCCATTAGAAACATGTAGTTATATTGATCAAGCCGCGATTTTTTATAAGTCTGCATACGTTGTGCGTGCTGTTTTTAAAAAAAATAATCAACAAAAGCGTGGGCCTGCGAGTCAGGTTACCATTGTTCAAGAATAAATAAAAAATGCGTCTAAAAAAAACTCCCTCCAACTTAGGACAAGCTGGAGGGTTGGGGGGGCGAACAATACAAAAGTACTGTTCATTTAGGGATTTTTTTACAAAAATATTACTGAATTATCATTCAATCTTAGCTTGTTGACTTATGCTTGCAAAAGGGTAGCAGCCTGATAATTCTATGTCAAGAAAAAAACTTTTCTACTCGATCTGTTTTTTTTAAAATTAACATTTTGTTTATTAAATAAAATATAATGAGTGAGAGATAGAGAGAGAATACTTTAGAAAATATGAGTGTGGTTTACTTAAAAAATAACCTACGATTTTTTACCTCGTAGGTTATTTTTTTTTAATTACAAGAAAGTTTATTTTGAACGAGAATCTGAATTGCGTTTTGTTGGTGTGTGCACTGTTTCTGGTGCATGAAGCATGGCAACTTCTTCTTGAGTCAAATAGCGCCAGTTACCTTTAGTTACGCCGCGCTTAGTAAGCGAAGAGTAGGCAACACGGTCAAGCTTGCCCACGTGATAACCAAGATGCATAAAAATTCTGCGAATAATGTGGTAGCGACCACTATGCAACTCAATACCAATATGGTGCCTGCCTTTTCCTTGTACAAAATAGGCACGGTCAGCCTTAACTCTACCATCACGGAGTGTTATGCCGTTTCTAATTTTTTCTAAATCGCGTTCATGCAATGCGCGGTCAATGACGGCGTGGTAAACTTTTTTTCTGGCAAAGCGTGGATGAGCAAGTTGTTGAGCCAGATCACCATCATTGGTCATAATCAAGACACCGGTCGTATCTTGGTCAAGGCGCCCGACAGGGTAAATGCGTTGCTTGCCTGGCAAGTTGACCAACTCCATAACGGTTCTCTCGTTGTTTGGGTCTGACAGCGAGGAGACGTATCCTTCGGGTTTATTAAGAAGGATATAGATCTTCTTTTCAGGTCGAACAACTTTGCCTTGGCAGGTGATTCTAGCGGTAGGGTCTATGCGTTCGCTGGGGTTTTTAACAATAGCCCCGTTGATGGCGATAAGCCCTTCATTGATCAAATCGGTCACTTTTCGACGCGATGAAAGCCCACAGTGGGCCAAGTATTTGGTTAATTGTATTTTTTGGTTTGTTTCCATAAGTATCCTCACCATCAAGAATACTCCAAGAATGGTCTTTTGGCTAATGTTTCCCAGTTTTTCAGCCATATGAGTTAAATAAGGTTTCGTTGGTGGTTGACTTTTAGCGCTTAATTAACTATTGTTTTAATAGTACTATTTTTTTAAACATTTAGAAAGGGATGATCTTCTACCTTATTTTACTGGCTTTTGGGTTAATTTTTTCAAAGAAAGGGTATTTTATGAACCGGCAGATAAGTAACGAACAAGCGGCTTTTTCAATCGATAAACAAGCAGCGTTGCGTCAAATAAATGATATCTACGGAGTGATTAAAGGCAATCTCAAGGTAGCAATTTCGGGACCTAAGATGATGGTGATGGGAACCGGCGTGGCGCTTATTCCACTGGCAGAATGGTTTTTAAATACGACGATTGATCCATTTATTTTTGGTGTTACAACGGCAGCGCCTGCGCTTATTTTTGTTTTAAGAACGATATTTTATTGGTGTGTTTTTGGTTTTATTCCACGGTTGTTTCGTCATCAAAAATCTGAGCGCAATGCTCTTCTAGAACAATTGTTTGAAGTTGGCAAATTGTTTCCCATCATTCCAGTAGCTATGTCTGCTGCGTTAGCGTTTGTGGGACAGACTGAAATCATTTCGCCGATCGTTCTTATTTTAATTGGAACTTTATTTGTTTGGTTTGGTCAATTTACGTCGCGCATTGTGAGTGTTGCAGCTTGGGCAAATATTGTTGCTGGCATTATTGGTATTTGTATTAGTCAACTTTCCATCAATCATTTGTGGGCGTATCTTGTTGCTTATCAAGGGTGTACTTTTATTATCATGGGTGCAGCTCTTTGGTATGTACAAAAAAACATAGTTCAATCGTAAGGATGGGCGATGCATGATGTATTGGATCGTGTCCTCCATCAACCCATTCGGACACGAATTATGGCATATTTGTTGGTGTCTGGGTCGTGTACGTACAGCGGCCTTAAAACAATGTTTGATCTTTCTGATGGTCATATGACAACGCATATGCGGGAACTTTTAGAGCATGAGTATGTTGAAATGAAAAAACATTTGTTGCCAATAAGCCACAAACGACGTATTACCTTACGCTCAAAGGGCAGAAAGCTTTTTCTGATTATATCGCCGTTTTAAAAAAGATAATTTCAGCAGAATAAGATTTGAAAATCTTCTTACAAAAATTGTTGGCTCATAAAAAGCATATGCGGCAAATATTTCTTTAAATATCGGCCGCATATGCTTTTTTACTTTTGATACAATCTTTTGGTGGGTTGATTAAAATTCAAAATCTGGGGGTATGTCATAGTATTTGTCGATATTTTTTTTGAGCAAAGATGCAAAGCCTTGTAATCGTTTGTTCGGGCCGTTGCTTTTTTCCTTGATTATGGGAAGAGCTGCTTTTATTGCAGGTTCATATCCTTGTTGAAATAGTGTGTCGAAAAGTTCGAGTGATAAGTGCTGTTCTGCGATTGATTTATTGCTATTGTTTATCGCCAGTTGCAAGGTAGTTTTAAGAGCAGGGATATAGTGCTGTGCACAAAGAGCTTTAAGTAGTGTCATTGATTTAGATTTAAGGAAATCATCTTTTTGTAAGTTATTAGATGCTGCTTGGTAGGCATGTCTCAATGCTTTAGCATATTTTTTTTCGACAAGTTTTTCTAATAAATTTAAGCAAGCAAAAGCAATTGTTTCATTATTATTTGAAGATAATTCGAAAGCTGTTTGAGTTGTTATTTCAAAAGCGGAACGACAGTTTTTTGTGATGAGAAGATTTAACAAAAATAAACCAGAATCTTTATCTTCGGTATTGTCTCGTGAGCAAAGTTTAATGGCAAGATCGATAGTTGCTTGTAGCGCTGGTTCGTAATTTTTTTCAATAAGTGTTTTTAAAAGCATTGATCCAAATTTTTTATATTCAGGATTTTTATCAAAATTTTGTTGAATGGCAGTAGTTGTAGCGGTATCAAGAGCAGGAATATAATTTTTTTCTATGAGTGCTTTGAAAAATTGGAAGCCAAGTTTTTTTGATTCGTAATTATCACTGTTGCTCAATTGAGAAGCTATGTCCGTTATTGGTTGCAAAGCTGGGGCATAACCTTTTTTAAGCAGAAGTTCTAAAAATATGAAAGTAATTTTGGATTGTTCTTTTTTAACTGCTAAAGCAGTTCCGACTTGTAGCGCTGGTTCATAATCCTTATTTATGAGTGTTATTATTATTTTAGTCGCGATGTTGTAGAGTGTATGATTTTCGTTCAAAATGGTATGATTTGCAGCTGTGGTTGCTGCGGAAAAAAAATCGTGATTATCGTTGATGACCAAATCAAGTAACAATTTTAAAGCCGGAAGAGCTTGCTCTGTGTTTTCGTGCGTGCTTTTGTGTATGAACCAATCGGCTATTTTTGTGATGGTATCGTTGTCATTGAGTATTTGTAGCAATGGGATAATATAATCGAAAATTTCTAATAAAACAGAAGTATTGTGATGGTCAATTATTTTATTTACAAAGAGAGCAAGTGCTTCTTTTGTATGAAAGTTATTACGATTATTACGTATAAAATATATACCGTCATGTAGGCTTTTAGCTATTGCTAATTGTGCTTCTAGATTGTCTTTAACGTTAAGATTTTTTATAAGTTGATTTACTAACGAAGCGAGCTCTGGCTCTGTTTTTTTTGATTCAATGATATCTTCTATGATTTCAGTTTTTTCATCATCTTCAAATAGATTTTGAGTAAAAAACCTATAAATAGTTTGAGCTTCGGAATTAGATGGTCGGTAGAGATCAAAAATAAGTGGTGCTATTGGATTTTTTATTTTTTCTAAATTTTGATTAAGGTATTTTTGTAGTGGTTGAGCGTAGTCTAATAAGCTACTAGGCATGGGAGAGCGTTGAGCATAAATATGCCGAGGAGGTACAAGTGCTATATAAAAAAAAGCGCTACATGATTTTTTGCTAAGAGAAAAGGAATATTCTTTGAGTTCATAATCCAGGTTAGGAAGAATTTTTTTATCTATTTCAAAGTCGCATTTGTCACATAATTGTTTAAAATATGTTGAGTTGAAAAATGATGATTGAAAAAAATTATGGATAGATTGTTTTTTGTCCAAAAATAGTTGTAAATGCCAAATTCTGTCCATCATAATGATGATATTTCTTATGAACGGCATGATTTCAAAAAGTTCATACTCGTCATTTTCAACGAGTAAATAAGAATTTTTATTAACAGTCACATAGTTAAAGGTGTGCGAGGGAGAGTTAGCTGATACATGATTGGTAGACATGTTTTTTGCAATTAATGTTTTTTGTCCTGTTGGTATGTTTTCAGGGATTATTATATCGGGCAATTTAATGAAACCAACAATTTTTTCGGGGCTATCTTTTGGAAATTCATAGTAATAATTAGAATTGTTGGGGTTCCATGCGTTGTGGTAAATAATGTATGGCTTGTTTTGAAGAAGATTACTCCATGATTGTCTTACGGTTAAATCTCCCGTTGTTTTTTCGAGAGCGTTTATCTTTATGCCATTGATATCTTCTTCTGCATAGAAATTTTTTAGCATGTCTGGCATAACTAGATTTTCAGGTTGGTTGCCAAATGTTCCTGTTTTTTTATCATAAGTTATGATATTGCATAAATTGAGTAGTAACATTTCTGAGCAGTCTGAAAACTTGTGTGAGCGAAAGAATATTTGTCTACTGTTTGGAAGTATCGGTATATTTTGTCCGTATAATTGATATTTTACTTCCATGAATAAAAGTTCATCAAAATAGTTGTCATCGCATAGTTCTATAACTTCTTGAGAGGTTTTTGGAGCAAATGTTTTAAGAAATTTTGTATGAAGGTTGATATTGTCATCTATTTGAAAAATATCGTCTACCCATTCACTGAGCCACTCTGCATCAAGAAAATCGACTTGTTCGGTAAATAAATCCGCATGTATTTTTTGAAAAAAAGGTACAAAGTCTTTTTTGCTATTGATTGTTTTATAAACCCATGCTAATAAGGCGTGCTGCGCGGTGTAGGGCCGATAGATTAAATTTTGTTTCAATTGTAAAGAAGAAGCCGAAGATGCTGAGGATTCATCGGCATTTTTTGCCGGATTGCATTCGTCGCACGCATCGATTAACGTATGAGCAAATGTTTCGATTGATTTGAATATTGCTATGGAATCTTTTGAAAGTTGTTTTTTTGTGGTATCGATTTGTTCCCATGCTTTGCATTTTGTAATGAGTTCTTTGACCTCGTCATTGAGTCTTTCTTCTGGAAGACTTTCTAAGAGTTTTAATAACTCGAGGAGTGTTTTTTTCTTTGCATCTTTGAAGCTTATTTTAAGATGGTGGGTCGCCTTGTTTTTAAGGTCGGCGATTATTTGATGGTCTAAGGACTCACTTGCTTGATATTTTTGATAGTCCTCAGAAAGAGTTTCAGATCCGACTGCCTTTTGAAGTGATTGGTCGGTTACTACAGTATGGACAATTGCAGTAAAACGATCATCGTTGCTTTTCTTGTGTGTTTTTTCGAGTGTATTTAATAATGCGCCGATGGTTGCTGTGGTGAATTTTGCTGCCAGTCCAAATTGTGAGGGAGCAATACTTCCTGGAAAAGCGTGAAAGAGTTGTTTTATCAAATGGACAGTAGCATCGTCTTGATTGCTAAAGTGATACAGTTTTTCTATGTAGCCCATTTCTATGCCAAGAGCGCCGCAAGTAGGAGATAGTCTGATGCGGCTTTCTGGAGAAAGAATATTCCACGTGCCTTTGATATCATGAATATTGCCAGGCATGATCGTCGATGTCATGCCAAGTGTCGAGATAAAAGAAATTATTAATAACCGCCCAAACTTCATTAGAGTCTCCCCAAATCAGTTTCTTTTCTGATTCCCCCTTTTGCCTCGTTATATCATAACAGAAATTAAAATAATGGGGCAACGAATCACGAAATGGGTAATTTTGTATTGGCTGAGTAATGATTTTGGGTTATTTATTCTTGGGTCGGTGAGGTTTGTATGGTTTCATTTAATTCAAGAGCTTTTTTAATTAAAAGCTCTTTTCTATCGGCAATTTCTTTTTTTTCATCAAAGTAGTTGCGCAGCATCGTTGGTAAGTCCATATCTACTTTAAGTTGGGCCCGATGTTCACGAGTGGCAAGCGTGTGTTTGGGGAAAATGCCGACCAGGTACATAGCTTTGCTGCATGCTCGCTGTAGTGCTAAAACATCAACGGTGTCAGTACTCGCTTCAGGGACATGGTAGACAATTTTAACGATAGCATTCGTCAGATTTTTTTTCTTGAGTTGGTCTAAAATTTGTTCTGTTTGGTTGCCTAGTGTTGTCAGTTTTACTTCAATTTGGATCATTGGTCGTGTGTTGACGTGTACAAAATCTACGTTGCATTCGGTTTTGTCGGCCGCTTTTTTGTCTATCGTGACGCGGCAAAAACCTTTATCTTCTTTTCGCTCGCCAAAATCTACGCGTTCAATGGAGCCTGAATAGACAACCGGCGGGAAGCCTTTTGGGTTAAGATTTTGATAACGATGCAAATGACCGAGAGCAACATAATCAAAAGGTGAGATGGCAAGTTGTGATGGTAAAAAAATTGGATCGGTACCAAAGATAGCGCATTTTTCAGAACCTGAAAAAATACCGCTGCTTACTGTTAAGTGTCCCGCTAAAATTGCAGGTAGATTGGGGTTCAGTGTTTGTGCTAGTGAGTTGATAATGTGGCCAACTTTTTCAGACAAACAAGTGGCAATTTCAGCATTGTTTTTGAAGCGATGTTCGGTGTTGGCAACCAGTGTGTTGCGGGTTGGCCATGGAATGCCAACGACTTGCACGGGGCCATTTTTTGTAGTGATCTTTATTGCTTCAGGTTTTGAAAAAACATAAAAACTATCGAGTGGAAGATAAGCAAAAATGTCCAATGCGTTTGCTTTGCCAAAGCTGAGTGGATGGTCGTGATTGCCAATCACGATAGCAACCGGAATTTTTGCTGTATGCAGTTTGAGCAAAAGACTGCATAAAAGCTTTTGTTGGGTGGGGGTGGGGTATGCGGTTTTATACGCATCCCCACACAGCAAAAAGAGGTCTATGTTTTCTGCAACCGCTTTATTAACGCATTCTTCAAGCGCATTTTTAAAATCAAGTAAGCGTGTGTGAATGCCGGTTGCTGCATCAATTTTGCCATAGTTTTCAACGCCAAAATGTACGTCTGCGGTGTGAAAAATAGTGATCATAGTTCGTTATGTTCCGAGTTCGTTGTTTTTACGGCGCCAAGAAAGTTTAAAGATTTTTTATCTTCTTGATCATTGTTTAAACATGTTTTTTTTTGTAATTTCTCGCGTATTTTTTTTGCGTATCCTTCTTTGTTTACTTGTTTTGAGCGACCAATAGCAAGGCTGTCTTGTGGGACATCTTTGGTAATGGTAGATCCTGCTGCGGTGTAGGAATCTTTGCCGATGGTGATTGGCGATACCAAGGTGTTGTTGCTGCCAATAAATGCATTATCTTCAATGGTTGTTGGATGTTTTCGTTCGCCGTCATAATTGCATAAAACGGTGCCCGCGCCAATATTAACACCTGAACCAACGGTTGCATTGCCAAGGTATGAAAGATGCTTCATTTTAGTTTTTTCGCCGATGGTTGTCTGCTTAATTTCAACAAAGTTGCCAATTTCGGCATGTGCTCCAATAATAACATTATTTCTTAAACGTGCAAAAGGTCCAATGTGTGCGTTGTGGTGAATGGTGCTGTCTTGAATTACCGAGTGCGAGTGAATACTAACGTTATCTTCCGTTATTGTGTTTTCTATGATTGAAAATGCGCCAATGGTGTTTTCCTCACCAAGTTTTGTTTTACCCAACAAATGTACGCCAGTACCAATAAATGAGCCAGCACCAATTTCAACATTGATATCAATGTGAATACTTTGTGCCAATTCAAAGCGTACGCCTTGTAGCATCCAGTGTTTAATGAATTCTGATCGTTTAATTTGTTCAACTGACCATAATTCTTGAAGTGTGTTAACGCCACGGACATTATCATAAGGAACATTGACTACGTGGACAGGAAGTCCTTGATCACTTGCCATGTTGATTAAATGAGTAAAATAAATTTCTCCGGATACTGGGCTTGGTTTTATGTGATGAATGTTTTCTTTCAAAAAACTTTTTTTCATAACATAAATACCAGCATTGATACGATTAAGAGCGCGTTGTTCTTCGGTGCAATCTTTTTCTTCGATAATTCTAACGATTCCGTCGTTATAACCAATTACGCGACCATAGCCGCTAGCATCCAAAACGAGCGTTGAGCAAAAAGATATGATGGCTTTGCTTTCTTGATGCTCAATAAGTAATGTTCTAATTAATTCTTTTGAAATAAGTGGTGTGTCGCCATACAAAATAAGAATGTCATCTTGGTCCCACGTTTCTTCAGAACAAGCAACGGCGTGACCAGTTCCTTTTTGTTCTTGTTGAATAACAAATTGTGTTTTTGCTACGCCTTCTTTTTCTATTTCTTTTCTAACGTCTTCGGCTTGATAGCCCAAAACAAGGGTCATGGGAAGATTTAAATCTTCTAGAACTTTGAGTGGATACAAAATCATGCTACGGCCGCAAATATTGAATAAAAGTTTCGTTTTTTTTGTTTTAAAACGGCTTGCTTGGCCTGCGGCTAAAACGATAGCTCTTGCATTCCAATTTATTCGTGTGTTCTCCATCAGACGCTCCTCTTAATTAAGCATTATTGTGGTGAATTTTTTTTGTTGCTGTTTTTATCAAAATGAATTTACTTCTTTTAAAGGGTGCTTTAAACTTAGTTATCTTGAAAAGCTTTTTGTAAAGATATATGCTAAAATACCTATAAAGCAAATTATTTTTTAATTTTTTTATTTTCTTTGATACTACGCGCGCGTTTATATGGAGCGGAGAGATGGCTGAGTGGTCGAAAGCGGCTGCCTCGAAAGCAGTTATTCCGTTAACCCGGAATCATGGGTTCGAATCCCATTCTCTCCTCCACTTAAAAAAGAGATTCTTTGGAGTTAGTTTAATGAATAAAGACATGGTAGATCTCGATCAACGCTCTATTCTTGGTATTAAATACGATCAGCTTGTTTATGTTGCTTCTAAAGATTGGGGGCATGAAGAGTGGATTGTCAATAATGCAAAATATTGCGGTAAAAAATTGGTGTTCAATTCCGGAGGTCGCTGCTCATTGCATTATCATAAAATTAAAGAAGAAACGTTTTATGTTCTTTCAGGAAAAGTTTATATCGAACTTGTTGATGGTGACAAAAAGACTAATCGTGTTATGGAGCCGGGCGATACGCAGCATATTGTGCCAGGCCTTTGGCATCGCATCACCGCTTTGCTACCTTCAGAAGTAATGGAGTTTTCAACTTTTCATATGGAAGATGATTCATATCGTATTGAATTGGCCGGTGTTATTAATGTGCAAGATATTTGCTTGTAGTGTGTTGTTATGATGATATCAATTAAAAAAAATCTTTTTATTCTTTCAGCTGCTGCAAGTTTTGTGGTGGCCATATTTTTTTTTTGATTCAGCGAAATGTTCTGGTTATTCATTGGGCGTGGCATGGCGTACCGATACGCCAGGCTCATGAAAAAACTCTACCTGCGATTGTGCGTAAACCGATTACCTATCGTTTTATAAAGCATGACCAACCAAACAGCGAACAAGCTTTTTTAATGTGGCATACGCATGATTACGGACAAAATCTTAAACAAGTGGTGAGTGGGTGGTTGACGTGTGTTCAAGAAGAGCGCCTTGTTGATCACGCTGTGCGTCTTGAGACGGTATCGTTATCTTTGTACAACCAAGAAGCTTATCTTTCTTTTACTCAATCCTTAATGAAAAAAGATGATTCAATTGCAAAAAAATGGCAGTTGATCGAAAGTCTTTTTAAAACAGTGCGTGAGTCAGGGATTGATGTTCGTGCTGTTTTGTTTTTAGTTGATCATCAACTAATGATTGATGAACATTTTGATTTTTCTCAGCCATTGGCGCTTGATGGTTTTCTTCCATAGTTGGCGGTTTGATATTGTTTTTTGTTGCGTAGGATTGTTTTGTTTGCTATAACCAACCAAGTTGGTGAACGGTGAGGGAATGATCTTTTTTGATAGCAAGGAGAAGCGATGAAAATTATCACAAAATATGGATTATGTGCGGTGATGGGCATTATGGCTTTTAATGGGGCTGTGTATGCATCGTGTCCTTACAAAGAAAAATTTGAGACCAAAAAAATTGCGACAGCAAATTTTTTAAGCGATCTTGCTAAAACATGCGACAAAGTCGGCAAGGCTATTGGTGCGCAAGATCAAAGAGAGCGTCAACAAGCGGCGTGCGAAATTGTAGGTTCTTTGTTGTCGCTGGCTGCTAACGTTACAGCACAAAATGAAAAAGATAAAGCCGCTAAAGCTGCTGATCAAACAACGCGTCTTGCTTGTGCTATTGAAGAACTTACCAAGACCTTGGCAGATGAGTGTTCTTCTTGTACCAAATCTATGATGCTTGATGCTTTGACCCTTGCAGATATTCAAGTTAAAGTTAGATTTAATAATCAAGAATTTTCAGAAAATTTATTTGCACGCATTATGCCATTTGTGGAAAGAAATATTGTTCCGGTAGTAAAGTATCTTAAGTCTCAACAGCAAACATTTCGTGATGCTGCTATCGATCAAAATGTTGTAAGGGTAGAAGATGCTGAAAATCTTGCATCTACTCCTGGTGCTACGTCAGTTGTTGACAATATTACCGATATGGCATTAGAAGTGGTTGATGGTGTGATGGAAAATATAGACAAGCCCAACCAAGCTGATATACCGGTTCTTGAAGATGGTACGCAACTTTCGTTAGAAGTGTTGTCAGTTATGGCGTCTATTTGGCATTTGATAGAATCAATTTTGCATCAAAATAAAAATGTTGGTTTGTATCTTAAAGAACAGGCAATTTTGTTGAGTTCTTATATGTATGAACGTATTGTTGGCGAAATAGATGAAAATTTTTTTGCTCAACAAAATAATGCAGAGCTGCCTCAAAAGCAATAAAAAATTATGAGTATTATGGCCTTGTGGTTAAAACAGATTCAAAAAAATAATGGCGTTCAGTTCTACAATAAAGGACGCCTCGAGATAGAGCAAACCGAAAGGTTTGCTCTCCTTAATTTTTTATATACGCATCCGGTTGGCAAAGTACTGCGCGTGTTGGTGCGGCATCGTTTTATGGCAAAATTGTTGGCGATATATCAAAACTCTCGATTTACCAAAGCTAAGATCCAACCATTTATTGATCATCATAAAATTAGTATGAATGACTTTATTGTTCCTGAAGGCGGTTATCGTTCTTTTAATCATTTTTTTACGCGTGCCTTGAAACCTGGTGCTCGCTTGATTGATCAGCGCAAAAATATGATGATTAGTATTGCAGATGCCAAGCTTTTTGTTTTTGAGCATTTACAACGAGAACAAGATTTTTTGATTAAAGGCTGTCGATTTACGTTGGCTGATTTTTTAAAAAATGATGAATTAGCAGCTCAGTATGAACATGGCACTATGATGGTTTATCGCTTGGCGCCTTACGATTACCATCGGTATCATTTTCCCTTTAATTGTTTTGTACAAAAAAATATTGTTATACATGGTTTTTTAGAATCAGTTAATCCGATTACTTTTGCAACTGGTTTACAACCGTTGGTGCAGAATGAACGACACATGATAACCTTGCAGTCAGATCTTTTTGGGGATGTTTTAATGATTGTTGTGGGGGCGATGTTTGTAGGGAAAATTGTTTCAACGCATCATGAAAACCAGGCTTATAAAAAAGGTGATGAAGCAGGGTTTTTTGAATTTGGTGGTTCAACCGTTGTGCTGTTGTTTAAAAAAAATGCCATCAAAGTGCGTGCAGATTTAATAAAAAATTCTGCTGAGGTAAAAGAAACAGTAGTTAAAATGGGTGAAGCGGTGAGTGAATGAACAAGGAGCGAGCGTGATGAAAATTTATCCTTCATTAATTTCATGTGATGTTTTAAATTTGGCGTCAACGCTAGCAGCCCTTGATTCGCATGTTGATGGTTATCATATTGATATTATGGATGACCATTTTGTGCCTAATCTTACCTGGGGGCCGACGCTGGTAAATGCGCTTGCCGGTGCTACAACTAAGCCACTGCAAATGCATTTAATGGTGGAAAATCCTGCATCATGGGTAACGCGCTTAAACTTACAAAAAAAAGATAGTTTTGTTTTTCATCGCGAAGTTGTGCGATATGTGCAGGATGGCGTAAAGCTTATTGAAGAATTAAAAAAACGAGATATTAAGGCTGGGCTGGCCCTTAATCCAAAAACAGGCGTCGAACAACTTGAGCCATTTGTGTCGTTACTTGATGAAATTTTAATAATGTCAGTAAATCCAGGATTTTCTGGTCAAAAATTTATAGAAAGCGCGTGCGATAAGGTGCCTGCGTTAGTTGCCATGCGTCAGCAAAAAAATCTTAAATTTAACATTTGTATGGATGGCGGGATTGGTGCTAGTAACATTTGTTCATTGCAGCAGGCTGGTGTTCAGATAGTATCGGTTGCTTCTGCAATTTTTTCTTCATCAAATTATTGCCAAGCGCTTATGAATTTATATGCTTTACTTGGCAAATCTTAAAAATAGTTAACATTAACCAACAAAATACTTTAAAAAAAACGAGAAAATTAAAACAATGAATATCAGCAAAAAACTTCGTATTGGTGTTTTGATGGGGGGTATGAATCTTGAACGAGAAGTTTCGTTCAATTCTGGCCGCACCATTTGTGATCATTTAGATACTAATCTTTATGATGTGGTGGCGGTTTTTCAGACGTACGAGGGTGATCTCTATCTTTTGCCCTGGCACTTTTTGCATCGTGGTAAAATTGCAGATTTTGTAGATCGGTTAAATGGAGAAGCAGAAAAAATTTCATGGGACGATTTAAAATATCTGATTGATTTTGCTTATATCGCTATGCATGGCCGTTATGCTGAAGACGGCATATTGCAGGGTATGCTTGAAGTGCATAACATTCCTTATCTGGGTGCCAAAATTTTTGCCAGTGCTGCAGGTATGGATAAAGGATTCCATAAAGATTTGTTGAAAGCTCATGGCCTTTTGGTTCCAGCGGGCATTGTAATACGTGGTTTTCAGATTGCGACACTTAACATTGAAACGCTGATGAAGCGTTTAGGTGCTGAGCATGTTAGCTTGCCGTGTATTGTCAAGCCGATGCATGAGGGCTCAAGCTTTGGGGTTTCTGTTGTTCATGAGCAGGTGGATTTACTAAATGCTATAAAAAAAGCGGCGTATGTTAATCAGGTTGCTCAAGATGTTATTGTTGAGCAAAAAATAGAGGGCATGGAATTTGTTTGTGTGTCTTTACAAAAAAATCTTAATGGATCAACCGAATGGTTTTCGTTGCCATTGACGCAAGTTATCCCCGAAGAAGGAACTGAATTTTTTGATTATGAACAAAAGTATATGCCCGGTCGTGCAGCAAAAATTACACCGGCCATGTGTAGCGAGCAAGATACGCAAGCGATTATGCGCGCCAGTGAGCGAGCGGCAGAGGTGTTGGGGTTTAGAACGATTGCCCGTATCGATGGTATTTTAGCAGATGATGGTAGTGTTTATTTTATAGATCCAAACTCATTAACGGGCATGGGGCCTGCTACTTTTCTTTTTCATCAAGCAGCAGAAATTGGTATGAGTCACGCGCAGCTGATTAACTTTTTAATTGCCAGTGAATTGCGCGCTTATGGTATCAATACATCTCTGTCTCTTCAAAAGGATGAAAGTATGGTAGTAAACTCTCAAAAAGTTCGTGTTGCGGTATTGCTGGGTGGGGATTCAAATGAGCGTGAAATTTCGCTCGAATCTGGTAGAAATGTTTGTTATAAACTTTCGTCAGACAAATACGAAGTGATTCCTGTTTTTGTGCATGAATCGATGAAGTTGTTCAAGCTTTCGCAACGCATGCTTATTCAAAATTCAACGCGTGAAATCAGTGCGCTTATTTCCGATGACATACAAATAGCCTGGTCGGATTTGCCAACAATAGCGGATTTCGTTTTTATTGGTTTGCATGGCGGCAAGGGTGAAAATGGGGCAGTACAGGGTGCGCTTGAAATGCTTAAAATGCCATACAACGGTTCTGGTGTTCTTGCTAGTTCTTTGTGCATGAATAAATATCAAACCAATTTTTTGTTGAAGCAAAAAGGATTTGAGGTTCCTCATAATTATTTACTTAAAGTTGGTGAGTGGTTTAACAAAAACCAGCAGGAACAAGAATTTTTTATTGAGCAGCTAGCTTCTTCTTTTTCTTATCCATTTATTGTTAAGCCATCAGATGATGGTTGCAGTGTGGGTGTTCATAAAGTTGCAAATGTTAGCGAAGCGTGTATGGCGGTTGATGATGTCTTTTCTTTTGGTAAGCAGGAAGTGTTGATTGAGGAATGCGTGCGTGGTATGGAATTGACGTGCGGGGTTTATGGTAATGATGATCCAATTGCATTACCGCCTTCATATTCTGTTGCCAAGGATACGGTATTATCGATTCAAGAAAAATTTTTGCCTGGCGATGGTCAAAATATTACCCCGGCGCCCATTGATCAGCAAGCGACAACCTTTGTGCAGCAAACATTACAAGATGTTTATCAAGTTATTGGGTGCAAAGGTTATGTGCGTATTGATTGTTTTTATCAAACGGCGGCACAAAGCCCAACCGGTAAACAGCGTGTGGTGATTCTGGAAATAAATACCTTGCCAGCATTAACTCCTGCAACCTGTTTGTTCCATCAAGTAGCAGAAACTGGCCGTAAGCCAATGGCTTTTATTGATATCATTATTGAACTTGGTTTTCAATTACACGGTGGGAAAAATATGATGCATAATGTGGTCAAAGAAGAGGGATGCGCTCAGCAATCGTCTTTGTTATAAAGTTTTCTTGACTTTGATTATTTTTCAGATGCTACACTGAATATCATTTTAAAAAGGTTTAACTTTTGATGCAAGGTGTAGCAATGAAAGCTATTCGATTCTTGTTGTTTATGCTGAGTTTTTTGAGCATGCCGATTTGCTCTACTTATGCGCTTAAAGATCCAGGATTTGGTGATTTTAGTATTGTCTGGGGGCTTGATCGTGGCAATGGTGCCAGAGTTAGTGTGACCGAAAAATTGTTGTATCAACAGCATGAAAATAGCTGGGATGTTGTTTTGGGAGAGCCGCTTAAACACCTTGCCGTTAATGCCGCGTTAGAAGTTTTTGGGCTGACCGTGCAAGGTCATTTGGTCAAACGTACGGGCATTACGGCCGGTTGCGTGCAAGGGCAGGCATGGAAACAGGTGCCAACACCCTTTACGTTTGATAGTATTGCACTTGGTAGCAACAAGCAAATGTGGGGTATTCGTTTTGACGGCAAGCCGGTTTTTAATGATGGTGCTGACTGGTCATTAATTTCAGAAGATATTTTTGTTGATATTGCTGTTGGTTCTCGTTATGCCGTGTGGGCTTTAGATTCTCACGGTGTTTGTTTTGTTCGGCAAGATGTTACCGATAAAAATTTGCAAGGAACTGCTTGGCTGCCTGTTTCATGTCCTGAACAAGTTGCACATGTAGCTGTTGGTACTGATCAAAATGTGTGGGCGGTAAGTCATGATGGCAACGTGTATATTCGTCGAGGTATTCGTCCTGCGTTGATACAAGGTACTGATTGGGAAAAGGTTGGCAATAAAGCTTTAATGACTGTTGCTGTTGGGCATGATGGACAGGTCTGGGGCATTGCTGACGATTATAGAATTTTTCAACGTGTTGGCATTACGTCCACCAACAGCATTGGTGTTGGTTGGCGTAAGATTCCAGGAAAAATGCAAAAGCTTGCTGCCACTATGTATCCCGGCATCCAGCCAGGCGGGCGTACTTACACTCATTTTGGACCTGATCGAGATGACGAAGCAATTTTTAATGAAGCATGGCGATTAAAAGAGCCTGGTAAAGGATGGGTGCAGTTTAAAGCACGTTCTAAGGCGGATCTTTTTTTACGCTTTTCTTCTGTGCCTTATCACAAAAAAGACGAAACAATTCATGTTTCCCTTGGCAGTAAAAAAAATAAACGAGCTTTGATTACCAAGCTTGGTGGCGTTGAGCAGTCGCTTAAAGTGTGTGATCATGATGGTGGGTTACTTGGCCCAGAAACAGCGTGGAACGATTATTGGGTTTCGGTTGAAAATGGTGTATTGCGATTGGGTAAATCTGCTCAGCGTGGCGATAATGAATTGATATCTTTTGAAGATGCTGCCTTGCGCAATGTTTGTTATGTAGCTTTTGGTGGGGGGAAAAAACATGTTCATGAATTTAGCCAGATTCAGACAGATGAGCGTCCATTAGTGACAAAGAATATTAATCTTGCGTCAGGCTTTTCGATAATTCCTGGCAATGCTGCTCGTCTTGCGATTGGGCGTTGTGGTACTAAAAATCTTATTTTTTCGCTTGGTTCTGACGGGTGTTTATATCAGTATTCGCCATCTATTTTGCAGCATGCGTGGGAAAAACTTTCTCAAAAAATGGTGAGCGGTGAAGAGATTGTGCGTTTTAAAGATATTGCCGTTTCTAGTGATAATCAGCTGTGGGCTTTGAATGATCACGGCAATGCATTGCATTATCATAGCGAGCGTGCTGCGTGGGAATGCTTCGATTCGCAAATCAAACTTGATCGTCTTGTTGTTGGTAATAAGAATTCTATTTGGGGTCTGAATAAAAAAACGCAAGCAGTTTATCGCTATACGCAAAATGGTTGGCGGCAAGAAGCGCTAGACGGTATTATGGCGCTTGATGCTGGTTTTGATGGTGCGGTTGTTGCTCTTAATACTGCTCAAGAAGCTTTTTCTTTTAATTGGGAGAATGAGTTATGGGAAAAACTGGCACATATCCAAGGGTTTGGGCGGATAGCGGTTGCCCACCAAAATCTTATGATTGGTTCGCGGGCAGTTGGCAATGATTATTTTTGTTGGGTGCGAAAAAATAATCATTGGTTGCGTCTAACAGCCGACAATAAAACAGGGGCTTGCGGTTTTAAGCAAGTAGCGATCAATGATGTTGGGGCTATGGTGGCCCTTGATGATTATGGGACTATTTATAAAAAAGATAAGGAGTGAGCATTATAGTTTTTTATTGAGTATCGTGTGGCGAGATAATGAGATACCAGTAGAAAAGTTTTATTAAATATGTTTAATTTATTTGGTGGTTAAGTTTAATAAAATAACAAGAAGGAGTGAGTGGCATACATTTTTTTTAAGAATAATCATGTCGTGTATTTTTTTATAAAAAGGAGATGAGCGATGAAGCAAACGAGAAAAAGAACGATTCTCGTAGCGTTCTTAGTGTTACTTGTGCCTACGTCAAAGGGTGTAGAGTCTTCCGATCCCTTTAAGAAAGCACACACCGGCGTAGCGAAAACTGATGGAAAACGTCCTATCACTTATGGCAGTATTGTACGGCTTTGGCATCGCAATAGTGGTATTGATAAAAGAGAAGACAAAAATGGCTACGGGGATCATTCTGACAAACGTTATTTGTCTACGGGAAATGATAAATATACGAGTAATATAACTGATCATGGATTTGCTGTTTATGGGGCGCCGCGTGTCGACGATAATTCTCAGTTGTGGATTATTAAGGGTCCTCATGCAGGAGATCGTTGGAATTGTGATTTTGGGCAGATCGTTAAAGAACACGATATTATTCGCCTTGAAAATGTTGGTACACAAAGAAATTTGTATATTCCGGCAATGAATTTTAGATCACCGGTTTCCAAGCAAAAAGAAATTTCTGTGCATGGTGATGGTGATATCAATGATTCATGGAAGATACGCAATGTATGGGCAGGTTCTGGTGGCGAGCTTAATGATGGGACTGTTTTTAATTTGCAACATGCTATTTTTAAAACAATTGCTCTTCATTCACATGATTTTAACAGAGGCCTTTTTATATTGGGCGATAAAAATAAACAAGAAGTTACAGGCTATGACAAACGTGATTCCAATGATGGTTGGGTTGTTGAGTTAGTAAAAACACATGCTCAAAACGATCAGATTGTTGACCAGTGGTCCAAGATGCGTGGAATAGAATTACATTACAATTCTATCGTGTGGATAGATCCAGTTGCGACTGGCTTACCTAGTTACGATATGGATCCGGCATCAAGTAATAAAGCTCGGGTAAATCTAAACCAAAATGCGCGTCGCTTGTGGACTCATCATACAAGTCGCCACGACAGTCAGAATCAAGCGCAAGAACCTCATGCACACAAAGAAATTTTGGCAGGGCCAATTGATGATGTTCGCGTGAGTACCGCGGCATCATTCTTTTTGTTGCAAAAAGTTGGTGATGAAATGAATGTGGGGCCTGTTGCTTTTGGTGATTCTATTAAAATACTTTCGTTGGCAATGGATCCATATAAAGAATTTAATCCTGTTCTTGATCCTTTTAAGTTTTGGGTTGCTCATCGAGATAGCCGTTTTGGTAAAGATCATGGGGAAGTAGTGGTCATGCACCCAACGCACCCTCAGGTTCAAAGTTCAGAAGCTGCTTTTACCATAGAATCTGCAGTGCCAGGGTTGACTGGTACGATTCATGAAACAGATATGATTCAGTTGCGTAATCAAGCCCAAGGTACCCCGCTGATATGGTTACATTCTGATAGTAGATTTGGTAATCGTTATTATGAGTTAGTTCTATCGCTTAAGGGTGATAAATGGGGAAATGATGATAAAAACTTTAAAAACGATCGTGAAAATTTATTTCAACGCTTCAGAATACATGGCATCATAGAATCAATTGTGCCCAACGATGCTAAACCTCAATTAGCACAAATTAAGACCATTATTGAACGGAATCTTGGTGCACTGGCAGCAAAGCTGCAAGCAGAGCTTGAACGTCAGCGTAAAGAAAAAGAAGAAGCTGATCGAAAGGCAGCAGAAGAAGCAGCTAAGAAAGCGGCAGCAGAGGCAGAAGCGCTTGCTAAGAAAGAGAAGGATGCTAAAGCTAAAGCTTTATTCGAGCAGCAACTTAAAGATTTAGAAGAAAAATCTGAGCAGGAACTTGCTGATACATCAGCCAAAGCCGTTGATACAAAAGTAATTCAAGATGATATTGCTCAAGTAGCTAAAGATTTGAATGATGCTCTGCGTGCGAAGGCAAGTGATCAAAAATCATTGTTGCAAGGAGCGCATCAATCGGTAAAAAAAGCGTATGATGATTTGAAAAAAATGAACGATTCATCAGATCAACTTTTTGATAACGCAATAGCGGCTATGAGTAATCGGTTTAATGCTGCGCTTGATAAAGCAAAAAAAGATTTTGGGGATACGTCTCCTGAGTTTGCAAGTATTAGGACGTTATTTGAAAAAGAAAAAGATCGTTTCGCTAAAGCAAAGATAGCAAGTAAAGATAGTTTAAAGAAGCAAGAAGATCAGATTAAGCCACTTGCAGATGCGGTAGCTCTTGCTCTTAAGCAAGAAGATAATAAACAACAGATTGATGATTCTATTGCTAAAATAGACCAAGTACGTAAAGATTTAGAAGCAAGTTATCAAAAAAACATTGCTGATATTGATAAAAAAGCTGAAGAGCGCTTTGCTAAACTACAAGCAGCATTTGATCAACAAAAACAAGATTCTGCTGCACAATTGAAAGCCTTGCAAGAACAACTTGCAGCGTCCAAAAAAGGGGTTGATGAAGAGCGTAAGCGTCTTGAAGAAGTTGCTAAAAAACCTATTGATACGGCAAAAATTGAAACACAACAAAAGATTGATGCAGCTACAGCAGTGGTTGTGCAATCTGTGGCAACTCAACAGTATCCACTTGGTTTTGTTGATGTGCCTGGCAAAGTGAATTATGTTGCAGCCGGAGGTCGCTCTAATGCAAAAAATAAATTGGTTGCCAATAACTGGGCAGTTGGCCAAGATGGTAGTTTGTTGCAATGGGTACCGGGGGCTCAAAATCCATGGATGGTTCATGAGGCTAAAGATGAGAAGGGCAATGTTATCAGCAAATTCCAGAATGTTTCTGCTGGTTCAGATGGTACCGTTTTGGCTATTACTGCTGATGGGCAAGTGGTTAGCTACAGCTGGCCAGCAAGCCAAGTAGCAAGTGTTTCAAGTTCAAGTTCCGCTACTGACCAATCAGCGAAATCGGTGAAAGCCAAAAAAGATAAGAAAGCTAAAAAAGATAAGAAAGCTAAAAAAGATAAGAAAGACAAGAAAGACAAGAAAGACAAGAAGAGTGGTACCAAAAAATCTCAAGGTAGCGCTGGTAAAAAACGAAAAAAACAAACAAAATACAAGAGCGTTGCCACTGGTGGTGATTCAACCGATTTGAATGCAAAAACAAGATAACTAGAGTCTTTGGGGCATGAGGGCGCACTGATGTAAAGGTGCGCCCTGAAAAAAGGAGTTAAAAATGAAGATATTAATGCCTGATCGGCATATTCTTGTGCTAATAACTATGAGCATGGTGCTGGCGATTCCTGTGCGAGGTCGTGCTACTCAGAATGATGCGACTTCGCAGCTAACGCCGCCAACAACGTCATGGGCCCCTGTCAAACCTGGTGCCAATGATGCGTTTGGTATTTGGCGTTCTGTAAAGCCAGGGGCTGGCAAAGAAGCGATAAAATTTAAAAAGGTTGTTGTTGGCGATAAAGATCATATTTGGGCTTTGTCTGACAGTAATAATATTTATAAATTGACCAAAAATGGTTGGGTTGCTCGGGCCAAGGGACTTGATGTTGGCGTTGGTTCTGATGGCACGGCTGTTGGTGTGAATCAAGATGGGAGTGTTTATCTTTTTATTCCGGCGACTAAAACACAAAAAGAATCATGGCAGCTCATGCCTGGTGCAAAATTGACATCAATTGCGGTTGGCGATAAAAAATGAAATGTGGGGAACGTATAAAGATACCAATGCAACGCATCTTTATCATTATACCAATGGTGCTTGGAGTAAAGTTAAAGATCAAGCTGGACAAGATGTCACAAGCTTTACGCAGATTGCTTTGTCGGGCAACACGATCTTTGCGCTTAAAGCCGATGGTAGTGTGGTAAAATATGGCATGGGCGATGTTTCTCCTGAATTGATAAACCAAGTTGTTGCCGATATTCAGCAACAACAAGTCGAAGCACAAGCCTTGCAGGATAAAAAGACAGACATAAAAAAAGGACTGAAAAAAAAGCATAAAAAATTAGCTGCGCAAAAGAAAAAGCGATCGGCAAAAAGCGCCAAGAAAAAAAATGCTGCAGCTCCTCGCACACCGGCTCAGCGCCGCGTCATCAGAACTGCTGGAAAAGCGCAAAAAGCTGGCAAAAAAAAGAGTCATAAAAAAGCAAAAGCAGTATCAGTTGATACCGTAGATAGCACGGACGATGCAGAGGCTGCGACACGCTAATACTAACATAAGCAAAAATCTTAAAAAAGGTCACTTGAAAGAGTGGCCTTTTTTAATGGCTAAAGGTCGGGTAAACATTACTTTTAAAATCGTGAAGATCTATATTTTCTAATAATTGATGAACTTCTTTAAATGTTTTGCTTTTTAGGTAAATATGACGAATTTCTATTTTTTGAATTTTTTGAATAAGTGGGTAGGTAGGTCCCAAAATAATAACTTCGAGCCCAAACTTAATACATTCGTCCGAGAGTTGTTCAGCAAGTTTTTGCGCATCGTTTTCAACTTGGAGCTCGTTGGCGTGTTGTAATTCTAATTGAACAAGGCGGTAAAATGGTGGGTAGAGCGTTTGTTCGCGTATCGCAAGCTCGTGCTGGGCAAACGTTAAATAATCGATTTCGTTGGTATAACTAAAAATATCATGATCGTGCATAACTTGGACAATCACGGTACTTGGCTTGTGCTCACGCCCGGCACGCCCTGCTACTTGAATAAGTTGCTGGAGCGATATTTCATGGGCGTTATATTGCGGAAAATTAAGATTGAGATCGGCCCACAAGATGCCGACCAGAGTAACATTTGGAAAATGGTAGCCCTTGGTGATGGTTTTAGTGCCGACCAAAATATCTATTTTTCCTTGCTCAAAATTGGTGACCGTTTCATGCCACAGGCGTTTTTTTGAGCTGGTATCAAGGTCTGCTCGGGCAACGACAGCTTGTGGAAAAAGCTTTTGGAGCATGAGTACGATTTGCTGGGTGCCGATGCCTTTTTTAAGTAACGAACTTTCAGATGCTTTGCAGCTGGGGCATGATAAAAAAGTTGGCTTGGTGTAGCTGCAGTAGTGGCAAGAAAAAAAAGAAGAGTGTCCTTCAAGGCTGGTGTGTATATTTTTTTCACCTTTTAGTTTTTTGCCCAAATGAAGCGTAAGGCTCACCGAGCAGTTAGGACATTGCGGAATATGGCCGCAGCCCTTGCATTGAATAAAAAAGCTATATCCGCGGCGATTTAAATAAATAATGACCTGCTCTTTTTTGAAGAGGCGTTGTGTTATGGCGTGCTCGAGTTCTGATGTGATCCAAAAATGTGCACGTGCTTGTTTTTGTTGAACAAGATTAACCTGTTGAATGGTTGGAAAAGTCCCTGAGAATCGTTCTTTGAGCTGAAAAAATGTCCAGCGTTTTTGTTGTACTTGGTACAAAGAGGTCAGGGAAGGGGTTGCCGAGCCTAGTAAGATGGGAATTTTATAAATAAATGCCCGCCACAACGCAAGTTCTTTGCTGTTGAGTTTGGGATGTTTTTTCTCTTGAAAGCCGGCTTCATGTTCTTCATCAATGATAATGAGGCCTAGATTTGCAAAGGGCAACAAAATGGGTAAATGTACGCCAATAAGCAAAAAAGGCTTTTGTTCCATAACGGCCTGCCAGACCGCGCGCTTTTCTTCTGGCTTGGTCGTTGAATGAAAGCCAAAAATTGAAATATTAACCAATTGTTGCTTGAGCTTGCGTTCAAATTGCATGCTCAATGCGACTTCTGGCAGGAGTAAAATGACTGATTTCCCTTGGCTTATTGCTGCTTCGATGAGTCGTTTGTATACCTCTGTTTTGCCTGATCCGGTAACGCCGTGCAAGAGAGTTGGACAATAAAAGCCTTGGCTAATTTGTGGCTCAACGTAGTCTACCACTGCTTTTTGTGCAGCGGTTAGAGTAATAGTTTTAGCAGGAAGTTTTGAAAGGTCTGGCAGTGTTTCATCTTCTTGTTTTTCCAGAAAAAAGCTTTGAAGTCGTCGATAAAAAAATAAAGGTTTTAAAAAGTAAAAGGTACTGATCGTTTCAACAAAAGTGTGATATGTAGAATCTTCGGGAAGGTTGATTACGTCGATTATTTCTCTGATTTCAAAGCTATCTGTTTGAGAAAGTTTTTTGGTAGATCCTATCACCAATGCCGTTACGATAGTATTGCGCAAAGGAACACGAATGAGTTTATGGAGAAGTGGTTTGGTGTGTAGGTGCTGCGGAACCTTGTAGGTCAGTGTTTTGGCAAATCCTGAAAAAAGTTGAACAAAGACAAACATAGCTTAACTGGCTCGTTGATAAAAAGTAGAAAAAGTAAGAGGCAGACACTTGTAGTGCCATGAAAAAAAACATCTCAAGAGCAGAGCTCTGTTTATCGAAAATAGCGATAGGGTCGGTCTTTCTTGAGGCATTCTGGCGTTCCTGTAAGATCTGTACTGAGAGTTTCGGAGTAAGTTTTTATTGAGTTATGATACCTGAAAAATATGTTTTTTTGAATGTCTCCTTTATTTTAACTGCCAGAAGGGTGCTTAGAAAAATTTTGATTTAAAAAAGCAAAAAAAAACATGATAAAAATGGTAAAAAAATCATAAAAAAAATAGAATTAAAAAGCTTTAAAACATTGATTGGTAGGTGGTTTTCGATGAGGTGTAAAAAAGTCATTGTTGTTTTGTTAGTAAAAAAAATTTTTTTTTCGCATCGTTTATTTGACAAACTGGGTGTAATTTTGTCTATACTGAATATAGGCAAGTATACGAGGCTGTCTAAGCAGTACGAGTATGCATGTAGATCTTGAGAGACGTGGCTAAGAATGAGGAGGATGAAGATAAGTAAAAAAAGATCTTGTTGTAAGTTGAAAGAGAGTAATTAGTAGTATAGGGATTCTTTAAAAAGGAGAGTTTGCTATGGCAAAGAAAAAAGAAGTAGCAGTTGTGCACCACGAAGCGCCAGCCGCTGCCCCAAAGAAAAAAGCAGCACCTAAGAAAAAAGCTGCTGCAAAAAAGAAAGCTGCACCTAAGAAAAAGGCTGCAGTAAAAAAAGCAGCACCTAAGAAAAAAGTAGCAGCAAAGAAGAAAGCAGCACCTAAGAAGAAAGCAGCAGCAAAGAAAAAAGCTGCTCCAAAGAAAAAAGTAGCTAAAAAAGCTGCAAAGAAAAAAGTCGCGAAGAAAAAAGTAGCGAAAAAGAAAGTAGCTAAAAAGACGGCGAAGAAAAAAGTAGCCAAAAAAAAAGTAGCGAAAAAAAAATCAGCTAAAAAAAGCTCAGCGAAAAGAAAATCAGCACGTAAAAAGACTTCTCATGGCAAAATGAGAATGAAAGCTCGTCGCTAATATCTGCCGCTGTAGATAATTTTAAAGGCTCGGGATATTCCTGGGCCTTTTTTATGTTTGAATGGTAGCGTTAGTAGGTTGTACTGTAGGTACTTGCTCCTGTCGAAATGTTTGACAGCCTTGTACAAAGAGTTTGAGTGTGTTACGATAAGACATGGAAATCATGCGGTTGTAGGGAGTAGTAGCTGTCGTAATAAACATAACGAGATTTTATGGTCGTTGTTTTTTAAACATTGACTTGAGTAATGGCGTGTAGGCAAGATTTTTTGATAATCCCCAGGATTTGATAAAATTTTTGAGAGGATATGATTTGAAGGTTGCATGATTTTCGTCAAAAGCAGGGTCTATGCATAAGACCGATTGCTTGGCGCGATCCCAGCCAACAATAACCAAAAAGTGGCCATTGGCATAGGGGGTGGCCCCACCCTTGAGGCGTCTGACACTGACTGCTACCGGAATTTTTTTTTGCAGATACTGATATAAACTTTCAAAGCTATTCATACGTTCTACCCGATAAAAAGCATGCTGGCATGAATCATAAGCCTGTGCAACATTCAAAATCCAGTTCCCATAAATATCGAGATAGCCATTATCATGAACTTTTTCTGCCAGTGAGATGGCGTCATCATGGAGAGATTTTTTTTGTGGGCGAGCAAATTTATTGGCGATGTATCGGACAATCATACTTAAAGAAGTTGGTGAGCATAGGTCGCGGGCTCGGTTATGGCTTAAGTTCATTTGCGATTGCCGTGGTACGGATGTGACCAGGGTAGAAGGTTTTAAAAAAGGTTTTTTCCATGTTTTAAAGTCATTGAGGTTTGAACAGCAGGCAAAGAGAGCATGCAGGTTGCTTTTTTGTGCGCCATGCTGAAAAACTGCTTTTATGCGAAATCCTTGCGCCAGGTGGCCTCGTTGCATTTCACTTCTTACGTGAGTGGTATGGACATATCGATTGAGTTTATTAACAAACGTGAGTTGATAATCAGATCCCCATTCTGCCAAGCGGTGCCAGGGGGACCAATGAGCGTGCTTGGTGCTTACCCAAAAAGTAATTTTACCGGTCTGTGGTCGTTTAGCATTCCAAGAAATAATCAACTCATTAAATTTTTTGTGCGTCTTTTGTTCCCAAATGATCGTGTCTTTTTCTTGGTGATAATCGTTGGGAGTGATGAATTTTGACAAGGTTTCTGAGAAAGAGATCGGGGTACTCGTACGTGCCTTTGATTGACGACGGTGAAGTTTTGGATGAATATTAACGAGAGAAGCACAGCTGAAAAGCAGAATAAAAAAAAGGCTTCGCCTTGATGCTTTATTTGCTCTCATCGCTTACTGACCTCTCTTTTTTGTGGTTTATTTGCCAACGCAAAACGAGCTAAAAACGTTATCTAAAACATTTTCAGTGATGCTTTTTCCTGTGAGCTCAGAGATATTTTCTAAGATACCCTTGAGCTGGTATGCAACCAATTCATATTCTATACCACTTAAATAACTATTTGCAATATTTTTTAATTTTATCTCCATTTCAATGATAAGATTGTATTGCCGCTGATTGAGCAAAAAGGGAGAATGGAGCGTTGCAAAAAGCTGCTGAATTTTTTGGTCGATGAGCTGTTCTAGCTCTTGAATGCCAACATGGTGCTGGCCCGAAACGTTGAGGATGGTTGCCTGTGGAAATAGGGCGCGGTAAGCACTTGTTTCTGGTAATTGTTGGTCAATTTTGTTAAAGACTACAAGGGATTTATCGCGGTACTTTTGATAAATTTCTTGGTATGTTTGTTTTTCTTGTTCGCTTAAATGCCGGCTACTATCTACCACCAAAATTACCATATCTGCCTGGTCGGCTTCTTGTAATGACCGTTCAATACCTTGTTGCTCAATAAAGTCTCCGGTTTGGCGTAAGCCTGCCGTGTCAATAACCAGCCAAAAATTGCCATTAACGTAGCGAGAGCTTTCTATGCTGTCGCGTGTGGTGCCGGCAATATCGGTAACAATAGCCCTGTTTTTTTTAACAAGTGTGTTAAATAAAGTTGATTTTCCTGCATTAACAGTGCCAATCAGTACTAAGCGAATGCCTTGTTTGATTTGTTGTTGGTGGTTGTGGTGTTGTTTAACTTCAGCCAAACGTCCTACAAGTTCTTGAGTGCGCGTAGTTATTGTTGTATCGATAGCCAGGTCTCGTTGCTCTTCTTCAACAAATTCAAATGCTGATTCAACAAGTGCAAGCAGCATGACCACGTCGAGTTCAAGTTCATTAAAATGGTTTGAAAGACTGCCTTGAAGCTGTCCAAGTGCTTTGCGTAAGCTAAGTTCAGTTTGTGCGTGAATGAGCTCATTGATTGATTCTGCTTGTAATAAATCAATCTTATTATTTAAGAAAGCGCGCTTGGTAAATTCGCCTGGTTGGGCAAGGCGTGCGCCATGTTCAATAGCGCACGCAATGATATTTTCGATAATAAACTGGTTATTATGGCAATTGATTTCAACCGTATGTTGACCGGTAAACGTTTTTGGTCCGTGCATAACCATAAACATGACCTCATCAATAACCGCGTGAGCGGAAGGGTCGACGACATGCCCATGGTTAATAGTGTGTGAAGAACAGTCAATTAAGCGTTTTCCTGAGGAAAGCTTAGCAATAGGGTTGACGCACTCAAGAGCATTGTCGCCTGAAAGTCTGATAATGGCAATAGCTCCGCTGCCTCGTGGTGTGCATAAAGAAATAATCGTGTCGTGATCATTGCTCAGCTGATTGAGATGTGTCATTTCCTGCTGAGTCCTTTGATCGAATTGCCAAGCTAAAGCCTTTAAATTTCTTTTTATAATGCTTTTTTATAAATTGAATGAGAAGGTATGACAAGCTCATAAAGAGCATTTTTTCTTCGGGTGCGGCTAAAAAGCTTTTTTCAAATGTGATATGGAGCCGACGGCCTTCTTGAGTGGTGATAAAAGGAACATCAATTTTCAAGATAACAAGAAGATCTCTCAAGTCTTTAGCAATGTGATCAGCGTATTCTTGCGACCAGTGATGATGCGAGCTTTCTACCACATTTGCAGTTTTTTGTTGCTGCGGTTGTGATTGGCGTTTATCGTTTTGTTGAGGCTGATGCGGTTGATTATGAGAGGCTTTTGGTTTTTGCTGTTGCTGAGAAGGTTGTGTTTTTGCTTGCTGTTGTTGCGGTTGTTGAGGACGTTTTTTATCGTGAGATTTTTGTCCTTGTTCGCGAGCAGGCATCTGTTGTTTTTCGTGATGCTTCTTTGGATGCTGAACTTTGTCTGGCTTGGAACCCTCTTTGGACGGTGTCGACTGTTGGTTCTTTTGATCATAAGAAATCGAAACAATTGCTGGTCGATTGTTAAACCATAAAAAACCTTTTTCGCCGGCTTCTAGAATATTTATGGTAAATTCCGTTGGTTTTCCAGATTCATTCCATGCTTCTTCGATTGCTTTGAAGATGGTTGATGCTTCATGGAGCATTGATTTCATCTGATAGAACCTTTCCTTAAAAAGGATAGTAAGTATAAAAAATACGCAATTCAAAATTATGAGCTTTGTTTAAGTAAAGCAAGTTCTAACGTATCAGAAAAGTAACTTGATAAGAATCTTAAACGCTTCAAAACCACTAAAAAGATAACAGAAATAAATTGTTTATGCAATTGAAGGGCTTGTTTTCGCCATAGTATGAACTTTTTTATTTTGAAAATGGAGCGGGAAACGGGATTCGAACCCGCGACCCTTGCCTTGGCAAGGCAATGCTCTACCACTGAGCTATTCCCGCTCGATCTGCTTAATTAACGGTTTAAAATGTATAAGTATTTAAGATGTTTGTCAACATAAAAAACCCCTTTTTGTTTTTATTTTTTGTTACATCTCGACAACAGTTACCACGCCATGCAGCTTATAAGCTGGCAGATTGTAAAATTTGACGGTTGATGGCGTCATCTTTTTTATAACGGAAAACATCTTCCAGAGCGGGTTTTTGGTTACTACTTCTTCAAATCCATAAAAGATAACCTTTGGGTTTATGCCGGCATTATGGAGTATTTTCTCGATATCAACAATTTCCATGTAGCCCATGTGTATTTCAAAAATGCGCAATCCTGGAGCCAAATCACCTTGAAAAAAGCCGATGACGCCAAATGGATTGTCTCTCGTAATAATGGAAATGATGATGTTGTCTTGATAAAGAATGTTATTTTTAAAAATTGTTTGACTTATGTAGGGCGCAATTGGCGTTACTTGTCGTACAAAGTAGAGAGCGGTCCCTTCGATTTGCGGGACTTTTTGACAGATAATAGTGTACTTTTCAAGAAATTTTTCTAGAGGCATAGGTCTGAGGTTTTTTGCCATCTGCTCTCTGCCTTTGGAATAGATGAGAATAATGCTCAGAGGCAGCAGGGCTAGGATGAGTGACAAATAAGCACCGTGAGGAATTTTGATGCTATTGGAAACGAAATATGTGAACGTAAAGCAGGTTAAAATAAGAGAAACACTTGCTTTAAGATAGTTGCGCCGTAAAAAAAAGATCCATGACATCATAATGCCGGTGGTTGTCATGGTGCCTGTCACGGCAAATCCGTAAGCGGCAGCAATTTTATGTGTTTCTTTAAAATGTAAAATAATGCCAATAACAGCTACAAAAATAAACCAGTTAACGGCGCTAACATAAATCTGTGATCTGAATTTGCTGGAGGTATAATCAATTTTAAAGGTTGGTAGTACTTTTGTAGTGATACCTTGATACACGGCAGAAAAAATTCCACTGATCATTGCTTGCGAAGCTACAATTGTTGCGATAACGCTCAGACACACAAAGAGAGAATAAAGGTGAGGGGCTTGATAGTAGATCATTTCATAAAAAACGTGCCGTGCCGATGTGTGGGTAAAAAGGTATGCCCCTTGTCCTAGGTAGGTTAAAATAAGTGCTACGTAAACAAAAATGCCAGCTCGTTGGATTGGTAGGCGGCCTAAATGGCCCATGTCTGCGTATAGAGCTTCTCCTCCTGTAGAGCATAAAATAACGCCAGATAGAATGAAAAATGAAGAAAAGCCATGGTCGATTAAAAATTTAACGGCATAGTATGGGTTGAGTGCGTACAAAACAAATGGTGCCTGTATGAGGGCTACAATGCCTGATGTGGCCAACACCAAAAACCAGATGAGCATTAAAGGACCAAATGCAGCAGAAACTTTATCGGTACCGCGTTTTTGAAATACAAAGAGGCAGATAGCAATAATGCATGCGATGACCATTAAATTAGATTGAGAAATATCTTTTAATGCGGGGATAAGCTGAATGCCTTCAACGGCACTCAAAATACTTATTGCTGGGGTTAAGACTCCGTCGCCAAAAAGCAGTGATATGCCGATATAGGAAAGAAAAGAAACAAAAGCAACTTGGCGGCTTGAAGACAGCAAAGGAACCAAGAGTTCTTTGAGTACAATGGTGCCGCCTTCACCTTTTTTACCCAGGCTCATAGCAAGCATGGCGTATTTTACAAAAACAAGTAGTGTCAATGTCCAGACAATGAGCGAAAGAATGCCTAAAATAGTAAGTTTAGTGATAGGGGTTGTGAGAAAAATAATAGAGATGGTATAAATTGGGCTGGTGCCAATGTCACCAAAAACGAGCCCTAACGATTTGATCATTTCCTTAATTTGTGCGTACAAATCTGATTGAAAAAAAGCAATTCGCGTACTCATAAAATTCTTTATCCTATTAAAAAAAGGTATCTTAACGTAACGGGATGTTACTCATAAATAGATTTTTTTGAATGATCACTTAGCAAGTTTTTTGTCGTTGACCACGTATCCCTTCTGTGTCAGTTGATCTCTGAGTTTATCTGCCAGGGCCCAATCTTTGTTGATGCGGGCTTGTTCTCGTTGGGCAATTAGCGATTCAATTTCTGGAGTTATGGCCACAATTTCTTCCGCCAGTGGTGCCAACGTTAGGCCCATAATATTCTGCAAGATAGAGCGAACAGCGCGTGAAAGTTCAAGTGATTCTTTAATTGTTGCAAAATGTTGAAATAGAATACCGAACATTTTGGGACTATTCAAATCATCGCACAGTGCTTCAATCATTTCTTTGATAATGGGATGGCTGGCAATAAGTTCTGATGCTTGATAATTGAGAGGGGTTGAGAGATGGCCAAAATGAGCAACCAGTTTTTTATAGACTGTTTGTATGCCCTGCAAGGCATCGAAGCTAAAATCGATTGGTGTACGGTAGTGATGCTGTAAAAAGAAATATCGTAAAATCATTGGATCAATTTGTTCAAAAATTTTATCCAAAGCAACCACGTTACCCAATGATTTTGACATTTTTTCTTTGTCGATATTTACAAAAGCATTGTGGAGCCAGTAGCGTGCAAATGGTTGGTGGTGAAGGCTTTCTGATTGAGCGATTTCATTTTCATGGTGAGGGAAAACAAGATCCATGCCGCCGGCATGAATATCTATGGTTTTGCCTAAATATTTTTCTGCCATCGCAGAGCATTCAATATGCCAGCCTGGGCGGCCGTATCCCCACGGGGACTGCCAAAATTCTTGCTGGGCGGTGCCTTTCCAGAGAGCAAAGTCACCAGGTTTTTTTTTCTCTGTGTCAACTTCAATGCGCGCGCCGCTCAAGAGGTCTTCAATCTTGCGGCCTGAAAGTTTGCCATAGTCGGCAAAGCTGGTGATATCAAAATAGACATCGTGTCCCACGATATAGGCATTTTTTTGAGTTATGAGTTGTTCAATGAAAGTTATGATTTGCTTAATGTGTGTGGTAACCAATGGTTCAACTGAAGGGTTTACACAATTAAGTTTTTGCATATCGTTATGAAAAGAGGAGATGTATAGCTGTGAAATTTTAGTGAAATCGGGCTCGTTTTGCGATTCTGCTTTTTTTAAAATTTTATCGTCAATATCAGTAAAGTTTCTGGCATACGTTACGTGGTAGCCAAGAAAACGAAATAAGCGCACCAGGAAATCAAATTGAACATAGCAACGGCCATGCCCAATGTGGGCATGATCGTAGGGAGTAATGCCACAAACGTATAAAGTTAATTGTTTTTCAACGAGTGGTGTAAAAAGTTCTTTTTTCTTTGTTAAGGTGTTGGTGAGTACAATGTTCATATGATTCCTGTGTACTTAGGTTGTTTTAACGGTGAAATTCATTCACTATATCATCAATTTTTTGTTGCAAAGTATTCAGACTCATATCTCCCATTGGTCGTGTTTCGTTGGTACTTAATTCTTTGCCATTTTCAAATACCAAAAATGCTGGCACTCCAGATATTTTATAGTTTTTTGCTAGCTCGGGAGCTTCGTCCAAATTGATTATAGCACAATTTGTATCATTAAGCTCGCTTGCCAGTGTTGAAAAAATTGGTTTCATGATTTTGCAGCTACTGCACCATGTTGAGTGAATCATTACAATTGAAAGTTTTGGGTTCTTGATAAATTTAATAAATTTCTTCTCATTTTTAAGAGACGTAAGATTTTTAAGTTTTTCCATGGTTGCTGGTATTTTACTTTTTGAGATCATGGCGTTGAACCAGGTGCCCCAGTTACAACCAGAAAACACGAGCATTAACATAAGCGCACAAATTATTTGAGTCATGTATAGCAACTCCTTATACGGTTGAGAGGCTTTTTCTCATACTTTCAATTCCTAGACGATACAAAAACAGGACTATTTTTACAATAAACTAGAAAAAATAGCGAAGAGGGCGATAAACTGCTGCAATAAGACTATGCAAAGAAGGAGACAAGGGTTATGATTCGCTTGAGTTTTTTTAAGGTAATGGTTGTTAGTGGGCTGTTCTGTGTGTTTATGCGTATTTATGAGCACAATCAAATAGTGCGCTTGAACTATGCAATACAGCGACTTGAGCATCAGCAACAAACGCTTTTAAAGAAAAAAAATGCTTTGTTAATGCAACGGGAGAATCTTAAATCGTATCATGAAACGTGTGAGTGGGCTTTGCATGTGCAGGGAATGCAGCCGTATGCTTTAAGTAAAGTGATTACGGTGACGGGCCATGCAGCAAAGGAGCTGGTATGTTAAAAAAAGATTATAAGGTTCGCGTTGTAGTCATTTTTTGTACATTTGCAGCGCTATTTGCAGTTATTATTATTCGTCTTTTTCTTTTGCAAATTCGGCAGAAAACTTTTTTTACTCATTTGGCGCAGCATCAGTATCATGTTGAAGTTACGGTGAATCCGGCGAGGGGCGAATTTTTTGATTGCCGGGGCAAGTTATTGGCTTTAAATCAAGAAGTTGCATCAGCCTTTGTGTTGCCAAGTCAGCTTAAAAGTGCCGTTCAGACAAAACGTTTTCTCAAAGAATGCTATCCGAATGCTTATCAACGCATGATTCAAGATCCTCAACGACAATTTTTATGGGTTGAGCGCAAATTGTATGATCAGCGACTGGCCAATTTTAATGAACTGGTAAAAAAATATGGGGTTGAAGATATCCATTTTATTAATGAGCCGCAGCGTTTTTATCCTTACAAAGAGCTTGGACATGTTATTGGGTTTACTGATATTGATAATCGAGGCATTGCTGGGCTTGAATTAATGTATGATAAAATGTTAAAGGGTGCTTCAACGGTGGTTAGTCTTGCTAAAGAAGCGCGTTCTCAAGATTTGTATTTTGAAAAAAAGATCATAAAGAAGGGGTATGCCGGCTCGCCCGTTACCTTGACGCTTGATGCGACGTTGCAATTTTTAGCGTGCCAAGAACTTGAAGAAGCCGTTAATAAGTATCATGCACAGGCGGGTTCAGTTCTTATTATGAATCCAGATACGGGCGAAATTTTGGTGATGGCCAATGTTCCTTCATTCGATCCACACGTGCCGCCAGCATCCCTTGATAGTACAAAAAATAGCATTGTGACGGAATGTTATGAATTAGGGTCGGTTTTTAAAATTTTTGCGGGATTGGCAGCTCTTGAAGATCAGGTTGTTGATTTTGAGGAAATAGTTGATTGTGAGGGCAAGGTCGGTTTTGTGAATGGTTTTCGTGTTGAGAACTGGAAAACGATGTATGAATTGCCATTTCGCGATGTGATTCGTTATTCAAGTAATATTGGTATTGCCAAAATTATGCAACGTGTGGGTTCTTCTTTTTATAACCACTTAGTTAATTTTGGGTTTGGTAAAAAGACGGGTATTAAGTTTCCTGGTGAGCGCGAGGGTTTTGTGAATCATCCCGACAAGTGGTCAGCTTCTTCGTTAATTGTGATGTCGTTTGGTTATGAAATTATGGCAAATTTATTGCAGTTGGGTATGGCTGTTTCGATGATTGCTAACGGAGGGCTTTATGTTATTCCTACGTTGGTAAAGCAAGATACGCCAGCACGGCATCATGATCGTCGCTTGTATCGCTCAGATACCATTGAAAAAGTTAAAGAAATTTTGACGTCAATTGGCGAGAGTTACCAGATACCTGGCTATCGTGTGATGGGCAAGACCGGGACGGCGCGCTTGGTAAAAAATGGCGAATATTCAACAACCAACCACATTTATACCTTTTCGGGCATTATCGAAAAAGATGATTATCGACGGGTTATTGTAACGTTCATTCGCGAGCCAGAGGGCTTTCATCATTATTGGGCGTCACAAATTAGTGCACCACTTTTTAAAAAAGTGGCAGAAAAAATGATTATGCATGAGCGAGGGGCTTAGTTAAACGCGTTAGGGATGTACGTCATTTCATAGTTGGTACCGTTGCTTGTTAGGGCAGCGATATCAAAACGCAGCACTTTGTCTTGTATTTTGTGCTCTAAAATAAAGCTGTAGGCTGTGCGAATGAGCTTTTGCTGCTTGCTGTACGTAACCGTTGTACTGATGGGAAAATAGTTGCTTTTACGTGTTTTGACTTCAACAAAAACAACGAGATCGCCTTTACTAGCTACCACATCAATTTCGCCCCAGCGCTTGCGATAGTTACGAGCGCAAATGGTAAAGCCTTGTCGCTCAAGCCATTGAGCAGTAAATTCTTCACCATTGTTGCCGAGTTCTTTGGTTGGTTTAATCATAAAGGTTTAAAAAGAAAAATCTTTTTTCGTTACTAATGCTTGTGCCATGCGCGTAAATTGTGATTGTGGATGTTCGTTGAGCAGTTTTTCAAGTGAATCTTGGATGGCAGATTCTTTGTTTTCTCGCTGAGCAAGTTTACATTCAAGGTATAACAAGCGTGGTTTTAGCGATTCATTTTTGTCGCCATACATCTTTTGTAGGTTTGCAAGTCGGCCGCGTGCTGCGCGGTAGCATTTTTCTCGTTCTTCTGGAAGAGGAGAAAGATCGCCTTGTTTGAGATAGAAATTGTAGACATAGACTTCTTTGTTGATGAGCTTATGTTCAGATGTGTTTTGGATGTCTAAAACATCTTTGCGGTATTCTTGATAACGCGTTTGTGTCAAATAATCATTGCAGGCGGTAATAACATCTTTAGTGACCGATTGGTCGCAGTCGGTGCGTAGTGTGTGATAAAATTGAGCCAAAATAGAACGGTATTTTGCGTATTCAGCTTTAGCGTCAGATGGATAGTACTGCGTAAAATGTTCATAAAGCTTGTTGGCGGCAGGGTAATCGCCCGTTTTAAAGTACGCGTCGCCAAGGAGTAATTTAAAATTTCCTATGTCGTCGTGGTCGGGGTGTTTGGCAATAATTTTGTCTAAATATTCGATGGCCGCATCGTGCCGTTGGTTGTTCATGGCAGTAAGGGCGTGTTGCTTGAGTTCATCAACATTCATCTCTTCTGCCTCTTTTTGTTTGGCGCAGCCAGAAAAAAACAAGAAGAAAACGGTTACCATAATCGATAAAACGCTAAAGGGAGTATCTTTTCTTACAACCATGTACAATCCTTTTTTGTGCATAAATGGGCAATTACTTAATCACATCTAGCAGTGTACGAAATTCTTGAATTTTTGCAAAATTGTATGACTTAAAATAAATTTAATTAAAAATAATCACTTCAGCTGGCGGCGATGCGAATTCTTTGATAGACTTGCACTTTCAGAAAAGCGCTTATGGTAAAGTACATTAAAAGGATGTTCATGGACAGAAAGCTTATTTATTCCGTTATTCTTTCGTGTTTGACTGTGTGGGGGTTTCATTATTTTTTTGGGCATAAAGCGGCGGTTGAACAAGGCGTTGTGGCAGTTGGGCAGCAAGCAGAAGTGGTTACTGGTAATGCGATTCGTGTGCCTGCAGTTGAAAATTTACACAAACAATTGCAGCTTGATCCAAATATTAACGAACAAAAGAGTGTAGGCGAAGAAGTTTTGGTTACGCTTAAGACCGATTTGGTTGAAGCGACTTTTTCAAGTTTTGGCGGCGTGTTGAAAAGCATGAGCTTCTTACAGCATCAAGGCAAGCAACATGAGCCATTGCAAACCCTTGCTACGCATAAAGTGCTTAAAGAATCCAAGTTGCAACATTCTTGTTTCTTGTTGGCGTTTGAAGAAAATACGCCGTACAACTATTCTTTGCTTGATCATCATCAAGATAATGATAAAGAAGTAGTGGTGTTTGGTACGCAGTATGCTGGCTGGCAGATTAAAAAAAGCTATACCTTGCACAAGGACAGCTACAAAGTTGATGTGGTATTAGATTTTATCCCACAGGGTAGAGTTCAGCCGCTTAGTCCGCGGCTTTATTTTATGGCGCCGTATAGCCCAGAACTGGTTGATGACGTTATTCAGCCAATTATGTTCAACGAACGGAATGCATCGCTTGATATTAAAACGTTAGACGATGTTCAAGGGTTGGCTTGGTATTGGGCTGGCAAGCGCATTATTTTTGGTGCAAGTGACCGTTATTTTGCCCACACGTTAGTGAGTGATGACAATAAATTTGTACAACGAGCTTATTATAATATTGTCGATCAATCCGCTGTTATGCCGATTCTTGAAGGTTATCAAGTGACTGAAGCCAAGACGTGTGCGATGTCATTTTATATTGGTCCAAAAGTGTATGATCACTTAGCAGCTGTTGACGAACAATTAACCGATATTATGTCTTTTGGCTGGCTTTCATGGTTGTGTAAGCTTATGCTTAAGCTTCTTGATTATGTGTATAATTTTGTTGGAAACTATGGGTTAGCGATTATTGTTTTGAGCATTTTGTTGCGGTTGCCATTTTTGCCCCTTTCTTTTTATTCCCGTGGCATTATGGAATCGTATCAAAAGCATCAACCATTTATTCAACGCATTCGAGTTAAATTTAAAAATAATCCGCAGCAGATGCAGCAAGAAATTATGCGTTATCATCAGGATCATAATTTGCCGGTTGCTGCACCATTGATTGGCTGTTTGCCTATTTTATTGCAGTTGCCGATATTATTCTCATTGTATCGTGTTTTAAGTAACTATCTTGATTTGTACCAAGCGCCATTTTTTGGCTGGATTGTTGATTTGTCTGCAAAAGATCCGTTGTATGTTTTACCTATTTTAATGGGGCTTTCCATGGTTTGGCAACAAAGTCTGACTCCTGGCAGTGATGGCCGCCAGCGCGTGGTGATGGGCTTTTCAGCTTTGGTTATGACGGTTGTTTTTGCTGGATTTCCCGCAGGGCTTGTGCTGTATTGGTTTATGAATAATATCTTGACGATTGCTGAAGATTATCTGCGTCGTCTTGTTGTTAGATAATATTTAAAGGAAGCCCGTGTTTGAGCTTTCTCCAACATTGCAAAAATTGGTACGGCAGCTGAATAAGGTGCCGTACCTTGCATCAAAAAATGTCTATCGAGTTGCTATGTATTTCTTAAACAGCAGCCAAGAACAAGTTGAGCAATTGTGCCGAACTATTATTGAAGCAAAAGAAGTTATTAAACCGTGCGAGGTTTGCTTTAATTGGACGGAAGGACAGGCATTGTGTTCGATATGCACCTCAACTCAACGAAAAAAATCAACCGTTTGTATTGTTGAAACGTGGTATGATTTATACGCGCTTGAACGAGCTGGCGAGTTTAATGGTGTGTACCATGTTTTGGGTGGTTCATTGTGTCCCTTGGAAGGTATCGGGCCTGAAAATCTTACCATAGAGCCTTTAGTTAAACGATTAGATGGTTCAATTACTGAGCTTATTTTTGCGACGAATGCAACGCCAGAAGGTGAGGCGACGGCGAGTTATATTTTTTCAAAAATAAAACATACTGGGGTTGCTGTTTCAAAATTGGCGAGTGGTATGCCAACGGGTTCAAGCCTGGAACATATGGATCGTATTACGTTGTGTAAAGCGTTGTCGGGTAGAAGGCCGTTTTGAAATTACGTCAATACATTCTTTTTTTAGCCTTGTTTTTTTTTTCTTCTTTTCTTCATTCTGTTGTGCACAACGTAGCAGAATCTGTTAAAAATTTAACCATCAAAAGCCTTGCTCAGTCGGTGCAAAATCAAGATATTATTATCTTTGAGGGGCAGGTTGAGGCGCTGATTGGCAAGACGTTTCATTTGTGGGCCGATCGTGTTCACGTTGATAAAAAAAATCTCATTGCTACAGCGGCTGGCGGATCTAGGACTCCCGTGAAACTTGAAAGTAATGATTTTGTTATGTTGGCTGATGAACTTGTGCTCGATCTTGCAAAAAAAACGGGGCATGCTAAAAACTTAAAAATTCATATTCAAGAAGGCTTTTTGTCGGCTGATCGAGCAGAAAAAAAGAGTGATAATGAGTGGAGCATGCGCGATATGGTTTATACCGCATGTGACGCAGATCACAGCCATTGGCACTTGTCGGCCGTGCATGCGTATGTAAAAAGCAACTATCTGGTCTGTGTTTCTGGTGTTTTGTTGCGCGTTGGCGGGCTACCAATTTTTGGATTGCCACGTATGGCGTTTCCTATTCAAGGCCATTCGCATTCGGGTTTTTTGATACCAAAAATTTATTTTGATTATGATAATGGGTTTGGCTTTAAGCAGGAATATTATCAGTATTTTGGCCCGCATGCCGATACAACACTTGGCATCGATTGGAATGATCAAAAAGGGATTGTATTTACTGATGAGTTTCGTTGGGCTCGATCGCCAGAAAGTTATGCGCTTTTCAAGGGGCATTATGCCATTGTACAGAATGCGTACAAACAAGAGAGTGGCAAGATTTTTTCAGGCACCCAGCATCGTTACTGGGTCGAAGGTAAAGATTTTTATTCATTTGATCTGCCGGCTCTTAAGGCACACGTAAGCAGTCTTTTGTGTGTTGATTTTGGGACTGATAAGCGGATTGGGTACCAATTTTTTAATACCATTCAAGATATCGATGATGTGTTTTATAACGCATGGCTTTTTCGTATTTTATGGCCGCGGGATGTGATCAATTTGGGCATGGGCCGGACAAGAACACAACGGCAACAGTTTGCAGATTTATCGGGAAATGAAAAAGAAATTCTGAATGGCTTGGTAACGGTTGCTCAGCTGAGTGATCCCAAAATTACGCCGCCGCTTGTTCAAAAAAAAGAATATGAAAATCGAGTGATTATTACGCAGCTGCCGTATTTTTCTTGGAATTCTGCTTATGCAAGGTGGGGTGGAATTTTTGCGTGGCGGCACGATTTATTTGTCGATCAAATTGATTATCGCGAAGAAGAATTAGCGCGATTGTTTGTTTATTCGTTGTTTGAAAGTGAAGAAAATATTGTTCCGCTTAATCATGCAATGTTGGTGCGGTTGAATTATCAATCGTGGCTGCAAGCTCTTTTTCCGTGGGCGGGTCATGCACTTCGCGTTGCGGTTCAGCCAGTGGCTCAGGTTCGTAGTTTGATAGAAAAAGACCGATATTTAAACAATAATGTTATTGAAAAGCGCTTGTTCGCGCACGGTTCATGGCGCTTATTTGCAACTAGTTTGGTTGAGTGGTCACTGCCAGAGCTATCATTTACGAGCGAGTCGTGGCGGAGTAATTATTTTGTGCAGCCGCTGGTGCGTTGGGAATATGTGCCACGCTTTGATCAGGATCATTGGTTTTATATCGATAAGCTTGATCGATTTTATGCACAAAATGAAATTAGTGCGGGCTTAAGCACGTCGATGATGCTGAATGATGTTGGGCTTGATATTGAAGTAACGCAAGGATACGATTTTAATCGGCAGTGCGATATTTTTCCATTAAAAAGAGGGGTTGGCGCTAGTCGTTTTTTACCCTTTCATTGTTCAGCGTCTTTGCAGCATTCGTGCTTACAATCAAGCGTTACGCAAGAGTGGGATATTTATGCCGGTAAATTGATGCATTCTTATTTTTTAAATGAGTTTTTAGCCGATCGAGTGAGTTTGGGGGCTGGCTATTTGTATCAAGCGCCTGATGCTCAGCGGCGTTGGGGGCTGCTTGCTAACACACCACATTTTTTAATATTTAATGGTTCGATGCCATTGAGCAAGCAATTTGCGGTTCATTATGATGGACAGTTTTATG
This sequence comes from bacterium, assembly GCA_016699045.1. NCBI lineage: Bacteria > bacterium. Next base: position 1,230,823 of record CP064957.1, read on the forward strand.
CAGAAAAGGGCAAGCAATTTTTTGGATTAGCTCAAATTAAGCCTTTGTTGCATAAAGTACGCCTTGAGTATGAAGGTCATTGCTGGGGTTTTTATGTGGGCTATGAAGAGAAAAAATATCGAGAAATAGGTATTGAGAAAAGTGAACGGGCGTTGATTTTTTCTTTGCGGCTTGATTCTCTGGGTTCATTTGCCAAAAAATTTAAACGACCTAAACTTCATCAATAAAAGTCATTAATTTATGAGTACCGTTCTGGAAAGAGGATGATTGATACCATGCTTAAACTCGACTATGCGCGTTTTAAAAATCGCCGAAAAAAATTACGAGAATTTATTAAAAAACAGTATCCAGAGCTTGATAAGGGTGTTTTTGTTTTAGGCGCTGGCTTTGAACAAGAGCGACATCGTTTTCGTCAAGAGAGCTCGTTTTTTTATTTGACCGGGCTTCATGAGCCGGCGGCGGTTTTGTGTATGTATCTTGATGGCCGTGAAGTTTTGTATCTTCCAAATTTTGGGAATGAACGTGCAAAATGGGTGGAAGTTCATATTGATATACTAACTGATCCAGCGCTTGTTGGCGTTGACGCCATTTGTCATTTGAGTGAGCCTGTGCGTGGTTACTCGTATTCACCTTTTTTTGATGCTGCTTCTTATCAGCACTTGTTAAAAGATTTGGAACCGTATATTGCTAGTGACGCGCCATTGTTGACGCTACTTGATACTAATGCGCCGTATTTTGAACAAATTAAGCTTGTTGAAAAATGGTTAGAACATTTACCGCATAGTAAAAACCATGTCAAAGATGTTGCGCCGTTGCTCCATCATTTGCGTCGGATTAAAGATGAGCATGAATTGAGTGAGCTTGTAAAAGCTGTGGCCATTACCGAAAAGGCTCAATATAAGGCTCTGGAAGCTATTAAGCCGGGTGTTTATGAATATCAAATACGAGCAATTATTGAACATACCTTCATTGAACAAGGAGCTACGCGACCATCGTTTCCAAGTATTGTGGCCAGCGGCAAAAATTCAACCGTGTTGCATTATACTGCTAGTGGCAGGCAGCTTGAAAAAAATGATTTGGTCGTTGTTGATATTGGTGCTGAGTATGGTTGTTATGCGGCTGATTTAACGCGAACCTATCCAGTTGGAGGAGTGTTTTCTCCGCGACAGCGTGAAATTTATGAAGCGGTACTGGCAACACAAGAATATGTTGCCGCGTGTGCAAAACCTGGGATGTTTTTGCGAAATAGCCAGCAAAAAGAACAATCGCTCCATTATTTAGCGGTAGAGTTTTTACGAAAGCGTGGTTTTGCTCAGTATTTTCCGCATGGGCTTGGCCACTATTTAGGACTTGATGTTCACGACGTTGGCGACTATACCCGTCCGCTTGAAGTAGGCGATGTTTTTACCATTGAGCCGGGCATTTATATCCCAGCAGAATCGTTGGGCGTGCGCATTGAGGATGATTATGTTATGCGTGCTCATGGCGTGGAATGTTTAAGTGCTGCCCTCCCCAAAAAAATTGATGAGATTGAAGCGTTAATGGTCAAACAAACAAGAAAAATTTAGAAATTTTCTTGTTTGGAAATAAAATTTTGGCATAAATATTTGTTTAGGGTAGACTTTAAACAATTTGTGTTAATTTAGAAGAAGAAGATTTAATGGCGTTTTTTAACGATGAAGCCGGGGTAGCGTGGATCTTAAAAACTTAACGTATGAAGTGCGTAAAAAAGGGACGAAGTTTATTGTAGTTACCGGTGGTGTTTGTTCTTCAATTGGCAAGGGTGTGTTGGTTTCATCATTGGGTGTTTTGCTTAAGAATGCAGGCTATTCTGTTTCGGTAATTAAGTGGGATCCCTACTTAAATGTTGATCCCGGTACTATGTCACCACTTGAGCATGGCGAGGTTTTTGTTACGCATGATGGGGCTGAAACAGATCTTGATTTGGGCCATTATGAGCGTACTTTGGGTATAAGTTTATCGCGTGATTCGTCAGTTTCTTCTGGCCAAATCTTTAAAAGTATTTTAGATGGTGAGCGTGAAGGTAAATTTCTTGGTAAATGTATTCAACTGGTGCCGCATGTTGTTGATGCGATTAAATCGCGGCTTTTTGCATTTGCTTTAAATCACGATGTTGATTTTGTTTTGCTTGAAATTGGTGGGACGGTTGGCGATATTGAAGGTAAAGTTTTTCTTGAAGCGATTCGTCAAATTCGGAGTGATCTGCAACCAGCACATATATTTCATGGTCATTTAAGTTATGTTCCACGTTTAGAATGGACTGGTGAAGTTAAAACGAAGCCAACCCAGCATAGCGTTAACGCGTTAAAAGAAGAGGGCCTGGTGCCTGATTGTATCTTTTTACGTGCTGCTTTTGCCATTGGGCAGCAGCAGCGTCGTAAGCTTGCAACGATGTGTGGCGTAGCTGAAGATTTGATTTTTGAAGTTTTAACTTATAAGCCTGTTTATCCGTTGTTTATTGATTTGCAAAAACAAGGGGTGAGTAAGCGTATTCAGGAGTATTTTGGTATTTTGGCGGCAAAGTCATCAAATTTATCACAGTGGCAAGAGCTTATTGATCGTATCAATGCTTGCAAAAAGGTTGTTAAAGTTGCTTTGGTAGCAAAATATGTTGGCAGTAATGATCCATACATCAGTGTCATTGAAGCGATTAAGTCTGCCGGCTATGCGCATGATGTTGCGATTGATATAGTAGTCATAGACGCTGAAAAGCTTGAAGGGGCTCGCAATTCCGAAAATTGGGATTTATTAAAGTCTGTTGATGGAATTATTATTCCGGGTGGTTTTGATAAGCGTGGCGGAGAGGGCAAAATGGCGGCCGTACGTTGGGCGCGTGAACAGAATGTGCCATATTTAGGTTTGTGCCTGGGTATGCAGGTTATGCTCATAGAATTTGGTCGGTCTCTCGTTCAGCTTGAGCAAGCAAATACGACGGAATTTGATAAAAATACTCCTCATCCGGTGATTTCTTTACTTGAAGAGCAGGCAAAGGTAGTGACAAAAGGGGCATCAATGCGGCTTGGAGAATATGCTTGTAAATTAGTACCCGGCACCAAATCGGCCCAGGCTTATGGGCAAGATGTGGTTTCAGAACGGCATAGGCATCGGTATGAATTTAACAATAAATACAAGGCTGCCTATGAGGCACAGGGGGTTGTTTTTGCTGGACTTAACCCTGAATCAGGACTTGTTGAAATTGCCGAATTACAAGGACATCCGTTCATGGTTGGGGTGCAATTTCATCCTGAGTTTTTGTCAAGTCCGCTTAAGCCGCATGCATTGTTTAAGGCTTTTGTTGGCGCCGTTCTTGAACAAATAAATAAGAAGTAAGTATTAATCTATTTGACCGCTGCGTTTTTTTGTTCTAAAATTGGTAGTAAATCATCCAAAATTGTTAGTAAATCATTGATTTTTTAGATAAAATAGCTTTTTCTTAAGGGCCAAGTCACCATGAATATGAATAAAACGTTTATGTTAAGAAAAGAAGATCGTAAGCCAGAATGGCATGTGATTGATGCTTCAGGGCTTGTTTTGGGACGTCTTGCGACGCGCGTTGCTGATGTTTTGCGCGGCAAAAATCGCCCAGAATTTACGCCGCATGAAGATGCTGGTGACTATGTTGTTATCATCAACTGTGAAAAGATTATGTTGACTGGTGATAAAGTAAACCAAAAGATTTATACCGCATTTTCTGGTTTTAGAGGCGGTCTTAAGAAATTGACAGCGCGTCAAGTTTTTGATAGAGATCCAGCCATGATTATTGAAAAGGCTGTTAAGGGTATGTTGCCAAAAAATAAATTGAGCGACAGAATCATTAAAAAATTGAAAGTCTATAAAGGCTCTGAGCATCCTCATCAAGCTCAAATTTAATCGAGACTTTCTAGAGTTTAGTAAATAAAAAAAGCAGCTGCAAGGCTGCTTTTTTTTATGAATATGCGTAATTCTATTAGTAACTTTTTGGCAGGGCAATGAATACAGTACAGCAGACATTAAAACAAGAACTTGTTTTTTCAGGCATTGGGGTACATTCGGGCCTCTTTTCATCGGTTAAGTTAATTCCTGCACCAGCTGATACGGGCATTGTTTTTCGACATGAACAATTTCCAGATGATTCCTTTTGTGTTGGTAAGGTTGTGCCTGAAATTGCGTTACATGCTACTGTTATTAAGCATGGTAAGTGGATGATTAGTACCATCGAACACTTAATGGCGGCTTTAATGATGATGAGCGTTGATAATGTTATTGTTGTTGTTGACGGGGTCGAAATTCCTATTCTTGACGGCAGTGCGTTTCCGTTTGTTCAAGGGATTATGCATAGTGGCTTACAGCCTCAGAATCAGTTAAAAAAATTTCTGACGCCAACGCGTGTTTTAACATTTGAGCTTGAAGATCGCTTTTTGCAAATTTCACCTGCTGTTTCAGGTTCTGATCCCATGCTTTTTATTGATTATACCGCTGAGTTTGATAATCATACCAAAAATGTAGCGCAGCTGAGTGGGGTAGTTACACAAGATTTTTTTGAGCGTGAAGTAGCACCTGCTCGAACTTTTGGTTATGTTGGGCAGTTGCCATTTTTAAGAAAACATGGTTTGGCTCAGGGAACATCGCTGGGGAATACTGTTGTTGCTGGGGACGAGGGGTATATAAATGATGTGCGGTATCATGATGAATTTGTTCGCCATAAATTTTTAGATTTGATTGGTGATTTGAGTTTGTTGGGGCGATCGCTTATTGGTTCTATTTCTGCCAGAAAGACGGGGCATAGTTTTAATCGGTTGGTGATTCAACATTACTGTCAGCATCCAACTGAGTGGCTTGTGATTTAAAAATTAAACTAAATTTTATGCTAAAAAAAGGCGCCGTTTAAACGGCGCCTTTTTTGTTTGTGAAAAAGTTATGATTAGCTAAAGAATGTTATTATTTTGTGGTATAGACTGGCGATGGTGGCACCAAAAACGGAAACAATGTCTTTGTAGGTTAAGTAGGCAAAAAGTACTGCAAACATACCGAATGAAAGAATGTTAACGCCGATGCGTAACCACTCAGGGGCGGGACGTCTGATGATGGCTTCTACGGTTACAAAAAAAAGTTGACCGCCGTCGGTAACACCGAGCGGCAAAAGATTAATTAGGGCCAAGTTTATGCTGATGAGTGCGAGAAAAACTAAGAGTGGCAAAATGCCATATTGAGCTTGGTTAAACATTTGAGCCATGATTTGAATGGGGCCACCAGCGCCTTCAAGGCTGCGTTGGGCAAAAAGCATTTTAAAGCCGCAAGCGGTGTTGTAGATCCAAAGATTGGTTTGTTTGATGCCTTTTTGTATTGCTTCAAGAATTGGCAATTGTGGAATAGGAAGATCAAAATAGGCACCAATGGCACCATAACTTTTGCCTTCAATTATCTTTTCATCAATTTTAACGGATACTTTGTGGGCTTTTTTTTCGTTGATTGAGAGGACTTTAAGTGTGATTGTTTGATTTGGGTTTTGTTGAATAATTTCGATTAATTTTGGATAACTTTCTACTGGTGACAGGTCGATGGCATCAACTTTGAGTAATTTGTCACCAGCTTTTAATCCGGCAATTTCTGCAGCGGAAGATTTTTTGATGTTAGAAATCATGATGTTTTGGTTTGATGAGCCAATCGTGAACACAAGGCAGGCAACTAAGTAGGCAAAGGTCAAATTGAAGATAATGCCACCAGAAAGAACCAAGAATTTCTGCCAGTAAGGTTTGTTGTCAAAAGATGTGTTGCTTCTATCTTTGGCGAATTGTTGTTCGCCTTGACCTGGTTCTGCAAGGCCAGCGATTTCTACGTAGCCACCAAGAGGGAAGGAGGCTATTTTGAAGGTTGTTTGGCCTATTTTTTTTTCTAGTCCCCATAGGGTTGGGCCAAAGCCAACAGAAAAAGTTGGGGTATGGATGCCAAATATTTTACAAAATAAAAAATGGCCAAGTTCGTGAACAATGATGAGAAGACTGAAGCCAATAACGGCGCCAGCCAAAGGAAGAATTTTGGATTGGATTAGGCTTAGTAACGTACATAATGCCATCGTTTTTCCTCAAATTAGATAGTTTTTTAGTTAAATATGACAGTTTTGACCATTATTGCATATTTTTCTAAAAAAACTATTTTTTGATTTATTATTTCATATTGTATTTTTGGAAAAGAAAAAATATTTAACAAAGGTCTGTGACAAAGAGGCAAAGATGTCGGCAAGCTCGGGCAAAACGGGGTTAATGGGGTGTGTTGATATATTTTTACTTGAAAAAAGTATAAAAAAATATAAAATTAAGTGGATTTATTGTATTACTCTGTGCTTTTCTTTTTGGCTATCTCGTGGTATTATCGATAGCTTGGTAACCCCTTGAAGTAGCGCACTGGCCACAAAATAGTGAGCTAGTTGTTTCAAGAAAGGCGCCATGTACAATGTATGCGTAGTTTTAGTGATAATGTGCTTGCCTCGCGTGAGTTGGGTGCATTTGTTTTTGGGTAGTTGTTAATCAGATGGGATTGTAAGATTATGCCTACGATAAACCAGCTTGTTCGATCTAAGCGAAAAAATGTGAAAGAAAAGACGAAGTCGCCAGCGTTAAACGCTTGTCCTCAGCGACGTGGTGTTTGTGTTCGTGTGTACACGCAAACGCCTAAAAAACCTAACTCTGCATTGAGAAAAGTTGCTCGTGTTAAGTTAACGACTGGAAAAGAAATAACTGCTTATATTCCAGGTGAAGGTCACAACTTGCAAGAGCACTCTGTTGTTCTGGTTCGCGGGGGAAGAGTAAAAGACTTGCCTGGTGTTCGTTATCACATCGTCAGAGGAACGCTTGATGCGGCAGGTGTAGATGGACGTAAGCAAAGTCGTTCACTTTATGGTGCTAAACGTAAGAAGGGTGCTGCTAATGCCTAGACGTAAAACAAAAGTTTTAAAGAGAGAAATTGGTGTTGACCCACGTTTTCAATCTCAATTAGTTCAAAAATTTATTAACGTTGTTATGCAATGTGGTAAAAAGAATATTGCTCGCGCCATTGTTTATGAAGCATTCGATGTTATGGTAGCAAAATTGAGCGGTGATCAAAGCAAAGTTTTTGCTTTGTTTGAAAAAGCAATCGGTCAAGTTAAGCCTTTCGTTGAAGTTAAGTCTCGTCGTGTTGGTGGCGGTGTTTACCAAATACCTGTTGAAGTTCGCGTAAATCGTGCGACAACTTTAGCGTTCCGTTGGATAATTGATGCTGCTTCAAAGCGCTCAGATAAAACAATGGGCAAGCGTCTTGCGCATGAATTGCTTGATGCTATCGATGGCCATGGTAATGCGGTGAAGAAGAGAACTGACGTACATAGAATGGCTGAAGCAAATAGAGCATTCTCGCATTATGCTTGGTAAATTTTAGGGATATGCGATGAGCAAAAATTTAGATAAATTTAGAAATATAGGCATCATGGCTCATATTGACGCTGGTAAGACCACCGTTACTGAGCGCATTTTGTTCTTCACCGGTGTTTCTCATAAAATTGGTGAGGTTCATGAAGGTGCAGCAGTTATGGACTGGATGGAACAAGAGCGTGAGCGCGGGATTACTATTACGTCTGCTGCGACGACATGTTTTTGGCAAGATCATCAAATTAACATTATTGATACACCTGGTCACGTAGATTTTACCATTGAAGTAGAGCGTTCGTTACGAGTGCTTGATGGTGCCGTAGGTGTTTTTTGTGGCGTTGGTGGTGTTCAACCTCAATCTGAAACGGTATGGCGACAAGCTGATCGTTACAAAGTGCCTCGTATTGCTTTTGTTAATAAGCTTGATAGAACAGGTGCTGATTATTTTGCAGTTGTTCAAGAAATTGATGAAAGATTGCATGGCAATCCTTTGGCGATGCAAATTCCGGTTGGGCATTCCGAAGATTTTGCCGCGGTTATTGATGTTTTGACCAAGAAAATGGCAACCTTTGATGAAAAAGGTGTTGTTACTTGGGAAGAGGTTCCTGTTGAGTATCAAGAAGAGCTTGCTAAGCGTTATGAAGCTATTGTTGAAAGAGCGTGCGATTTTGACGATGTTTTGGCTGAAAAATATCTTGATGGTGAAGCATATACTTTAGTGGAAGTCAAAAAGGCTTTGCGTAAGGGTGTTTTGGCTCAAGAAGTAACGCCTGTTTTTTGTGGTAGTGCTTTTAAAAATAAAGGTGTTCAGCAATTGCTTGATGCAGTTGTTGATTATCTGCCATCACCACTAGACGTTCCGGCAATTGAGGGAGTAAATCCTGAAACCGAACAAGCTGAAAAGCGTTATCCAAATGAAACAGATCCATTGTGTTGTTTAGCATTTAAGATCATGGTTGATCCATTTGTTGGTTCATTAACGTTTGCTCGTATTTATTCGGGTACGCTTGATACTGGTTCATACGTTTATAACGTTGGCAAGGGCAAGCGTGAACGTGTTAGTCGTATTATGAAAATGCATGCCAATAAGCGTGAAGACATGAAGACAGCTTCTGCTGGCGACATCGTTGCTATTATTGGTGTTAAAGACGTTATCACGGGTGATACGCTTACTGATGAGAAGTTCCCTGTGTTGCTGGAAAGTATTAATTGTCCTGAGCCGGTTATTGGTGTTGCTATTGAACCAAAAGGTAAGGGCGATTATGAAAAAATGGTTATTGCTTTGCGTAAGCTTATGCAAGAAGATCCTTCCTTTAGATTTACCTACAATGAAGAGACGGGACAAACCATTATTGAAGGAATGGGTGAGCTTCATCTTGAAATTATCGTTGATCGTTTAAAGCGTGAGCATAAAATTGAATCAAACGTTGGTAAAGCTGAAATTGCTTATAAAGAAACGATACAATCGTCAGTTGAAGTTGAAGGTAAGTTTATTCGTCAATCAGGCGGTCATGGTCAATATGGACATGTTTGGTTGCGTGTTGCGCCTCTTGAGCGCGGTACTGGTATTAAATTTACCAATGAAATCGTTGGGGGTTCTATTCCAAGAGAATTTATACCTGGTATCGAAAAAGGTATAAAAGAAGCTACTGCAACTGGTGTTTTGGCTGGGTATCCAGTTGTTGACGTTCAAGCGACTGTTTATGATGGTTCGTATCACGACGTTGACTCATCTGAGCTTGCATTTAAAATAGCTGCTTCTATGGCATTCCGTGATGGTATGTCCAAGGCGTCGCCAGTTATTTTAGAGCCTATTATGAAAGTTGAAGTAGTGGCGCCTGATGAAAATTTGGGTGACGTTATGGGAGACTTGAATTCAAGGCGTGGAAGAATTTTGGGAATGGATTCAAGAAAAGGCATGCAGGTTATATCAGCAGAAGTTCCACTTGGGGAAATGTTTGGTTACGCTACAGCGGTGCGTTCGCTGACTCAGGGTAGGGCAACTTATTCAATGCAATTTGAAGTTTATCGAGAAGTCCCTAAGAGTGTTCAAGAAGAAATTGTCGGAAAAAATAACGGTACAAAAAAATAGGTCGTCCTTAGAAGGAACAGATAATGGCAAAAGGTGTATTTGATAGAACAAAAGAACACTGTAACGTTGGAACGATTGGTCACGTTGATCATGGTAAAACAACTTTAACAGCTGCTATTACTAAAGTTTTGTCTGAGCAAGGCAAAGCATCTTTTAAAGCGTTTGATCAAATTGATAAAGCGCCAGAAGAACGTGAACGTGGTATTACTATTTCCGTAGCTCACGTAGAATACGAATCAGATAAGAGACATTATGCTCACGTTGACTGTCCAGGTCACGCTGACTATATTAAAAACTTTATTACCGGTGCTGCTCAAATGGATGGTGCAATTTTGGTTGTATCAGCTGCAGACGGTCCAATGCCTCAAACCAGAGAACACATTCTTTTGTCACATCAAGTCGGTGTTCCTAGTATTGTAGTATTTTTGAATAAAGTTGATATGGTTGACGATCCTGACATGGTTGAACTTGTTGAGGAAGAAGTTCGCGAATTGCTCAGTAAATATGGTTATCCAGGAGCAACCACTCCAATTATTCGTGGATCAGCACTTAAGGCTTTGAATGGTGATAAGAGCGAACTTGGTGGGCCAGCAATTCTTAAGCTTATCGATACGCTTGATTCATACATTCCTATGCCAAAGCGTGATGCAGATAAGCCGTTCTTAATGCCAATTGAAGACGTGTTCTCAATTTCAGGTCGAGGTACCGTGGTAACTGGCCGTGCTGAATGTGGTATTGTTAAAGTCGGTGAAGATGTTGAAATTGTTGGTTTGCGTCCAACTCAAAAATCAACCGTTACTGGTATCGAAATGTTTAACAAAGAATTAAAAGAAGCTTTGCCTGGCGATAACGCAGGATTGTTGCTTCGTGGTATCAAAAAAGAAGACGTTGAACGTGGACAAGTTATTTGTAAGCCAGGTTCAATCAAGCCTCACAAGAAGTTCAAAGCACAAATCGTTATTCTTTCTAAAGAAGAAGGTGGTCGTCATAGTCCCTTCTTTAATGGTTACCGTCCACAATTCTATTTCAGAACAACTGACGTAACGGGTAATGTAACGTTGCCAGCTGGTCGTGAAATGGTTATGCCTGGTGATAACGTTGAACTTACTGTTGATTTGGTAAGTCCAATTGCTATGAGCAAGGAATTGAAGTTCGCTGTTCGTGAAGGCGGCAGAACTATCGGTGCTGGTGTTATAAGTGAAATTATTGAGTAATAACTGATAGGTTAGATTGCAATGAAAAGATCAAAAATTCGCTTGACATTAAAGTCTTATGATCATCAATTGCTCGATAATGCTGTAAAGCAAATTGCGTTAACAGTAAAGAGAACAGGCTCCCGTGTTTTGGGGCCTGTTCCTCTTCCAAATAAACGCCGTTGTTTTACTGTGTTACGCTCTCCGCATATTGATAAAAAATCACGGGAGCAGTTTGAGCTTATAATCCACAAACGGATATTAGATATTGTATCGCCAGCAGAACAGACAATGGATGCTTTAATGAAGCTTAACATTTCTGCTGGGGTAGATGTAGAGATTAAATAAAATCATGATGAGATGAGGCTACTATGTTAGGTGCGCTTGTAGGAAAAAAAGTAGGTATGACGCAAGTCTTTGATCGAGAAGGAAACGTTGTACCAGTAACGGTTATTGATATGGCTTGCTGGTACATTACCCAGTTTAAAACGATTGAAAAAGATGGTTATGCTGCAGTTCAAATTGGATTGCTTAAAGAAAAGCATCAAGCAAAATCATTCTCATCAGATTGGTTAAAAAATAAGAAACAGTATTTTTCTTGCTTTAAAGAAGTTGCGTTACAACAACCGAACAGTGAATTCTTTGTCGGTCAGGAAGTAACGTTTAAAGATGCTGCATTTGAAGAGGGTGTTGAAGTTGCAGTCATGGGCATGTCCAAAGGGTTAGGCTTTCAGGGTGTGACCAAGCGATGGAACTTTGGTCGCGGTCCTTCTACTCACGGTTCGATGTTTCATCGTCGACCAGGTTCGATTGGTAACTTGTGTAAAGAAGGTGAAGTTCAAAAAGGTAAGAAGTTGCCTGGCCATAAAGGTTTCAGACAAGTTACTGTCCGTGGTTTGAAGGTAGTAAAAGCAGACCAAAATGCTCGTTGTTTATTTGTAAAAGGCGCTGTTCCGGGCAAAAAAGATTCCGTGATAGTGGTTAGCAAACAAGGATAAGAATCATGACAACAAAGATACCTGTTTATGATGCAGCAGGGAAAGCATCTGAAGTAATCGATTTAGAATTAGGCTTTGAGAAGAAAGATTTAAGTGAAAAAACTTATTCTCAAGCGGTTAGATCATTGCTTCAAAATTGGAGACAAGGTACTGTTGGTTGTAAAACCCGCGGTGAAGTAGCTTTTTCCAATCGTAAACCATGGAAGCAAAAAGGTACTGGTAGAGCACGTGCCGGTAGTTTAAGATCTCCTTTGTGGAGAAAAGGTGGTATCATTTTTGGACCACAACCACGAACGAGAGTTTTAGATATAAATAAAAAACAAAGAAAATTTGTATTTAATAATATTTTGTTTTCTGCATTAGAAAATAAAACTATTAATTGTTTGGATTATAATAATCTGCAACAACCAAGTACCAAAAAAGCTTATGAAGCGTTGCGCAATATGGACTTAGCAACAAAGAAAGTCATATTGTTTCTTCCTTTTGGTGATCTTGTTTCGCATGCATCGTTTAGAAATATTCCAAATGTGCATATTCTTTATTTTGATCAGCCGAATGCTTATGATTTGACTGATGGTGATAGTTGGGTTTTTTTGAAAAAAGATATAGATCTCTTTAAAGAAATGATTTTACAATGGAATTAAGTCATTACGATATTATTAAGCGGCCTGTTATTACTGACAAAAGCATAGAAGTGTTCAAAAAATTTGGACAATTGACTTTTGAAGTTAACAAAGCTGCTAATAAAATAACGGTTCGTCGAGCCGTAGAAAAAATTTGGAATGTTGAAGTTGATTCTGTGCGAATTAAAAACTCCACAGGGAAAAACAAAGTGTTTGCACGTCGTTCATTTTCTAGTCCGGGTAAAAGACGGCTATCATCAAACTTAAAAAAGGTTTCAAGATAGAAATTCCTGGTATGTTTGAAGCGACTGGTTTGGTGGGTGGACATGATGAATCTTCTACGCCTAATCAAGGAAAATAGGTTAAGAAGATTGCGGTAAACATAGTAAGGAAAATGCCATGGCTATAGTAACAAGAAGACCTAGAAACGCTTCATTACGTCAGCAGCAATTTATTGTAGATAAAGAATTATCAAAAAAAGATCCGGAAAAGAGCTTACTTGCGCCGTTACGTAAAACTGGCGGTAGAAATGCTTATGGTCGTATTACTTGTAGACATCAAGGCGGTGGGGCCAAGCGTACATATCGTATTGTTGATTTTAAGCGTGAGCAACGCGATGTTCCTGGAATTGTTAAAGCATTTGAATATGATCCAAATAGAAACGTTTCTATTGCTTTAATTTATTATAAAAATGGTGCCAAAGCTTATATTTTGAAACCAGAAAATTTAAAAGTTGGCATGGAAATTTTGGCTGGTGAAAAAGCAGAAGCAAAAGTAGGAAATTGTTTAGCAATCAGAAACATTCCTCTTGGTTTCTTTATTCACAATGTTGAATTGTATCCTGGTCGTGGTGGAGTATTTGCCCGCAGTGCCGGCTGTTCTGTGCAAATCGTTGCTAAAGAAAATGAAAAGGCTGTTTTGAAAATGCCATCGGGAGAATTGCGTACCGTTGGGTTAGATAATTATGCAACAGTTGGTATGTTATCTAATGCCGAATATAGAAACATGGTCTTAGGAAAAGCTGGCCGAACAAGACATCTTGGGGTTCGTCCAACTGTTCGCGGTATGGCCATGAATCCGGTCGATCATCCACACGGTGGCGGTGAAGGTCGTTCTAAATCTGGTTCTCATCCAACTACTCCATGGGGTAAGAGCTGTAAGGGTGTTAGAACGAGAAAGAGAAAGAGCACAGCTATTTTGAAACGAAGAAAAAAGTAAAATTAAAAATGTTATCTTGATAAGAGGATAAGCATGACACGGTCAATTTGTAAAGGCCCTTACGTCGATTCTACTTTAGTAGAAAAGGTAGAAAAGGCAAAGTCTTCTGGAAAACGGGAAGTTATAAAAACCTGGAAGCGCGCAAGTATGATAACTCCTGATTTTGTTGGGTTAACGTTTGCTGTGCATGATGGAAGAAAGTTCATTTCTGTTTATGTAACAGAAAATATGGTGGGACATGCCTTGGGAGAATTTGCTCCAACGAGGACGTTCCGTATGCATAGTGGACAGCGTAAAACGGCAGGAAAAGAAGATAAATAAGACAAAATTGTTATTGTATTAAATAAGCGTTTTTTGCTATACTAAAGGTCAAGATTATGCTATCCAGAGCAAAAAGTAAGTATGTTCGAATTTCTCCTTATAAATTACGTCCTATTGTGGATGTCATACGGGGATCTCAAGTAGGTAAGGCTCTCGCTTGGCTTAAAGCTTCTGAAACTAAACGTACTAAACCGATTACGAAGGTACTTGAAGCTGCTTTTGCGAATGTCAGAAATCTTCATGTTGAAGAAGCTGATATGAATACGTTGTACATAAAAGAAGTTCGTGTTGATCAGGGTCCTGTTATTAAATATTTTAAACCAGGAGCTCAAGGTCGTGCAAATATTCAACGTAAGCGCATGAGTCATATTGAAATAATATTGGATAAGAAAAAATAAATTAAACGGTTTAGATGAGGTATTAACGTGGGACAAAAGGTTCATCCATTTGGTTTCAGATTAGGCGTTTATGAGGATTGGAAAGCTCGTTGGTTTGCTAAAAAATCATATGGCCAAGAACTGATGGAAGATGTTCAAATCAGGAAGTATTTGGACAAAAAATTTAGTAGCACGGATGTTTCTAAAATTGTCATTGAAAAAGCTGTAGATAGCATTAGAATTGTCATTCATGCTTCTCGTCCTGGTATCATTATTGGTAAAAAAGGACAAGGTATTGAATTGGTTAAGTCTGATCTTTTTAAAAGATTTAAGAAGAATGTTGATATATCAGTTCAGGAAGTAAAAACGCCTGAATTGGTAGCAAAACTTGTTGCTGAAAGTATTGCAGAGCAATTGGTGAAACGTGCGAGCTATAAGCGATTAATGAAAAAAGCAGGCTTCTCTGCTATTAAAGGTGGAGCAAAAGGTATAAAAATTTGTTGCTCCGGTAGATTGGGTGGCGCTGAAATAGCTCGTACTGAGTGGTTGCGTCTTGGGTCGGTTCCTCTTCATACGTTGCGTTCAAATATTGATTATGCACTGGCTGAAGCGCATACAATTTATGGCATCATCGGTGTTAAAGTTTGGATTTGCCGTGGTGAATACTAATTTAGGTTTAAAGGCCACTCTTTAGAACAGTAAGGATTAAACAATGTTAATGCCGAAAAAAACCAAATATAGAAAAGTTCAGAGAGGTCGCCTGACGGGTCTTACCAAGGGTGCTAAATCTGTACAATTTGGTGATTATGGACTTATGGCAGTTGAGCCTTCATGGGTAACAGCACGTCAGATTGAAGCAGTGCGTGTGACGGTTAATAGAAAGCTTAAGAAAGTTGGAAATATCTTTTTGAGAATATTTCCTGATAAGCCTATTTCTAAGAAACCAGCTGAAACTCGTATGGGTAAGGGTAAAGGAAATCCTGAGTTTTGGGTTTCTTGTGTTAAGCGAGGTCGTGTGATCTTGGAAATTGCTGGGGATTTTGATGCGGTTGAAGCCAAAGAAATTTTGAAGGCAGCTTCCTACAAACTTCCTATGAAAACGAAAATGGTAACGAAATAGCACGCGGTGCTTGTTAAGGCGAAATATGAACAAAGCAGAAATTAAAAATTTAGACGAAGTTTCTTTGCGAAAAGAAATAGATGGATGGAAAAAAGAACTGCTTAATTTGAAGCTCAATAAAATGTCTGGTCAGATTAAGGATTTTACGCAGTTTAAAAAATTGCGTGCTAACGTCGCAAGAGCTTTATCTCATCTGAATCATGTGAAAAAAAATAAATAAAGATTAATTATAGTAGGTAATTTTGAGGTAAATGATCATGGCGGAAAAAAAACAACAAACTTTGAAACAGCAGGCTTCTTCTCAAAGCAAAGTCCTTGTGGGTGAAGTTGTTTCCGATAAAATGGACAAGACTGTTGTTGTAAAAATTTCTAGAACGTTGAAGCATCCTGTTTTTGGCAAAGTTATTCAGCAAATCAAAAAATATAAAGCGCATGACCAAGAGAATTCTGCTGGTATTGGTGACGTAGTTGAAATTGTTGAGTGTCGACCATTGTCTAAGACAAAACATATGGTATTAAATCGAATTGTTGCGAAGCGCGCATAAGGAAAACTCATGGTGCAAAAAGAAACGGCACTTGAAATAGCCGATAATTCAGGGGCAAAAAGAGCAAAAGTTATTCACATAGCGGGCAGTACTAGAAAGCGATATGCGCGTGTTGGTGATATAGTTAAAGCAGCAATCAAACGAGCAATGCCAGGTGGTACGGTAAAGAAGAGTGACGTTGTTGATGCTGTTATTGTTCGAACGAGAAAAGAATTCCGTCGTGCGGATGGTAGCTATATTCGATTCGACGATAATGCTGCGGTTATTATTGATAAAGATAAAAAACCTGTTGGGACTCGTATTTTTGGTCCTGTAGCTCGCGAATTGCGTAGTGCTGGATTTAGCAAAATAGTTTCGCTTGCTCCAGAGGTTTTATAAGAAATTTCGAAGTTGAGCTTCGAATTATTTGATCGTTAAGGTTTTACTATGTTAAGTAGAGTTAAAAAAAATGATACAGTCGTTGTCTTGTCTGGGAAAGATAAAGGCAGACAGGGGCTTGTTATAGCAGTTGATCAGAAGAATGATCTTGTTCTTGTGAAAGATGTTGGTGTCGTTACCAAGCATTTGAAAGCAAAAAAAGCTGGAGAAAAGAGCAGGATTGTAAGAGAAGAAAAAGCTATTCCATTGTGCAAAATTATGCCAATTTGCCCTTCATGTAAAAAGGCTTGCCGAGTTCAGGTTAAGTTTTTGAATGAAGGTAACAAAAAGGCGCGAACATGTCATCGTTGCAAAGAAGCGTTTTAGTTAGTGAAATTAGGTAATGTTGTTATGAAATCACGTTTAGAAGAGCTCTATAAAAACCAGATTCGCCCGGAAATGAAGAAAGAGTTGAATTTCAGCAATGTTATGCAAGTGCCTTGTATTTCAAAGATTGTCTTGAATATAGGAGCTAAAGATGCTGTTAGTGATGGCAAGGTAATTGCCGCAATTAAGAGCACTCTTGAAAAAATTGCAGGACAAGCTGTAGTGACAACTCAAGCAAGAAAATCCATTGCAGGATTTAAATTGCGTGAGGGAATGCCTATCGGAACAATGGTGACTTTGCGAAAAGCAAGAATGTATCATTTTTTGGATAAGCTGATCAACGTTGTTTTGCCAGCGGTAAGAGATTTCCAAGGAACATCAATTAAATTAGATGGTAATGGAAATTATAATCTTGGTATCAAGGATTGGATGGTATTTCCTGAGGTTGATTACGATAAAGTCGATAAGAACCGCGGTCTGAATATTACTATTCAAACTACTGCTAAAAAAGATGAAGAAGCATTTTTGTTGTTGAAAAAATTTAATATGCCATTTCGCAAGCGTTAGAACCGATTAAAGGATTAGATATGGCTAAAAAAGCGCTCATTGAAAAAGCTAATAAAACGCCTAAATTTTCTACACGAGGTCGTAATCGTTGTAAATTGTGTGGAAGGCCTCGAGGATACATGCGTCTTTTTATGATGTGCAGAATTTGTTTTAGAAAGAACGCGTTAGACGGTTTATTGCCAGGCGTAAAAAAAAGCGAGCTGGTAAATTTGTAAGGAAGTTAATTATGTCAGTTGATTCAATTGCTAATTTTTTGACTATTATAAGAAATGGAATAATGGCGCGTAAGCGTTCTGTTGTTTTGTCTTCGTCAAAAATGAGAGTTAATATTGCTCAAGTATTAAAGAACGAAGGTTACATTCGCGATTTCAAGGTTGAAAGTAACGACGGCCCTGGTAGTTCGTTAACAATCTTGTTAAAGTATGTAGGCGGTAGTTCTGCGATTAATGAGATTACGCGTATAAGTAAGCCAAGTCGTCGTCACTACCAAGGTGTAGGCGAGATTAAGCAAGTTATAGGAGGTCTTGGCGTTGCTATCGTGACCACAAGTTCTGGTGTAGTAACTGATCGAGATGCAAGAAAATTAGGCATCGGTGGCGAAATTCTTTGTCATGTTTGGTAGGAATTAGGTATGTCAAAAATAGGAAGAATACCCATTGCATTTTCATCAGCAAAAATTGCATTAGAGGGTAAAAAAGTTTTAATTGAAGGTCCTAAAGGCAGTTTTTCTCACGAATTACCTCTGGAAGTTGATATGGTTATTGAAAACAATACCATTAAGCTTGATGTTCCAGATCGTTTTTCTAAAAAACATAAAATGCTTTGGGGGCTTCATCGTGCACTTTTAGCAAATAAAGTTAAAGGTGTTGAAGTTGGCTTTGAAACAAAAATGATCATTGTTGGTCTTGGTTTTAAAGCGGTAATGCAAGGCAGAAATATGACCTTTTCATTAGGATATACTCATAAAATTGAATATGTTTTGCCAGAAGGTGTTGCAGTAGAATTAGATAAAACTGGTCAAATGTTGACAGTTAAGGCAGCTGATAAATTTTTACTAGGCAATGTTTGCGATGCTATTCGTTCATTTCGACCACCAGAACCATATAAAGGCACTGGCATACGAAAAGAAGGCGAGTTTATTATTCGTAAGGCTGGTAAGACAAAAGGTTCTTAATACTGGTCTATGGTGTTGTTGATTAAAAGGATATTATTGTGAGTTTGCAAAAACAAATTGCGTTAAGAACAAAAAGAAGAGCATTTCGCGTTAGAAATCGCTTGAAAAACAAAAGCGAGTTGCTGAGAGTTTCTGTTTTCAGAAGTGCGCGACATATTTATGCTCAAGTCATTGATGATAATGCGCAAAAGACTCTTGTAAGTTTTTCTTCTTTAAATCTGGAAAAAGTATCTGGAGATAAAAAAGATATTGCTAAGCAAGTGGGCATGGAGTTAGGGAAAATAGCTACATCTAAGGGCGTTTCTTCTGTATTCTTTGATAGAGGTCAATACTTATACCACGGTAGAGTAGCGGCACTTGCTCAAGGTTTACGTGAAGGTGGGTTGAAATTTTAAAGATAACTAGGATACGGTAACATGGCAGAAGAGAAAAACAAAAGAGCGTCTCAAGCCAAAGCTCAAGGAGATGAGCTTACTGAAGCAGTATTGAAGGTCCGCCGAGTTGCAAAAGTTATTAAAGGTGGCAGAAGATTTGCTTTTTCGGCACTCGTTGTTGTTGGCGATAAAAAAGGTAATGTTGGCGTAGCTTTGGGCAAAAGCCGTGAAGTTTCTTCAGCAATATCAAAAGGTTTAAGACGGGCGCGTAAAAATATGTTTGCTGTTGCTCTTTACAAGACAACTATTCCATTTGCTGTAGAAGGCAAACATGGTGCAAGCGAAGTTCTTATTCGTTCAGCGTCTAAGGGTACTGGCGTTATTGCTGGTGGTGCGGTTCGTGCTGTTTTAGAAGCTTTAGGTGTGCAAGATGTTCTTGCTAAATCTATTGGTTCTTCTAATTCACAAAATGTCGTTAAAGCGACTATTCATGCTTTGAAAAAACTGAAAACTGCTCAAGAAATTGCAGCTGTTAGAGGTAAAAGCATGAAAGAATTGTTCGGAGAAAAAAATGCTCAAGCTTAATCAATTAACATCAATTTCAGCAAAAAGAAAACGTGTTGGTCGTGGTGGTGCTAAGGGTGGTACTTGTGGTAAAGGTACCAAGGGACAACTTGCACGTAGCGGCGGTAGATCAGAAGTAAAAGCATTCTTTGAAGGTGGACAAATGCCACTTTCGCGTCGTTTGCCTCGACGTGGTTTTACTAATGGTGCGTTTAAAAAAGAATATACGATTATCAATGTTGGCGACTTGGAAAATCAATTTGATGCAGGTGCAACTATTGACAAGAATGTATTGCGTAAAAATGGATTTATTAAGAGTAAGAATGAAGGCCCTATCAAATTTCTTGGTAATGGTACGCTGACGAAGAATTTTATTGTCATCGGAGATGCTTTTAGTAAGTCAGCTGTTCAAGTAATAGAAAAGGCCAATGGTAAAGCTCAATTAACTAAGGAGCAAGCCGGTGATCGTACTACTGCATAATTTCAAAAATATTTTTTTAGTCTCAGAGCTAAGAAAAAAGCTTTTGTTTACATTAGGTATTTTTGCGGTTTATCGTTTTGGGGCACATATACCAATTCCAGGAGTTGATATAGTTGCACTCAAGAGCTTTTTTGCTACATCAAATTCAGGATTGTTGTCCTATTTGGATCTTTTTTCAGGTGGAGCTTTGCAAAATTTTGCAATTTTGACGCTTGGAATGTCTCCCTATATTAGTGCATCGATTATGACTCAGTTATTGACGGTCATGATTCCTTCACTTGAGCAACTTTCCAAAGAAGGTGAATATGGAAGACGTATTATTGGTCAGTATACGCGTTATTTGACATTGGTAATTAGTTTTGTGCAAGGTCTTGGCCTTGCCATGTTTATTGAAAAACAACCAGGGCTTGTTTTGAATCCTGGTTGGGCTTTTCGATTGTCGGCAGTGTTTATTTTGACGGTAGGTTCTTTGTTTGTCATGTGGATTGGTGAGCAAATTAATGCTCATGGTCTTGGCAATGGAAGCTCTATGGTGATTTTTGCTGGTATTGTAACGCGATTGCCTTTTGCATTGGTTACGTTAGCAAAGGATGTAAGTCTTGGGCAAACGGATATTATACGAGTAATCTTACTTGGATTTTTTGCGGTAAGTATTATCGCGTGTATCGTCTTTCTTGAAAAAGGCGAGCGTAAGGTTCCTGTTCAATATGCAAAGCGCGTTGTTGGCAATAAGCTGTATGGCGGTCAAAGTTCTTACATACCACTGAAACTTAATCCTTCAGGTGTAGTGCCAGTTATTTTTGCGAGTGCTATTTTGGGTTTGCCGGTAACGTTGGCAAGTATGCTTGCCGTCTACTGGCCGATGTTAAATAACATTGTTGCTCGTTGGTTTACGTCTGATGCGGGATTGTATAATGTATTGAATGCTGGTTTAATTATTTTCTTTGCATTTTTCTATACTGCTATTATTTTTAATCCAACTGAATTAGCAGAAAATTTGCGTAAATCGGGTGGTTTTATTCCTGGTATTCGACCAGGGAAAAAGACCGCTGAATTTTTTGATTATTTACTGACTCGCATTGGTTTTCCAGGAGCTGTTTATTTGGCCTTGTTAGCGATTTTGCCAAATATGCTCAAAAATATTATGGGTTTTCCCATTATGTTTAGTGGTGTAAGTTTGCTTATCGTGATAGGCGTTGCCCTAGAAGCCTCTGCTCAAATTGAGTCACATTTGATTGAAAGAAAATATGAAGGCTTTTTGTCTACCGGCAGATTAAAAAGTCGGTTTGGGCGTTAAGAAATGATCAGTAAAGGTATTGATAATGCAGCATGTGAATAAGGTCATTTTTTCTTTTTTCGGTCCTCCAGGATCTGGCAAAGGTACATTAGCTGAAAAATTGGCGAGAGCTCTCAGTTTTGAAGTATTGTCTACTGGGAACTTGTGTAGAAAAAATATTGCTGATCAGACTGAAATTGGTAAAAATCTTGTACTTTATTTGGACAAGGGACATTTAATTCCGGATGAGTTAATTACTGACATGGTCGGTATTTGGCTTAAAGAAGCAATTGAAAAAAACCATCCAATTATATTGGATGGTTTTCCTAGAACTAAAGGCCAAATAAAGCTTTTTTTGAATTTTTTAAAAGAATTGTCGGATGTTTGTTTTCGCGTAATACATATAAAGTTGTCTGAAGATCAGATTATAAAACGTCTTTCGTTGCGACTTGTATGTGAAAATAAAGATTGTCAGGCCGTGTATAATAGTGGACTTGTTGGACAGAAGACCACATGTGATACCTGTGGCAGCTTGTTGGTTAAACGTAAAGATGATAACCAAGAAGTCATTAGGGAGCGATTGAGGCAATATCCTGCTTATGCGCATGAGCTTTTGACATTTTATGATATAGTTGGCCAGCGCGTAGAAGAAATTAATGTTGCTGAAATGACTCCTGAGCAGGTTTATAATACTTTTCTTTCAATGATATAGGTTTTCTGTTTGTAACAATGAATGCAATTGTAATTAAAAATAAAATAGCAATAGAAAAAATGCGCATGGCGGGAAAGCTTCTTGCCGAAGTGATGCAAGAGGTTGGCATTTTAGTCAAAGAGGGCATCAGCACGTATGAATTAGACCAGATAATCGAAAGAAAAATGGTCGAACGAGGACTGAAACCTGAGTGTAAGGGTTATGCCGGTTATCGACATAGTTCCTGTATTTCTTTGAATGATGTGATTGTGCATGGTGTTCCAACAAAAGAAATTATTTTAAAATCTGAAGATTTTGTTAAAATAGATATTGTGGGCTCATATAAAGGCTATTGCGCCGATATGGCCAGATGTTTTTTTGTTGGAAATGCTTCTCCCACTGCTAAAAAAATGGCAGATGTGGCGCAGCAATCTTTGGACAATGGTATAAGCTTAATTCGCCCTGGAGTTCGACTCTCTGATATTTCTGCATCTATTCAGCGCGACGTGGAACAAGCTGGATTTGGTGTTGTTAGAGATTTTGCAGGACATGGCATAGGAAAAAATATGCATGAAGCGCCCGATGTACCCAATTTTGGTAAGGCGGGGCGAGGTCCGATACTTCAAGAAGGTATGACATTGGCGATTGAGCCTATGATTACCGAAAAAGATTATGCAGTAAAAATTATGGCTGATGGTTGGACGGCAAAAACGGTTGACGGTGGGCTTGCTGCTCACGTTGAAGATACAATCGTTGTGGTGCGTGATGGTGCTGAAATTCTCACGAGAATTTTGTAGCGTGAGAAATACGGGTTAAAAATGAAAAAAAAGAGCGACGTTATAGTGATGGATGGTATTGTGGAAAAAGCTTTACCCAATGCCATGTTTCAAGTGAAATTAGTTGAAGGCGAGCATACGGTTTTGGCTCATGTCTCTGGTAAAATGAGAATGTATTACATTAAATTGTTGCCAGGTGATAAGGTTGCTGTTGAGCTTTCTCCTTATGATTTGAAAAAAGGACGCATTGTATCTCGTTATCGCGTGTAGAAAAAATTTTAAGTTATCGACGTGCAGCAAGTACGGAAAGTTTTTTGAAAGAAGTGTCATGAAAGTAAGAACATCAGTAAAAAAGATTTGTGCGGATTGTAAGGTTATAAAACGTGAAGGCGTTGTTCGGATTATTTGTAAAAAAAGTCCACGACACAAGCAACGTCAAGGTTAATAAGTTTAAAGATATAGAATATGTTTAATGGGCAACAGAGAACCTGTTTAGAGAGGTAGTCAATGGCTCGTATCGAAGGTGTGCTTTTACCAACTAGTAAGCGCGTAGAAATTGGATTGACGTATTTGTACGGTATTGGCTTATATCGTTCCAAAGAAATTTTGCATGAGATAAATATTAGTCCCGATATACGTATTAAAGATTTAACTCATGAGCAAGTAGCTGCTATTCAAAAGTATATAAATCAACATTATAGAATTGAAGGTGAGTTGCGCAAAGAAGTTACTTTGAATATTAAGCGTTTGCAGGAAATTGGCTCGTACCGAGGAACTCGTCATAAGCGTTCTCTTCCGGTAAGAGGTCAAAGAACTAAAACAAATGCTCGTACTCGTAAGGGACCTCGTCGTGCAGGTGCGGCCGTAACACTGAAAAAAGCCGTTACTAAAAAATAGATAAGTTTGGTAAACAGGATTGAATAATGGCATATAAAAAAAGTAAAAAAAAGCAAATCAAAAACGTTGACACCGTAGCGGCTCACGTTAAGTCTTCATTTAACAATACGGTTGTATCCATTACAACGTTAGATGGTGATGTTCTTTTGCGTAGCAGCTCTGGTCAATTTGGTTTCAAAGGAGCTCGTAAAGGAACACCGTTTGCAGCAATGCAAATTGGTAACAAGCTTGCGAAAGAGCTTATTGGTATGGGCGTTAGACTTGTTGAAGTCAACATGCAAGGTCCTGGTTCTTCTCGTGATTCAGTGATTAGATCATTGCAATCGTCTGGGTTGACCATTACGGTATTGCGCGATGTAACCCCATTGCCTCATAATGGATGCAGAGCTCCAAAAAAGAGACGAGTATAGTTGATTGTTGTTGAATTGAGTATGAATTTAGGCAAACATTTTAATACGTAAATTAGGTTTAAAGGTTATGGGAAAGTTTTTAGCTGGATGCAGAAAGTGTCGTCAAACGGGGATGAAACTTTGTTCTAAGGGTCCAAAATGCGTTTTGGAAAAAAGAACATTGACTCCTGGCCAACATGGTAAAAAGCACGCTGCAAAAAAAAGCTCAGAATTCGGTAAACAATTGCAAGAAAAGCAAAAAGTTAAGTTGATGTACGGTTTGATGGAAAAGCAATTTAAAAGATTTTTTAGTGTTGCTGCTAGCCACAAAGGTATTACTGGCGAAGTTCTCTTGAGCTTACTTGAACGTCGTTTGGATAACGTTCTTTATCGTTTGAAGATGACACTTTCTCGAGGTCAAGCTCGACAACTTGTTGCGCATGGTCACGTTAACGTCAATGGCAAGCGTGTAAAAACGGCATCTTTCTTAGTTAAAGAAGGCGATGTTGTAACATTGGCAGATAGAACGTTGAAGAGTCAAGCATTGTTAGACAATGTTGTTGATAAGCGTTTGAACATGGGCATTCGCGTTCCTGAGTGGTTGGAATTGCAAAAGAAAGAGCGCAAGGGTATTATTCTGAGATTGCCTGTTCGTACTGATATAACGGTACCTATTGAAGAGCATTTGATTGTTGAATTATATTCCAAGTAGAAGTAGAGAGTCCGGGCACATAATGCGGTTATTGATTTAAAGGAATGTGTACATGCAGAACAGAAAGTATCAGCCATTAACGCTTCCAAAGCTAGATTGGAACAAGAAAATTTCTTCTCCAGTGTCGGGCGAGCTGGTGGTTCAGCCTCTAGAGCCTGGCTTTGGCATAACATTAGGCAACGCATTGAGAAGAGTTATTCTTGCATCAATCGAGGGATCTGCCGTAACGTCAGTCATTATTAAAGGTGTTAATAATGAATTTTCAACACTTAAAGGCGTCATCGAAGATGTTTTGCAGGTTGTGTTAAACATTAAAGAGATCGTTATCAAAAATACGAGCGGCAAGCCTGGCAAGATGCATTTAAGTGTTAAGCGCGAAGGTGCGGTAAAAGTTCAAGATATTAAGGCTGATGAACATTTGGAATTGATTAACGGTGATCATGTTCTTGCGCATCTTGCTGCTGATGGAGAACTTGAAATTGAGTTTTTCGTTGAATCAGGGCGCGGTTATGTTCCTGCGCAGTGGCCAAAAGGTGTTTCTTTGCAACCAGATGAACGAATCTATCTTGATGCATTGTTTTCTCCAGTCAAACGTGTTGAATATCATGTTGAGAAAACTCGTGTTGGTCAAGATATTGATTACGACAGACTCACTATGAATATTCAGACGAATGGTGCTATTCATCCGCAAGAGGTAGTACATTATGGCACCTCTGTTTTGCGCACACAGTTTGAGCACTTTTTAGGTGCAACTGAAATACCATTCAATGAAATATCACAACAATCTGAAGATAGTGTTCCAGTTGCTGGAAATACCGACACAGAAGGTCCAACTCGTGGATTGCCGGTAGATCTTTTCTTGAAGCCAATTGATGAGCTTGAATTCTCTGTTCGTGCTCATAACTGTTTAATTGGCGCTGGCATTAAGCGCGTTATTGATTTGGTCAACTTGACCGATGACGATGTGCTCAAAATTAAGAATTTTGGTCGTAAATCATTAAGAGAAGTTAAAGAAATTCTTTCTGCATTTGGTTTGCATCTTGGCATGAATGTTAAAGAACTTGATTTGAAGAAAGCTATCAAACAGCAGGAAGGGAGCAATAAATCATGAAACATCAAAATGGTCGTCAGAAATTAAACCTTAAACAAGGTCATCGCAAAGCATTGTTGCGCAACCAAGTTATTCATTTGATTAAGTTTGGCTGTTTGCAATCTACCAAGACGCGTGTTAAAGAAGTACAACGTCTTGCTGAACGCATAGTTACTATCTCTCGCCAGGGATATGACTTTAATACTATTCGCCGCGTAAAGCAGCTTTTGCCTTATGACAGTGATGCAGTTGTTAAGCTTATCAAAGAAATTGCTCCAAAATATGTTGGAAGACCAGGTGGTTACACCCGTGTTATTCCTCTTGGTATTAGAGCAAGTGATACAGCAACAATTGCTCGCCTTGAGTGGGTATAATTTCTGTACATTAAATAATTACTGAGATAAGAAGAAGCAACGCTTCTTTTTGTGGATAGTTTTTTTAAAGGCATCACGTTATTGTGGTGCCTTTTTTTATTAAAAGATCTTTTTTATTGTTTTGTCTAAAACAAATATAGTAGACCTAAAAGAAGTTAAAAATTTTGGACTTTGCAAAAAGGAGCGAAATGGCCAAAATTGTTTCTTCTGGAAAGGTTGCTATTGTTGGGGCTGGCCGCGTTGGATGTACCGCGGCGTATGCTTTAATGTTGCGTGGTGGTGTTTCGTCGATTGCCTTGATTGACTCTGCTAAAGAACGGGCAGAAGGTGAGGCTCTTGATCTTAACCATTGCATGCAATTTACTGGTTCAACGATCGTGACTGCTGGAGATTCTTTTGAGTTGGTGGCCGATGCAGATGTGGTTGTGCTTACTGCTGGACAAGCACAACAAGTAGGGCAGTCTCGCTTTGATCTTTTAGCCGCAAATGCAGCTCTTTTCAAAGAAATTATTCCTCAGATTGTGCGGCATAATAAAGAATGTATTTTATTGGTAGTTACCAATCCTCTTGATGTCATGACGTATTTGACGTGGAAGCTTTCTGGTTTTTCTTCATGCCAAGTTTTTGGGACAGGAACTGTTTTAGACTCTGCTCGCTTGCGCTATTTGTTGGGAGAGCATTTTCATGTCAGTCCCAAAGATATTACGGCGTATTCTCTGGGCGAACACGGTGATGCTTCGTTTGTTTGGTGGAGCGGGGCAACCATCGGTGGCATTCCGCTTACAAATTTTACGCGTTATGACAAAAAAGTAATGAATGATATTGCTGAAAAAACGCGACAAGCCGCGGCGCATATTATTGCAAAAAAAGGTTCAACATTTTATGCCATTGGTTTGGTGATTGCGAAAATTGTGCAAGCAATTATTTTAAACCAATCCAGAGTGTTGAGTGTTTCTGCGGTGGCACACGCTGCCATTGCTCAGGATGTTTGTATCAGTTTACCAACGATTATTCGGCGTGGTGGTATTTGTGAAACATTGTGTATAACGCTGGATCAGGACGAAAAAAATAAATTGGCTGCGTCTGTTGCTACGATAAAAAATGAGATAGCACAAGGAATGGCATGTATTTAATTTGCATAGTTGACAGCTTATTTGATAATTATTTTTAATTTCTTTACAAATGAGAATGGCCTGACTAGAATCAACTCAAGATTATGAGCATACAAAGAAAGGATTATTATTGCTGGTAAATAAAAATGCTCATATTTATCCGAAGACTTTTAGGTTTTCAAGGGAGAGTGAAAGATGATGAAGAGGTTAATTTTTTTGCCCATTTATTTAAGTGCTTTCTTTTTTATAGTTACTAAAAATATCAATGCCGGTATTACATTTGGTAGTCAACAGTCAGCTTTTACGATAGGCAGTGGCGCCCAGTTTAACGTTGGGGGGTCAAATTTAGTTGTTGATGGTACTATTAATCAAGCTCCTTCTGGGTCACTTTCGGGCAATAATTTTGTTTTTAGTAATGGCGTTTTAGATGTTGGTGGCGTCGAGCTTTCAATTAATGCTGAATTTGATCCAACAGCTGGAGATACTATTAATTTGAATGGCGGCAATACTTTACGTGTAGAGCCTGGTATTGTATTCAAAACAGTGGCGGTGAGTGGGACAGGAAACGTTTTGGCGGGGCAGCCAACGTTTACCAATCCCATTAATTTGGCAGATTCTTTAACTGATTTGACTATTTCTCTTCAAAATGCTCTGAATGTTGATATTAATTTAAATGGCGGGACTTTGATCTTGGGTGATAATTTAACACTCGATGCTGATGTTAAAATTAATGGTCCAGGAAAAATTAAGACAAATGGTCGACGTCTTAATTTTGGTCCTTTTTATTCATCATCATGGACGACCCCGTTAACCTTTCAAGATTCAACAGGTTTGTTTTTGCACGGAACCATTAATTTAGGCGCGGTATGGACTTTTATTGGTAATAATCTTATTAATGGTAATGGGTCGATTTTTGCATTTGATCCTGCTGGCCAAATAAATATTTCTGGTGGTGATGAATTATTTGCCAATGATATTTCTCTTCAAGGCGTGGGCACGGGTAGTCTTGCCTTTGGCAGTGTTTCCAGTAAATTGCATTTGAATAATGCGATCCTTGATGTTAGTGCTAACTTGACTACGGGCGTTGGTAATGTGGTGATTGATGGCCAAACAACTTTCGTGCTTCGCGATAAGCAATGGTTGTTTAACGGAACGGGTAAGTTGAGTGTTTTTGACAATTTATGGCTTGATATATCTTCGTTTAGTTTATTGCCGGTAATGCCAGCATCAGGTAATATTTTGGCACCGTTGGCTGTTTTTGATGTTAATCATATGATTGATGTTGCTAATGTTACCAGCGATATAACGGCCGGCAACCTTGATATTACTGGTAACGGTCACATTCAAGAACTTTCTAATCGTTCAGTGTCAGGTTCGGGCACTTCTACTGCTTTTGTTTTGAGTGGTAATTATAGTACCAATTTAACATTGGATGGTAATAGTCAAGTTGTTCCGAGTATGGCAATTACGGGTAATTTGACGATCGATGGCCAAGGTTATTCTATTCTTTTTTCTAATTCTCCAAATCCTCAATTTATTATTCGTCCTGGGCAAACCGTTACGCTTCAAAATGTAGCGCTCAGCAACATTACAAATAATACTTTCCAGTTTGGGAATAATTCAAAAATTGTGATTGGCGATAATGTAACGTGGGATCTGGTTGATGATGTTACGATTAGCAAAGGATTCATAGACATACCTGCCAATATGATGTTGATGGTGACTGGAAATGGCGGGGAACGTAAATTGATTCTCAGCCCAGCTGCCACAGGTGTTACGCAGTTGATGCATTTAGGAAACAAGGCTTCTTTAGTACTCAAGAGTATGGAATTGCAAGGGCTTGAATTTATTGCGTTTGATGCCGGTTCTGCTGTTGCGTTGACGGGTGATTCGTCCGTTGGCATACGTCAAGATACAGCTATGAATTTTGATATTGAAGGTACTAATAATACTATGGTGCTGTTGACTGACGGTATTACGCTTGCTGGTACAACGGCATTTTTGGGTAATGCGCTTAAAAATATTTTGACGATTAGGTTTTCGTTAAGTGTGCCGATTGAAGATAAAGTTGGGGTTATGCCGGGTAATCCATTATTAGTTTTGGCGGGCGACCCATGTATTTATTTAACAAACGATACCGATTTGGCAATTTTGAATTTTGATGACAACGCTATTTCTGTTCAAAATAATAGTACCAATGCTTGGATTATTGATAAAAATTCGATGTTAATTGGTAATCGCATTGAAATTTTGAGAAATCCAATTAAGCAAAGTTCATTATTATTTATGTTAAAAGTGACTGAGCTTACCGGGCAGGGGCTTGATGCGTCTTTTGCAAGAAGCCTAGCTCCTTCTGTGCCGCGCAAAAAAATGCCACGCAGTGCTTTTGTTCAAAAACGAGCTCGTGAGCGTGCGGTTAAAAAAGAACGTGAAGATGCGCGACCTCCCGTTTTAGCAAACAAGCCAAAAGCTATGCCGCGTCCAGTACCAAAGTTAGGGCGTCGTAAAAAAGAAGTGCGAGATTTGAATGATGGAACTATTGATTTAAGTTTATTAGAAAGCAGAGCGTTGGATTTACCGCCAGGCACCAATGACAGTGAACGCTATGATATTCAATATGAAGACTCGCGGGTAGATTTAGTGGTTCCTATTCAAGGAAACATTAGTTTGAACAACGGGCTTATGAGTAACTTTTTTAATGCACCATCTGCAACTAATACTACCGTTATTCCATTCAATCTTGTGTTAAAAGGTAATGCAACGGTGATTCAACGTGATGACCAAGAAGTGGCACTTCAAGAAGATACGCACATTATCAATGTGATTGGTCGCAATAATGAAATTCAAATTACGAATACCTTTAGAGTTGGTAAAAATACCTTGTTCTTTGACGAGAACGCTACTTTAAAATTTGTACTTGATCCAGGAAAAACATTGATATTCGAGCAAGATGTTGAAATCGATGTTGAAAATAATTCTATTCTTGAATTTGCTGGTGCGGGTACGGTTCTCTTGTCTGATGGTGTTGTCATTAACTTAAATGGTCAGCGTGCGGTAGTTGATGTTACCTGCTGCAATTGTCCAGATCCAGTCGTTCCTGATGTTGCTTCACGTGCTTACTTGTTGTTGGGTGAAGATGTGATTGTGACGTTTGGTGAAACACTAGAAAGTAGATTACGTGCGGCACAGATCAGCAAAACAACGAGCGTTTCAACGCGCCGCCAAAAAATGGCAACACGTGTGTTGCCGCCAATATCTACTCATATTCAAGGGATTGGTGAGATACTGGTTGATGACGCTTGTTTGTGCACAGACCTTGGTGGGTTCTTGCATGTAGCGCTTGAAGAATCAGATGATATTGTGTTCCAGGTTCTTGGATCTGGTGAGCTCAATGTCAAAGGTAATTCTGGTTTCTCAATTGGAAAAGGCTGCTCGTCATTGACATTTGACCGTGATGGCAAGCTTTCTATTCTTGATGGTTCATTTGAAATCAATAGCGATAATAAAGTTTCAGAGCGCGGCTGTGTTGATAAATTGTGGTTTACGTCAGGTGCTACCATGTTTATTGACAGTACCGGCTTATTGGTGCTTGGCCAAAATGAAGTACAAGGAATGTATCGATTACTTGAAAAAGAATTTAGCTGTAAGTTCCAGCCTTTGCATATCATTGGCGATGGATTTGTTGAATTTGTTGGTAGAGCTTCCGCACCAGAGCGTAATTTTACCGGACAATTACAAATTCCACCGTACATTTCTTTTGTTAATGATCAGATGACTTTTGGTCAATTAGCAGGCTTTTTAACGCAGACAGTTCAAGGTCTTCAGTATTCAACGGTGTATATTGATCAAGATGGTAAGACATGGGTAAGAATAACTAAAACAGGTATTAGTGTTTTACTTAAAGAAGGAGATCGAATTGTTGGCGACGAAAAAATTATTGTTAACAATAAATCTAAGATAGTAGTGAGAGGGCGCGATAAATCTAATAAAGGGTTTGTCATCGACGAAGATGGCAATCGTTCCTAGTTTAAAAAAGGGGAAGATGATATGAAGAGAAGAAGTATATTATTTTTGTTGTCCTTTGGCATGTTGCTTGGCAATGCCGTAGTACATGCTGACGATTGTGGCAGCGGAAAAGAAGCACGCGAGCAAAAGCGCCTACGTGACCAAGCCCGGCATAAACAAGAGGCGGCAGAAAAAAAAGCTAAGGCTGAAAAGAAAAAGCAAGAACAAGAACGCAAAAAACAAGAATGTGCTGCCGCGCGCGAACGTAAACGCATGGAACGCGAAGCATGTAAGCGTGATAAAGAAGCAAAAGCACGCATAGAAAAAGAAAAAAAACGTCTTGAAAATGAACGTAAGTGTCGCATGAACAAAGAGCGCATGGAAGCTGAACTTAACCATCGCGAAGCGTATCGCGAATCACAAAAACGTCTTGCAATGCAATGGAAAGAAATGCGCCACAAAGAAGTGACGCAAGAATATCAAGATGGTAAATATGCTAATTTGTACAAACAACCAGCATGGCCAACCTACGCAACGTACGTAAAACATAAGCACCTTTTCAACATCGGCACTGAGTATCGCTATGAAACCGATGCGTACGACGTTGATGGTAACAACCGCGATATTACCATTTTGCCTTTCGGTCAAGGCCCAATTGCTGTTAAAGACATTTTGCTGGTAAGTAAGTTGATTTCTGAACACCTGCTCGTGCCTGGCGATTCGGATATTGGTTCCGCAAATCCCCAATATTTTAGACAACTAGCTGATTGCCCAGTTGTCTTTTTGGTGAATCTGAAGAATGGCGGTTAAACCTTGATCTTGCTCGGTTCATTTGGAAGCGTAATATTGCTGTTGGTATGCAAATGCCTGTTATTTATCAAAAGCATCGTTTGCATGCTAAGCTGGGCGTTAAATCAAAATCAGTTAATTGAGAAACTTAGAGCGGATAGTGATGGTAAGTTGTTGATAGCCCTGATGAAGCATTTTTAGCTCATTATGGTCAAGATGGCAAAAAATTTGTTACTGATATTTTCAATGCAAAAGGCGTAACTGATTTTGGCGGTAGCGCTGGCGGCTTGGGCGATATTACATTCTTTACCCATGTATATCTTGATTCTGTGTATGTGGACAAGCTTATGACTGGTTTGCGTTTGGTTATCCCAACTGCTGGTCGTCAAGCACAAAACAAGTTGTGGGGACCAGAACTTGGTAATGGCGGCTTCTTTGAACTTGGTTGGTTTATGAATACCATCTATTCTTATAAGAGTTACTTTAATCCACATTTCTTTTCACAAATTTCTGGCACATTACTTGAAGCTCGTGTAAAACGTAGAATTCCAAAAAAATTGTCAGCAGTGAATGATACTAATATTAATGCTTCTTTTCTAGATTTAAGCAATAACGATGCTTTGACTTCAGATACATTTGTTTTTGGTGAGCGCGTTTTATTGTTTGATGGTGCTAAGATCGATGGTCGTTATGACTCAACACACCGCGGCTTGGCCGACAACGTAGCAGATTTCAAGTTGCGCAAAGGTATTGAATCTGTTTTCAGAGTTGGTAACATTTTTGAAAAATTCGTTCTTCGTCGTGCGTTCATGGACTTGTACTATGAAGGTTATTTCAAATGGGAAGATGACTTTAGCGACCTTGACGAAGAACTTTGGTTGACTGATGTTATTGAAGAAAACACGCAACGCGTTGCTCATAAAGTTGGTCTTGAGTTTAACTATCAATTTGATTGTGGCACTCGTTTGAAGACTGGCATGGAATATGTTTTTGCTGGTGTTAATACGCCAAAAACATTTACGGCAACTCTTAATTTAAATTATTCATTCTAAAAAATTAATAAAGCTGCCCGTTTGAGTAGGCGGGCAGCTTTATTTTATTAAAAAAATGAAGAAACAAAAAATCGATGAATATACCCAGTAGGTCGATTTATCAGATAAGCATTTCTGCTTTATCTTTTCTAAATTTAACCATATTTGCAAGATTGAAAGGAGGCCTGATTTTTTCAAGGTCTTAAAAGACTATTTTTGGTTATACCAAAATGAGTGTCCTTAAAAAGGTGTGTATAGTGAAATGAGAAAAAGGGAGTAGGGAGACTGATATGATACAGATACGTTGTAGAAGATTAATAGTTCCGTGGTTGATTGGTATATCTTGTTTATCAACAACCAGTGCGTGGGGTACGGGGCTAAATTTTTCTAATCGTTCTTCAACTATTGTCATTGACCCAGCAACATCGCGTATCCGCCTTGGTAAGGTTGCAAGTGTGATGGGTTGGTCAGAAAATTCTATTTTGAAGTCATTTGGTTGCAATGCACCAACAACGTGGACAGAATCGTACACGGCTGGTGTTGAGCTTGGTAATGGCCGTCGTTTACCAACTACCAATTTGGTAGATAGTAACAGTAACGCTATTAATAAATTGAGTGCGGTTACGGGGAGCTTGTCTACCAACAATAGTAACGCTATTGTTAATTTGGCTGCGCAGGTTAGAGTTAACAGTAATGCAGCTGCTTATGGTATCAAAAATAATAGTAACACTATTAGTAGATATGCAATTCTCGTGAAGCAAAACAGTAACGCGATTGTCAATTTAAGTAACACCACAGGGACTTTAGCGATCAACAACAGTAATGCGATTGTTGCTAAGTGCCCACTCATTATGGCCAATAGCAATGCGATAATTCTGTTGAAGAGTCAAGTAAGGACCAATAGTAACGCAGCTGTTTATGGCATAAAGAATAACAGTAATGCTATTGTGTGGCTTACCCAGCAAGTCAGAGTAAACAGTAATGCGGCAATGTACGGTATAAAGAATAACAGTAATGCAATTTTGTCAGTTGCTCAAATGTCCACACAATTGATTGTGAACAACAGTAACGCGATTATTCTGAAGTGCCAACAAATAATGGAAAACAGTAACGCGATTTTGCTGTTAAAGAGTCAAGTAAGAACCAATAGTAACGCAGCGATGTATGGCATCAAGAACAATAGTAATTCTATTGTGTGGCTTACTAAGCAAGTAAGAGTAAACAGTAATGCGGCAATGTACGGCATAAAGAATAACAGTAATGCAATTTTGTCAGTTGCTCAAATGTCCACACAATTGATTGTGAACAACAGTAATGCGATTATTCTGAAGTGCCAACAAATAATGGAAAACAGTAACGCGATTTTGCTGTTGAAGAGTCAAGTAAGAACCAATAGTAACGCAGCTGTTTATGGCATCAAGAACAATAGTAATTCTATTGTGTGGCTTACTAAGCAAGTAAGAGTAAACAGTAATGCGGCAATGTACGGCATAAAGAATAACAGTAATGCAATTTTGTCAGTTGCTCAAATGTCCACACAATTGATTGTGAACAACAGTAATGCGATTATTCTGAAGTGCCAACAAATAATGGAAAACAGTAACGCGATTTTGCTGTTGAAGAGTCAAGTAAGAACCAATAGTAACGCAGCTGTTTATGGCATCAAGAACAATAGTAATTCTATTGTGTGGCTTACTAAGCAAGTAAGAGTAAACAGTAATGCGGCAATGTACGGCATAAAGAATAACAGTAATGCAATTTTGTCAGTTGCTCAAATGTCCACACAATTGATTGTGAACAACAGTAATGCGATTATTCTGAAGTGCCAACAAATAATGGAAAACAGTAACGCGATTTTGCTGTTGAAGAGTCAAGTAAGAACCAACAGTAACGCAGCTGTTTATGGCATCAAGAACAATAGTAATTCTATTGTGTGGCTTACTCAGCAAGTAAGAGTAAACAGTAATGCGGCAATGTACGGTATAAAGAATAACAGTAATGCAATTTTGTCAGTTGCTCAAATGTCCACACAATTGATTGTGAACAACAGTAACGCGATTATTCTGAAGTGCCAACAAATAATGGAAAACAGTAACGCGATATTGCTGTTAAAGGATCAAGTAAGAACGAATAGTAACGCAGCTGTTTATGGCATCAAAAACAACAGTAATGCGATTATACA
This sequence comes from bacterium, assembly GCA_016699045.1. Lineage (NCBI taxonomy): Bacteria > bacterium. Next base: position 1,265,941 of record CP064957.1, read on the forward strand.
TTTAGGCAGATTGGTTAAGCAAAACAGTAATGCTATTGTTAATTTTGCCAATACAACAACAACATTGTCAGTCAACAACAGTAATGCTATTGCTGCGCTCAATCCATTGATAAAACAAAATAGCAGTGCAATTATTGTGTTAAAGAGTCAAGTAAGAACCAATAGTAACGCAGCGATTTATGGCATTAAGAATAACAGTAATGCTATTATATCGTTAGGTAGAGGCATAACTAATAACAGTAATGCTATTGTGGGTCTTGGTAGACGTATCACCAACAATAGTAATGCTATTGTGTTACTTGATACCTACGTCAAGATCTATCCACAAACAGTTAGCTATTCTTCTAATGCTTCATTGTGTAAATTAATTTATTACAAGAATGGCTTTAACGTTTCTGCTGGTATAACCTTGATGCTTAATAACCCAATTGCTATAGAAGGTCCGCTTAACTTGAACAACACCGGTATCTTAGCATTTGGTGATGATATTTATTTTGGATCAAAAGTACGCTTTACCAACGGTGGTTATTTGAGTGGTAATGGTAATACCTTGGTACTTACAGGTAGCTTGGCTATTCCAGCTGGCAAAAACATTCGTATAACAAGTGATTTGATGATTGATGGTCAAGGAAATCATCTTATTCTTGAGGCAGGCTCTTCATTAATTGTATCAACTGGTGTAACACTGACGCTGAAGAATATGGACATTAATAACTTGTCTGGCGCACAAATCGATCTTGAAGGAGCAGGTACGGCGAGATTGGCTCTGCAAGAAGTGACGGTACATCTTGATGGAGACTTTAATTTTGCCGATGGACGTTTATTTATTCAAGATGATGTTCGTTTCTTTGGTCCAAATAAGTTCATTTATGAATCAATGTTCCCAATGACTATTAGTGCAGGTTCGGCTCTGGTTGTTGATGCCAATGCCGTATTTAGATATATACCTGGTGGTGGTTCAAGTCATACAGACCGTACGTTAATGAGATTTGCGGATAGTACAGCATTCTTGTACTTCAATTCTTCTACCTTTGAATGTCCAGTAAATGGTGTACAGTTGAATCAGGGTAACTTGGTATTTGAAAACAAGGTCTTTATCAAGAACTACCTTGCTGATGGTACAACACCGAACATAGATCGTACAAAGGCGGTAACGGTTGGTGATGGTACAACAGCAGCCAATGACGCTAATGTTATGGTATTGTCTGGTGCGCATGTCGAAGTAATTGGGTACTTCGATTATAACAACGCGGCATAACACTTAATCTAGTTTCTGAAAAAAGGGGAGGGGCAGCTTGTAAGAGTCGCCCCTCCCTTTTTTGATTGGGCAAGTCCAACGAAGGTCTCTTTTGTGATGTCTTGACTCTCTCATCTCAATTTGTATACATTGAAATTTATGGTGGGAAGGGGCTCATCAGATTTTTTATCAAAAGGGGCTGGGGATTATGAATTATAATATTCAATCTGTAATTCGTATTGTTTTTTTTATTTTTCTATCCGTAAATAATATATACACTCTTACGTTTGTAAATCGTGAGTCTTCTTTTATATTGCATACGGTTGGCGGTATTACTTCACGCTTTCGCTTGGGGCCATCAACCGTGAATGGTTGGAGTGATGGTTCTATTCGCAAGGATAATAATATTTCTCAGTTTAATTTGCGTAATGAAGCATTTAATAGTGGCGGGGACTATATTATTACCTCAAGCTCAGCTCGTGAAGACCTGGTGAACAGTAATAGTAATGCCATTGTTAAGTTGGCGGTCAGTGGTAGCGACTTGGCAATAAACAATAGCAATCTGCTAAATGTCCTGGCGCCGCTGGTAAAACAGAGCAGTAATGCAATCAATGCCATTGAAAAAACATCCAACTTGGCGGTGCTTGTTAGAACGACGAGTAACACGGTTAATATTGCAACGCCATTGATAGTTCAGAATAGTAATGCGATTAATGCGTTTGGTACGACATCTAACTTTGCAGTGTTGGTTAGAACGACAAGTAATACGGTTAATGTGATGACGCCGCTGGTTAAACAAAATAGTAATGCCATTGTTGAATTGGCGGTTAGTGGTAGTGACTTGGCAATAAACAATAGCAATTTGCTCAATGTTCTGGCGCCGCTGGTAAAACAGAGCAGTAACGCAATTAATGCGCTTGAAAAGACGTCCAACTTGGCGGGGCTGGTTAGAACGACAAGTAACACGGTTAATATTGCAATGCCGTTGGTTATCCACAATAGTAATGCGATTAATGCGTTTGAAACGACTTCTAACTTTGCAACGTTGGTTCGAACGACAAGTAATACGGTTAACCTAGTAACACCGCTGGTTAAACAAAACAGTAATGCCATTGTTGAATTGGCAGCGACGAGTAGTGACTTGGCAATAAACAATAGTAATCTGCTAAATGTTTTGACGCCGCTGGTAAAACAGAGCAGTAATGCAATCAATGCCATTGAAAAAACATCCAACTTGGCGGTGCTTGTTAGAACGACAAGTAACACGGTTAATATTGCAATGCCGTTGGTTATCCACAATAGTAATGCGATTAATGCGTTTGAAACGACTTCTAACTTTGCAACGTTGGTTCGAACAACGAGTAACGCTGTTACCGTAGTTACGCCGCTGGTTAAACAAAACAGTAGTGCCGTTGTTAATTTGGCGGCGACGAGTAGCGATTTAGCAATAAGCAATAGTAATGTAATTAATGTTTTAGCACCATTGGTAAAACAAAACAGTAACGCGATTATAAATAATATTGGGGTCCCAGATACTGACGTTTTTTTTCCATCATATTTCTTTATTTTTGATTATTTCGTTTCTCCTGATAGTTTGTTCCGTACTCATGCCGACGTAACAATTGATGGTGGTGGTCACTTTATGATTTTTGCCCGGAATAAACCTAATACCTTTCAAATTGATCCAGGAACAACGGTGATCTTAACTGACGTTGTATTAAAAGATTTTTCTGATGCGGTGGTACAGCTTGGAGCTGGCTCAAAGTTAATTTTTGGTCCAGGTACCGTTATTGAATTAGCTTCAACAGACACTTTATTAAGAGACTGGTCGTTGTTTGGTAATGTGATTGTTAATGGTAATGGTCATTATCTCAATCTTGCAGGGTATTCTCTTCAGTTAGCGCAAAACGGTAGTCTTGTTTTACAAAATGTGCAGCTTCAAAATGTTGCTGGTAATAATCTTCGGTGTGTGGGTGATGTAGGACTTATAACTCTACAAGGCAGCTCGTTGTATTTGTCGAGTGATTTTAGTTATACCACCGGTTCGTTACGCTTTGACGGAGATGTTGTTATTTCAGGAACATCTTCGTTTAATTATACCAGTAACCAGGCTTCAACGGTCGCTGGCCACTCTTTATTGTTTTTAGATGCTGGTCTTACATTTAAGTATGCTCCGGGTACGGATAATCGTAATTTGATTGTTTTTGAAGATGTGACTTCACGGTTATTCCTTGATGGTTGTACTTTGCTTTCAACAACAACAGGCTTGCGATTAACGAGAGGTACTTTGTTGATTGATAACAAAAATTATTTTTTCAATAGTGGGGCAACGGCACTCTCTGAGGGTATAAGTTTTGGTAACGGTATTATACTTGACGATTTGACCATTAATATTTTACCTGGTGCTTCAATCGTTCTTGAGTCTGGTATTATAAATTACGATAATGTTGGATTATAAGAGCGCGAACATTTTTTGAACAAAGTAAGATACTATTGCAATTATTTTCTTTTGCATGCAAAGATAATTTGTAAGATTTTTGCTGAGTGAAAAAAGGTGTGTACAAAAAGAAGAGAGTGTATATGAAGAAAATGTTAAAAAAAATTATGCTCGGAATGTTTTTGGTTGTTAATGTACCGTTAATGGGTATTCTTGATTTTTCAAGTCGAGAGGCTCATTTTGCATTGAATGGTACAAATTCTAGAATGTTTATCAAAAATCCTTCAGGGATAACTGGTTGGGCTCATGATTCAATTGTGAAGCGTTATGGCAATGTAGCTGCCAATACATGGACTGAAGCTTATGCAAATAATACAACCATTACCTTTGCTGCTGCTCCAACCAATATGGTTTATAATAATAGTAATGCTATCAATAAGCTTGCTTTGTCTGGAGGGGGTGGTTCTTCTGCGCTCAGCATACAAAATAGTAATGCGATAGCTTTGCTTTCACCGCTTATTAAACAGAGCAGTAATACAATTAATAGGTATTCAGCATTGGTAAAGCAAAATAGTAGCACCATTAATAGATATGCAGCGTTGGTAAAGCAAAATAGTAGTACAATAAATAGATATTCAATTTTAGTGAAACAAAACAGTAATACGGCAAATTCTTTTACCGGCTTGAGCGGAACGGTAACGACATTGACTCGGACAACGAGTAACTTGATAAATGTGTTAACGCCGTTGGTAAAACAAACAAGTAATACAATGAGTAGATATGCAGCGTTGGTAAAGCAAAATAGTAGTACAATAAATAGATACTCAATTTTGGTGAAACAAAACAGTAATACGGCAAATTCTTTTACCGGCTTGAGCGGAACAGTAACGACATTGACTCGGACAACGAGTAACTTGATAAATGTGTTAACGCCGTTGGTAAAACAAACAAGTAATACAATTAATAGGTATTCAGCGTTGGTAAAGCAAAATAGTAGTACAATAAATAGATATTCAATTTTAGTGAAACAAAACAGTAATACGGCAAATTCTTTTACCGGCTTGAGCGGAACGGTAACGACATTGACTCGGACAACGAGTAACTTGATAAATGTGTTAACGCCGTTGGTAAAACAAACAAGTAATACAATTAATAGATATGCAGCGTTGGTAAAGCAAAATAGTAATACGGCAAATTCTTTTACCGGCTTGAGCGGAACGGTAACGACATTGACTCGGACAACGAGTAACTTGATAAATGTGTTAACGCCGTTGGTAAAACAAACAAGTAATACAATTAATAGATATGCAGCGTTGGTAAAGCAAAATAGTAATACGGCAAATTCTTTTACCGGCTTGAGCGGAACGGTAACGACATTGACTCGGACAACGAGTAACTTGATAAATGTGTTAACGCCGTTGGTAAAACAAACAAGTAATACAATTAATAGATATGCAGCGTTGGTAAAGCAAAATAGTAATACGGCAAATTCTTTTACCGGCTTGAGCGGAACGGTAACGACATTGACTCGGACAACGAGTAACTTGATAAATGTGTTAACGCCACTGGTAAAACAAACAAGTAATACAATGAGTAGGTATGCGACGTTGGTAAAACAAAACAGTAATACGGCAAATTCTTTTACCGGCCTGAGTGGAACGGTAACAACGCTTGTTCGGACGACGAGTAACTTGATAAATGTGTTAACGCCACTGGTAAAACAAACAAGTAATACGATGAGTAGATATGCGACGTTGGTAAAGCAAAATAGTAATACAACAAATGCCTTTACAGGCCTGAGTGGAACGGTGACAACGCTTGCTCGGACAACAAGTAACTTGATAAATGTGTTAACGCCACTGGTAAAGCAAAGTAGTGGTGCAATTAATAGTTTGGCATCGTTTGTGAGAACAGAAAGTAATGCGATGGTAAGTTTGCAAAAATTTGTAAGAACTGATAGTAATGCGCTTTCATCGCTTACGGTCTTGATAAGAACGACTAGTAATTCGGTAATTTCTGGAGCTGTTTCATCACAATTAACCGTACAAAATAGTAATGCTCTTAATAAATATGCACCACTGGTAAAACAAAATAGTAATGCGATCAATGCGTTGAGTGGTAATAGTAATCTTGCAGTGCTTGTTAGAACCATGAGTAATACGATTGGCGTCTTATCGCCACTGGTCTATCAGAATAGTAATGGTGTTCATAGCTCTTCTTTATTAATTAAGCAAACGAGTAATTCACTTGTAAGTCTTACTACTTTAGTCCGAACAACGAGTAATTCTGTTGTTAAAATAGATGGGGAAGTAGCCACCGTCTTATCAACCGATCTTGATATTTTTACATCAACCTATTCATTTGCCTATGATTTTTCTAATTCGATTGATGCATTATTGCGTATCCACGTATCAACGGTAATTGATGGCAAAGGACATTCTATAAAGTTTGCACGCGATAGTGCCAATATTTTGCAGATATCAGCGGGTGCTATTGTTATTTTGAAAAACGTTGTTCTCAAAGATTTTGATGATTCCCTTGTTCAGTTTGGTGTTGGCTCACAATTAATTTTTGGCAGTGGTACCGTGGTAGAGTTGGCTGATCAATCAACCTTGTCTCGTGATTGGATTTTCCAAGATTCAGCAACATTAAGTGGTGTTGGTAGATCTCTTGATCTTGCAAGTTCATCGATTCAAATTATGCAAGGCGGCACGCTTGCCTTGCGCAATATCTTCTTGGATGGTGTGGGTGGTACAAACCTTCGTTGTGTTGGTAATCATGGTTCTATAATCTTGGATAATGCTAATCTTTTTCTGACTTCTGATTTTTCATTTACGACGGGTGGCTTGTTGTTCGAGCGTGATGTTGTTATTTCCGGTCCACAAATTTTTGCTTATGAGTCTCATGTTGCTTCAACAATCGATGCCGGTTCAAGACTTGTATTTGATATTGGCTCTATTTTTAGCTATGCGCCACTGACGCGTAACTATCGTGATTTAATTCAGATGACTGACGAGACGTCGCAGCTTGTTTTGATGGGTTGTACTTTGAAATCAACAACAACTGGTTTACGTTTGACAAAAGGTAGTTTAGTGGTTGATCATATTGTTTCAGTAGTTAATACAGGTGCTACAAGGCTTTCTCAAGGAATAAGCTTGGGCGATGGCATTATGAGCGATGATCTTACCATTCAATTACTTCCAGGGGCATCGTTAAGTCTTCAATCTGGTATTTTAATTTATGATAACGTAAATTAAATAAAGAATTTTTTAAGCTCTTAAATTAAAAAAGGCTTTGACTCAAATGTGCTTTGAGTTAAGGCCTTTTTTTTATTTTTTCAAAAATATATAACAAATTGTTGCAATCAAAGATTTGTTTTTGAAATGATTAGCATGACAATAAAAGAGACTCAGTGTGAAGATTTTACACGTAGTGGTCAGAACACGCATTATCGTAACCGGGTCAGTAGATTATGATAAAAAAAATTGTTTTTTGTTTTTGTACGATAATAAGCTTGCAGGGCTCATTATGTGCAGTTTTAGATTTTTCAAGTGACGGTTCTCAAATTGTTTTTTCAGATGCTAATGCACGCATGAGACTGAGTAATGTTTCGAGTGTTACTGGTTGGGCTCAGAGATCTATTGTGAATACTTATGGTAATATTCCTGCAAGTTCCTGGACAGAAGGATATGCAAATAATGTGCTTATTGGTTTTCAAGGTGGTGATACTAAGCCGGCAACCAATTTTGTTGATAATAACAGTAATGCTATCAATGCAATTAGTACTGCTACATTGACAACATTAGTGAAACAAAACAGTAATGCTATCAATGCAGGGACTGGTGGTGGTAATACCGCGCTTACCATACAAAACAGTAACTCTATTGTTGTATTATCAACGCAAATAGGATTAGGTAATATTATTGTGAGCACAAGTTCTTATGCTCTAACAAGTGATGTTTCCCTTTCTACCAATCGAACTTTGTTGGTTACTGTTTCAAGTAAAATTGACGGTGGTGGGCATATTATTTCATTTGCTCGCAATGTTTCAAGTGTTTTTACAATTAATGCTGGCTTAAATGTTGTTTTGACAAATGTTATTTTAAGAAATTTTTCTGATACGGCGATTTCTTTGGGAGCTGGTTCTTCGATAACGTTTGGCGATGGTGTAGTGATTGAGCTTGATAAAGATGAGACGCTTTCGCGTAACTGGATTTTTTCCGGGACTTCGTATCTTAATGGCTTTGGGAATCTTCTTAATTTGAGCTTCTTTAATATCTCAATTTTGCAGCCAGGCCGCTTGGTTATGCAAGATCTGTTTGTAAAAAATATGCGTGCCAATAATATTCGTTGTGTTGGCGATAAAGCATCTTTTACGATTCGCAATGCAGCATTGGCATTATCGAGCAATTATACGCTCAGTGTTGGCGGTATGTTTTTTCAACAAGAAGTTATGTTTACCGGAACTAATATTTTTAGTTATGAAACTGGTCAAACGTCAACCATAGATACACAATCTACGCTCTTTTTTGATACAAATTCTACATTTAGTTACGCACCAAAAATCCGCAAGAATCGCGATTTAATTGCCATGACTGATGTGACGTCGCGTTTTTTTGCTCACGGCTGCACTATTCAGTCAACGACAACAGGGTTGCGTTTAACCAAAGGAACCTTGGTTGTTGATGGTAAAGTTGTGTTACAAAATCCTAATGCTGTTTCGTTATCGCAAGGTATTTCATTTGGTAACGGTATTGCTGCCAATGATTTAACGATCAATATTCTTGGCGGGGCCAAACTTGAATTAACATCCGGCGTTCTTCTTTATAACAATTCTATGTAAAAAAAGAGTAAAAATATTTACTGAGTGGGATAAGTATGTTGAAGAAAAGTTTAAGAATACAAGCCATAAGCTTGTTAATAATGAGCTGCGTACATGCGACATTTAATTTTACGAGTGATAAGGCAGTCTTTAAAATTTCTGGCACGTCAAAATTGGCTGTTGTTTCAGGTTTGGCGGTTACTGAGGGGACCTTTGAAAAGGATTCAACAGCTGCGTTGATCGGCCAAAATCTTACTTTTTCTGATGGTACTTTTATTGCTGATGATGTGGCGATATTTTTAACAGGTGATTCTAAATTAGATAGCCTTGGACGTCTGTTGTTAAACGGCAATGATTCATTTAGCGCCGAACAAGGCACGGTGATGCAAGCGGTGTTAGTGAGTGGCAAAATAATAGTTTGATTGGTAGCCCGTATTTTTAAGTTCAGATGCTATTACGTTGCAAGATCGATCAACGACATTGACTCTTGGTATAGAAAGTATCATGAGCAATCACATAAAAATGAATAGTGGCGCGTTATATTTGGGCAGCAACTTAACAATGGGTGATGGTGCTCAATTTACTGGTGGTGGTGGCACAATAGAGTTTAATGACTTTCGATTAGTTATGGGTGGGGAAGATTTGACATGGACAAGTACCAATTTTTTTCTTAACGCAACCGATGTAACGTTGAACAGTAACGTTACCTTGCTTGGTCAATGGGTATTTGATGGCGATGCTAATCTTAATGGGAATGGCTATATACTGGACCTTTCGAGTGGTAGTACCATACGCATAAAAAGTGGGACACGGCTGACGGTTTCTGATTTGACGATTAAAGGGCTTGGGGCGGGTTCGATTGTGTTTGATGATAATTCGGCAGGTATGAATCTGACGAGTGCTAGCATAGAAATGAATGCGCATTATACCATAACGACGGGTGGTTTTAACGCGAATGGTCCAACAACAATTGTCACTAAAGATAAATTTTTAACATTTTCTAATTATGGAACATTAACGGTTGATGGTATTCCGCTTACGTATGAAACGTTGCAATTTGGAGATCTTAATAATATTAAATTTGGCAACGAAGCAATTAATCTTGTATCGCTCAATGGCGGTGTTATTCGCACCATTCGTACCGACCCAATTGGTGGGTATAGTTTTAACAATGAAACAGTAACGTTGAGCCGGCACATTGTGTTGACAGAAATTAAACCAATGACAATTACTGGCAATGTAACGGTTATTGGAGCGGGCAACCCGATAGGGATTGGTCATACACAAAATCCTGTTATATTGCTAAATCCGGGTTCAAAATTGACGCTGAAGCAAACGGTAATTCTTGAGTGGGGACCACAAAATATTTTATTTGGTGCAGGATCAAATATTGAATTTGGAGACAAGACAAAAGTTGAATTAGGAAAAAATGGTTCGCTGAATTTTACCATGACCTTTCGAGGAGATTGTGTGTTGAAGGGGTTTGGTTACATTCTTGATTTGGGCACAACCGGCAGTATTGTGCTGGCGCCTACACCAGGTACTAATTTAATTTTAGCTGATTTGACGATTAAAAATATTGCAGGAACCAATATTCGTGCGATGGACCGAACGGGTACTTTTACCATACAAAATGTGAATTGGGTACAAGCGGCTGCCTATACGTTTACGACGGGTCATTTTGATGTTTTGGACAATTGGGCGATTACCGGCAAAAGTCCGTTTATTTATAATACCGATCGTATAAGTACCATTTATGGTGGTGGTAATATGTTGTTTGGTGAGGAAACCACACTCTTTTATAATCCGCGAATAAACAATCGACAAGCATTATTCTTGCGTGATTCAAATGCTTATTTATCTTTCAATGGAACATCACTTGTTTCATCAACAACGGGCTTGCGTTTAACGACGGGAACCTTAGTTATTGATGATAGAGTAAAAGTATCAAATTCAGCAGTGAGTTTATCCCAGGCGATTGCTTTTGGTAATGGGATTGCTGCAAATGATTTGACTGTGCATCTTTATCCTGCTGCAAGTCTTGATTTGACGGCTGGTTTGTTATCTTATGAAAATACCTACTAATAAAAAAAGGATAACCATGAAGAGGCGTTTCCTGTGGCTTATTACTTGTATTTTGTTAATGAGTACGGCACAGGCATTTATTAAATTTGGTAGTGATGGATCGGTTGTTAAAGTGTCTGGTACTGCCACTTTGAACGTTGCTTCCAATGTAACGGTTTCTGAAGGTACCTTTGAAAAGGATTCAACAGCTGCTTTAACCGGACAAAATCTTACTTTTTCTGATGGTACTTTTATTACTGACGATGTGGCGATATTTTTAACAGGTGATTCTAAGTTAGACAATCTTGGACGTCTGTTGTTAAACGGCAATGATTCATTTAGCGCCGAACAAGGCACGGTGATGCAAGCGGTGTTAGTGAGTGGCAAAAATAATAGTTTGATTGGTAGCCCGTATTTTTTAAGTTCAGATGCTATTACGTTGCAAGATCGATCAACGACATTGACTCTTGGTATAGAAAGTATCATGAGCAATCACATAAAAATGAATAGTGGCGCGTTATATTTGGGCAGCAACTTAACAATGGGTGATGGTGCTCAATTTACTGGTGGTGGTGGCACAATAGAGTTTAATGACTTTCGATTAGTTATGGGTGGGGAAGATTTGACATGGACAAGTACCAATTTTTTTCTTAACGCAACCGATGTAACGTTGAACAGTAACGTTACCTTGCTTGGTCAATGGGTATTTGATGGCGATGCTAATCTTAATGGGAATGGCTATATACTGGACCTTTCGAGTGGTAGTACCATACGCATAAAAGTGGGACACAGCTGACGGTTTCTGATTTGACGATTAAAGGGCTTGGGGCGGGTTCGATTGTGTTTGATGATAATTCGGCAGGTATGAATCTGACGAGTGCTAGCATAGAAATGAATGCGCATTATACCATAACAACGGGTGGTTTTAACGCGAATGGTCCAACAACAATTGTCACTAAAGATAAATTTTTAACATTTTCTAATTATGGAACATTAACGGTTGATGGTATTCCGCTTACGTATGAAACGTTGCAATTTGGAGATCTTAATAATATTAAATTTGGCAACGAAGCAATTAATCTTGTATCGCTCAATGGCGGTGTTATTCGCACCATTCGTACCGACCCAATTGGTGGGTATAGTTTTAACAATGAAACAGTAACGTTGAGCCGGCACATTGTGTTGACAGAAATTAAACCAATGACGATTACGGGAAATGTAACGGTTATTGGAGCGGGCAACCCGATAGGGATTGGGCATACGCAAAATCCGGTAATATTGCTTAATCCAGGTTCAAAATTAACGCTGAAGCAAACAGTACTTCTTGAATGGGGTCCACAAAATATTCTTTTTGGTGCCGGGTCAAATATTGAATTTGGTGATAAGACAAAACTTGAATTAGGAAAAAATGGTTCGCTTAATTTTACCATGACTTTTCGTGGTGATTGTGTATTGAAGGGTTTTGGTTACATTCTTGATTTGGGCACAACCGGCAGTATTGTGCTGGCGCCTACACCAGGTACTAATTTAATTTTAGCTGATCTTACGATTAAAAATATTTCAGGAACAAATATTCGTGCGATGGACCGAACGGGTACTTTTACGATACAAAATGTGAATTGGGTACAAGCGTCAACGTATACGTTTACGACTGGTCATTTTGATGTTTTGGACAATTGGGTGATCGCTGGCCAAAGTCCGTTTATTTATAATACCGATCGTGTCAGTACCATTTATGGTGGCGGTAATATGTTATTTGGCGAAGCAACCACACTCTTTTATAATCCGCGAACGAATAATCGACAAGCATTGGTCTTGCGTGATTCAAACGCTTATCTATCTTTCAATGGTACATCACTTGTTTCATCAACAACGGGTTTGCGTTTAACGACGGGAACCTTAGTTATTGATGACGTTGTTCAATTTGCAAATTCAGCCACAGCGCTTTCTCAAGCAATTACTTTTGGCGATGGCAATGTATTACGCGATCTTAATGTATTTGTTAAGCCAGGAGCACGTTTAGAGGTTGTATCAGGATTATTGAATTATGAAAATACCCAATAGATATGCAGAGCGAATTTTGAAGTGCAATCAAGAAAGGTGATGATAGTGAAAAGGATCGTAAAAACACTTGTGTTTATAGTACTTTGCATAAATACTGCAAGTTTTGGTAAAGTGAACTTTGCTGGTCAAACATCAGCAATTAAATTACTTAATACGGCAACGTTGAACATTAAAAGTGGTATGAGTATTCAGCATGGTATTTTTGACAAAGGAGCAGATGCCATTGTTACTGGACAAGGGTTAACTTTTCTTGACAGTATCTTTATTAGCGATGGGACTCCTGTATCATTGGTGGGCGATCCACGGCTCGATGCGCAAGCGGTTTTGCATTTAGATGGGAATGATGATTTTGTTGCAGAACCCGGCATTATTATGCAGGCGGTACAAGTTAGCGGCAAAAACAATTATCTTGGTGGTCAACCATCATTTCTTGATACCGATGCCATTACCTTGCAAGATGGTCTGACTACGCTTACGATTGCGTTGCAAAGTGTTCTTGATCAAAATATTGTCCTGAATAATGGGCAACTTTATTTTGGTGGTAACTTAACTTTTGCTGACGATGCGCGCATAAAAGGTGCTGGGTTAGTGAATTTTAATGGTTATCGCCTGACTCTTGGCGGTAATGCTTTGACGTGGAACGATAACACCGGTTTTATTGATGCTTCAGATATTGTGTTAAATGGCGATGTTACGCTTGGTGGGCAGTGGACGTTTAAAGGTGATTCGAATATTAATGGGAATGGTAATATTCTTAATTTGGCTGGCAAGTCGTTGCGCGTAAAAGCTAATACAACGCTGAGCTTGGCTGATATAAAAATTAAGGGATTGGGCTCAGGTAAGATTATTTTTGATGATAACTCTGCGTCAGTCCATCTTTCTCAGGTTGAAATAGAAATGGATGCAAACGTTACGCTGACGGTTGGTGGTATGTATGCTGAAGGCCCAACGACGATTGTGACAAAAAATAGAATATTACGATTCGATAATTATGCTACCTTGACGGTTGACGGTATTGCTTTGACGTACGAACCCCTTGGTTATGCATCTCAAGATAATATTCGTTTTACGGTAACCGCTGATAATTTGAAAAGGCTTAATGCGGGAATTATTCGTCAGTTGTCGTCAACGTTGAGTGGTGGTTTTGATGTAATGGTAACGCCGTCTCTTTCTGGGCCATTATTTATTTCCGATAGCCAGCCATTAGTATCGACTGGTAATAATGTGTTGAATGGGAATGGTAATATTATTTTTGTTTCTTATACCGATAACCCCGTATTTATTGTTGCTAACAATAGCTCGTTAGTTTTGACGAATGTTTTGATTTCTAATTTTAATCCGGATAACGTGCTACTTGGTACTAATGCGCAACTTGTTTTTGGTGATGGATCTAAAATTTTGTTGGGAAATAATGTTGATTTAAAAATTCCGATTATTATTGCTGGCGATGTTGTTTTTGAAGGCCAAGGCCATCTTATGGATTTAGGTTCTACCGGTAGTATTGTGTTGACGACGCAAGGTTCTTCGCTGCTACTGCAAGACATATCATTGGATGGTATTTCTGGTTCGAATATTCAAGCGATGCATAATAGTTGCACCTTTTCGCTTAAAGATGTTTCCTGGTGCCAAGATGCTTACTATAGCTTTACGGTTGGAAATATTGACGTGTTGGGAGATTGGCGTTTGCATGGTGGGAAAGTTTTTTGTTATAAATCGCCGCGTCCAAGTACTATTTTTGATTGTGTTGCCATGATTCTTGATGGCAGACCGACTATGTTTTCTTACGAGCCAACAACAGACAATCGTGATTTATTGGTAATGGCTGGGGGTACTGCCACCATGTCATTGTTGGGTGCTTCATTAAATACCAGTACAACTGGTATGCGGCTAACCAATGGAACGTTATTTGTTGATCAAAAAGTACAGCTTTTTAATGTTGGGGCGGTGTCTCCGTCGCAAGGTTTTAGCTTTGGGAATGGTAATGCAAGCAACGATCTTGCTATTGAGCTGAGTCCAGGAGCTTCCTTGAATTTAAATTCTGTATAAGGCATAAGCTCAAACTAACAACGCCGTTGTTGGTTGGTATAGCTTCAGGCGTAGCTTTAGTGATGGTAGTGTTTTTTCTGATTCCACAGCCTAACTATCGTGAAGGGTTTGAAAATCTTTCGCAGATTAATCAGCATGCGGCCACGCTTGATGAATTGCGTGCGATGGAAGGAAGCAATTTTTCCCGACCTGATTTTTCAAAATACTATGCAACATTTAATTCAACGCTTATCAAGCGATGCAAAGGAAAAATAATACGTATTTTGCGATTATTACATCTTAAAAAAGCGCCGCTATGGTCCGGTAGTTTTTTTAACAATCTTTTGCAAGAAGTGATTGCTGACCGTGAAAAGCGGGGCTGGTCAGCAAAGCCACTGATCCAAAAAGCAGTACTAGATTCACAAAGTCGGGTGGTAATTTTTGGTGATTTACAAGGTGCTTTTCATTCGTTAACACGAGATTTAAATCACCTTAAAACATTGCAAATTATTGATGAACAACTGCGCATTACGCAGCCGAATTATTATATTGTTTTTATCGGCAATGCCATTAATCGCTCTCCCTACACCTTGGAAACGCTTTCAATAATTTTACGCCTGATGCAACGAAATCCAGAGAATGTAATTTATTTGAAAGGCAAGAATGAGTATTATGAGTATTGGAAAGAGCATACGTTGCGGGATGAATTAAAAACAAAAACACGTGATCAGTCGACTAAAAAATATTCAATGGTTAAAGAAGCACAAAAGTTTTTCAAACGTTACCGCTTGGTTTTTATGGTGTTATTGATGCCAATCCATCGGTAGTGGCAGTGCGTATTTCTCCCTACGGTCGTCAGAGCAAAAAAGCTGTTGCAATGGACGAAACAACCTATGCTGATTTTTTAACAAGTCCTTCGCAACAACGTCTTGCAACATTTGATTTAAATACACGTTCTCAAACGGCCCAACAATCAAGTGAGCGGTTGCAAGTCAAAGCGATTGTTCGTGGTATTTCGAAACGTAATAACTATGAACCAACCGATGGTATGTATTTGTTAGGTACCGACGATGGCATAACAGACTGGACATTTCTTTCATGTCCAACGCAGCCGTACCGCATGATCACGATGTTTTTCTTTGATGCGTTTGGCGTTATGTATGGCGATGAAGATATCAATCAGTGGAAGCTTGCACTTTACAACCGCGATATTCGCAAGACGCAAGACCTGGCGTTTAAAATGCGCTGGCAGTTTCTTTTTTCCGGTTATGACGAGCAAGGTCGCATGGTTGCAACTGGTTTGAGTGGCGAAGAGCAGCAGTACGTTAATCAAATTATTCAACAACTCAAAAGCTCTTTTAAAGGCAAAGAAGGCTTGAGTGAAAAAGAATTTTTGGGTCAGTTACAAGCAATTCAGCAAGATCTTGAACGTAAAGGTGTTGCAACACCACAAGAAGGAGCGCAGCCGATAGAAATGCAACAACGTGCAAAACCAGTTGCCGTTGAAGCCGATATTGCTGATGCGGGAGACGCAGACTAACATTCTGTTAACATTTCTTAAAAGCATCTGCACGACATTGTTTTGCAGATGCTTTCTTTATGCAAAACTCATCTTGCAAAAAAATAAAGAATCAGTAGCTTGATTGGAATGATGTACTCGGTTGGTCATCATGAAGATAAAAAAGGGAAGAGGAGAAGTGTATGCGTCCAATCAACAGTAGAATATTTTTCTATGCATTTTTTTTAGCGGCGAGTAGTTTTACTACTCAAAGTTTTGCCATTAGCGGGGATGACGAAGATCCGACTGCGCGTCTAGATTTGAATATGAAAAGATCGCCTTTGGCAGATGCAGAAGTTAAAGCCATGAAAAAAATGGTTGAACCAAAAAAAATGGCTCAACCTGTCGAAGAAGTTCAATTGAGCAATGAAGAAAATGATAAAAGCGGCATGGGTTTACCGGAAGATGATGACGTATTAAGAAAAGTTCGTAAAAAAGTTAAAGGCGAAGATGAAGGCGCTTACAATATTTTAAAGCAAAAAGTTTTTGAAGTTTTAAAAGAAAACGCCATTGCCGACAAATTAAATCAAAAAATCAAAAAACGCGAAGGCATGGATATATCGACCGTATTTGGTGGTCGTGTTCGTGAAGATTACTTTTACTATGCCAATCCAACGTCATTTCGAACTGATTTGAATGACGAAGCGGCTTATTTCAGAAATAAGCTTGAAGTAAAATGGTATGCCTTCCAAGGTATTCGTAAGTATCACCGTCCAGCATCGTTGGCAAAAGTTAAGCTTTCAAACTATTCATTTTGGAAAGATAATCCAGGCGAAGCGCAGAATCTTACCAGCGAACATACGTATGCCGCAAACTCCGTATGGCAGGTTACAATCAGTAAATCTTGATGGTGCTCAAACGTCAGATGCGCATACGCATCGTTCGTTGGTTCCGTTGGTTTATTTGGAAGAAGCGTGGTTTGATATTCAATTTGGTACGTTTGTAAAAGCATTGAAAGATTATCCGATTTCTTTCAAAATGGGTTACTTTCCGTACTGGATTGGTCGTGGCCTTTCGCTTGGCTCGCATGATGACTTAGCGCTTACATATGGCGGCTGGCAAGGCGATAACGATCAATTTCGTTTTCCAGTGATGCCTCCGGGGATTTTGATTCGTGGACAACTTTCAGATGAATGGACATGGGATTTTTATTACAACAAATGGCGTGAAGTAAGTGATTCTCCAGAATCGTTGATCATCAATGTTGTACATCAAGACAGACTTTCAGGTCATCGTCCAGAACGCGGCAGACATCAAGATCGCGATACGTGGGCATTGCGCTTTGACTTTAATAAAGATTTAGATGGTAAAGGTAGCCTGCTGTTTGAACCATACTTTGTTTATACCCGCGCACCAGAACAAGCGCTTGAGCACGAAGGCGATGCACGCGCAAAGCTGGGCACTGTTGGTTTTATGATCGATTGGAAGTTTAAAAATTGGGAAGTTAATATTGAAGCTGCTGGACAATTTGGCCATCAGCATGTTTTTGATATTGATCGCAATGTTATTGAATTGCGCAGAAATCGTCAAACAGGACAAGTGCAAGAAGTTTTCAGTCATGTGTATTTTGATGGCATTTCACCAGAAGATTCATTAGCAAATGCGCTTGATTCGGCGCCTGGGATTTCTGCTGGAGAGGCTGCTTTAGCTATGGCAAGTTTATTTCCTGTTGCTGGTGGTGCGTACGATCCTCGTGATGTCAAAAAAGTTCCTGTGCGTTTATCAGATCAATATCCATCATCTATTTATCCTAGAACTGACTTAAAGGACTTAATTAATCAACCACAAAATAGAAGTGCTGACAGAAATGGTCAGCCTATTATTTATGCTGACGGGACACCAGTAACGGTGACGGTAGCTCTTGGTGCCGAGACTTTACCTGGTGGCGTTGCTACTGCGCATAAAATGTACAATGCGGCGTTTTTTGGTAATAATCGTTTCAGAAATTTTTATAAGCTTGATTACGATGGCTTTTTGGCATTGTGTGATGTTGCTTATAATTTTGATCATGGTCAAGTGGCGGTTGCTGGTGGTTACATTGGCGGGGATTCGTATCCGTACAATGAAGAAGTTAATAAAAACTACAGTACGTTTATTGCACAACGTGCGGGTTATCGCGGTTTGCATGTGCAGCCAGTTTATATGATGGAACGGCTTGTGTTAGCGCGTCCTGTTAATATTGAAAATCGCAATTTTTATGCAAATAACCACTTCCGTGACTACAGTAACTTACAATTTGTAGGTGCTAGTTTTACGTGGAACCCGCTAAAAGATAAGCGTGCGTTGAGTATTAATCCAAACGTTATGGCGTTCTGGGAAGTTGGTGATTTGCAACGTTGGGATAATGAAAATTCTGAGCCATTTGGTGATCTCAATCATAATGTAATTGATGATGCAATAGACGCAGTTGTTGGGTTTAGTAATCCAGCTGGCGATAAAGCAGTTGCAAAAGCTTTTTTTGCAGCTCTTCCTACTGCTCAACAACAACAATTGACCAATTTTGCTAACGCTTTGCGTGGTAGTAAAGATGGTCAGATTGCTCTTGTTCGCGACAAGCAACAGTTCAAAGGTTGGTTGAGCAAAGAACAAGCAAGTAAGTTTTTGGGTGTTGAGTTAAACGTCTTGATTGATTACTACATTCAAAAAAATGTCAGATTTTATATGAGGGCTTATGCCTTCTTTCCTGGCAAGCTTTATAGAGATTTGCAAGGTCAGCCAAACGAATTTACGGTTCGCTTTAATCAAAATGGCGATGACTTTATTTTCAATTCTCAAGGCACGAGTACATCACTTGGTTTCTACACCGGGTTTGATTATCGTTTCTAAGAATTTTGATTGATTATTAAAAAAACGGCGCTGTGTTGTAAAAGACAGCGCCGTTTTTTTTTAGAGTGCTTCGTCAGGTTCTACATCCAAAAGGGTATCGATAATGTGCACCACGCCATTGTCGCCTTTCAAATTTGGGACCACAATGCTGGCCTTTGCTTTGTATGCTTGAATTTTACCTTTGGCTACTTTAAGTTTCGAGCCTGATGCGCGTTCATATTCTGGTCGTAAAGCATCTGCTGCTTCATTCGCTTTAAAACAGACATGTTGTTTGAGCAACGTGCGTAATGTTTTTGAACGCGCTTCTGCCGGGCCACCTTCAATAAACCCATCTTTGGCGGCAATCTCTTTCATTTTTTCTTCTGAAAAACCTGCTTTGGTAAGTGCATTGTTGCTTGGTGCAAAAATAATGACGGGCACATACAAGCCGTAAACCGGTGTAAATTCATTTGCTTGTGCAATCTCTTCCGCTTTGGCCAAATGCATGGCCAAGGTAAAAAGGCGTAAATCTTCTCGTTTGCTCATAATGTCCCATAACGTTTCTGCGTGCAGTGTTGTTGCGCATAAAAAAAATAAAAGGCCGATATATTTTTTCATAAAAGCTCCCCTAAAAAGTGGTACTGGTTTTTTTGTTCGATTGCTACGTTGTTTTATTAAAAATATAAAAAATTTAGTCATGCTGAGTAAATGATTTCTTTATTCAATCGTTAAACTCTTGACTTATGAATGGCTTCAATAACAACTTAAAAGAGTAAAAAAAGTGATTATTGAAAAAGGGAGTAATGTGGTGGTGCTCAAAAAAATAGTACTTATAGTTATGTGCGGTAGTTTTAGTACTTTGATGGGCGAAGTGCAACAACAGCCATCAACGTTGCCGGCCCAGCAAGCGGCACAGGCACAAATCCCACCAAGAAGTTCAGAAAAGCTAGTTGTGCAGCCGCAAGCACAAATACCGCCACAAAGTCCAAGCGAGTCAGTTGCTCAAGCAGCGCTAGTACCTGAGCAAGCACCAGTTCCAGAGCAAGAGCAGGCAGCAGTGCCTGTACAAACCGATGGTGCGGGCTATCCGCTTATTCCGGTAGTTCAACACAAACAAGGTCTTACCGAAATTCCCCTTTGCACAAGCTTTTCATTGCAAGGAGACAATATTTTTGTTGGTGAGCTGATGCAGAGCGCGTCCAAACATTTTTTTAAAGAAATGAGTGCGGTGCTGCGTAAATATGAAGGCGCTTGGTTTACCTTGCGCGACAAAGGGAATAATGACCAAGGCACTGGCAAGTTGGCAAAGATGACCGCCACCATGTCGCCGTTGGTGCTTGGGTTGGTTGGTACTGAATCATTTTTTTCGATTGAACGTTTGTTGCAAGAAAAAAAGATGGCGTTACTTTTTCCAACCGAAGGAATCAACTCGTTGCGCCAGGGCCAGTATGAAAACGTTATTTATTTCAGACCTTCGTACAAAAAAGAGCTGGAGGCATTAATTGATTATACGCTCAACAAGCGCTACAAGCGCAAGATTGCTGTGTTGTATGAAGCAAGTGAGTGGGGCGAGGGGATTTTTACTGATTTGAAAGATTTGTTAACGCAGTATGGCATTGAGCCGGTTGTGTGGGCATCGTTTCAACAAGGCACAGTAGAAATTGGCTTGGCGCTGGATCGTATTGCGCAGGCCAAGCGTACGCCAAATGCGATTTTCTGTTTAACGCAGCCGCGTGCGGCCTACACGTTCGTGCGCAATGCGCTTAACGTTGGGTTGCATAATGCATTGTTTATTGGGCTTTCAAATTTAAATATTGTTCAATCGCTCATTAAAACATCGCTGGGTATTGATATTGTTGTTTCTTCCGTGGTTCCAAATCCGCAGACGTCAACGATTCCGTTGATTAATGAATACAAACAAATGGCGCAGGGGTTGTTGGTTTCTCGTGCCGACTCTCCGTACTTTTTGGAAGCATTTATTGGGCAGCGGTTGTTGGTTGAGTGCTTGATGCGCTTGCAAGGGCCGCCCACGATTGAAAATATTATTCAAACGCTTGAAACGTTTCAGAATATGGATTTTTTAGGTTTGCCAATACATTTTAATAATCGTGAGCGGGTTTTGGGACATGATGTGTGGATTAATCCTGGTATGACACGGCCGTGGGTGCTTGGTCGGGCCAGTTGAATACAAGGATGGTTTTATGACAACAAAACAAAAAAAAAGTTTTTTTAGCTTCAATGTGTGGAGCGTTCAATTTAAATTTTTTCTTTTAGCATTCATGCTTATTTATTTGGTTGGGTTGGTGCAGTATGTGGTTATGTATTTTCGAGCTGACGACCCCATCCCACAAGTTACCACCATCGATGCGATCATGCGGCGCCAATCACGTTATTTTGCAGCCAAAGTTCGTGCTGGTTTGTATGTTAAAAATTTTGCTGTTTTTGATTTTGAAAAAAATGATTTTACGGTTGATGCGATGGTCTGGTTTGAGTTTAATAAAAATGAAGTCATGCTCAAAACAATAGAAAAATTTTCATTCGAAAATAGCAAGATCATGTACAAATCCCCGCCCAACGTAAAAATTAGTGATGATCGTATTTTGGTGACGTACGACATTATTTTTTCCGTAAAAACTGACGTAAGTTTTCATCGATTCCCGCTTGAAGATCATCGGCTGTCGTTGGTACTAACTAATGACTTTGTATCGCCAAGCGAGATGTATTTTGATGACGAAGCCGATTCATTGTCATTTACTGTTTCCGATAAGCTGTTTACGTCAAATTGGCGGGTGCATTCGTTAGATATTCTTTCTGGCTACGCTGCGTTGCATTATGATACGCATCGCAAAGAACGTCGTATTAACACGCCAAAGGTTGTGTTTACGATCAATTTTAAAAAGTCTGGTCTCAAGAAAATTATGGTTATTTTTGTGCCAATTTTTATTGCTATTCTCTTTTCTTTGTTTTCGTTTTTGGCTAATTACAACAATCTCTATTCTCGTTACGGGTTGACTATAACGCCGATCACCGCCTTGCTGGGCTATCGTTTTGTTATAGAAAACATGAGTCCCTCGGTTGGTTATTTTACCGTGAGTGATAAATTGTACGTATTTTTCATGTTGTTTTCACTTGCTATTTTTGCATTTCAGCTATGGTTTTCGCGACAATTTACGGGTAAAGAAGAGCCAGGGCCTGCTGCTGTCCATGCAGAAAAAGTATCATCGATTGTTTATTTTATTTCGATGCTTATTTTTGTTTTGGCAGTAACGTATATTATTTTAGTGTGAGGATGGTGCAAAAAAAAATGATCATGAAGACGCGGCTTGTATTATTTTTTTCTCTGGTTTTTTTTTCATGTTCATTGTGTGCTCATCAATCTGACTTGCTTGAAAATGTGCTGACAAGTACCGCCAACTCGCTGCTTGATCTGGTGAGCACGAATTCAAGTTCTTTCATTTGTGGCGTAAAAAGTCATAGCGGGCTTATTGTGCAAGCGGTTGAAAAACTTAAGCATGTTGCGATTATTCCAGATGGCAACCGCCGCTGGGCGCGTAGCAAGGGACATGAATCGTTGTATGGCCACACTGTTGGCTTTTCGCAAGTGGCGCCGCGCGTAATTGCAGATTTATTCGATCTTGGTGTGCATACCGTTACGCTGTGGTGCTGCTCGCCAGAAAATTATAACCGCTCGGTAAAAGAAGTTCGCAACGTTGGTTTGGCGTGCAACACAATGCTTAACACCTTGCGCGCTCATGCCAAAAAAGCAGGTGTGCGGATTGTGCGGCTTGGCCGCAAAGATCGTATACCGCAAACGTCATTAGAATTAATTGAGTTAACGGAAAAAGAAACATTATTGTATTCAAACCACGTGCTTAATTTGGCAATTGATTATGGCAGCACCGACGAAATTTGTCGTGCGTGTACCAAATTGGTGGGGCAACTTAAACCAGGCAAAACGATCACGCCCGATATGTTTGCACAAACGCTTGATACGTCAGGCCAGCCGTACCCCAACCCCGATCTCATTATTCGCACGTCGGGCGAAAGTCGCCTGTCTGGTTTTATGATGTGGCAAGCGGCGTACAGCGAGCTTTATTTTACGCACAAACATTTTCCTGAGTTTGATCGTGCGTTGTTGATCGAGGCTATTACTGAATTTAGCAATCGCAAGCGCCGCTACGGGCTATAGCGTCTTCTACTTTTCCCCAATGATCGTCAGAACCTTGGTAGAGACAGTGCGAGCAGTGTTGTTTTGTTGCATTGGCAACGCGTATCATGCCATTTATGGCAGCTTCATATGATTCTTTAGTTGTTAGGTTGAGGCAATCTTCGAAGTGAGGCTTATACTCATTAAAATTATTTTTGCCTTCAGTCATTTCGCGTAAAGACATACCAACCAAATTGCCAACTAATCCACCAAAATCTAATTGATTGGGGCAATGTTTACATTGTATTTTTGGGTCGAGATTGTTTTTTTCAAAATGGTTTTCGCATGCTTGCAGACATAACGAGAGATAGCCAAGAATTGCGCAGATATCAAGTTCCACGGATCGCAAGATTAGTTTGGTTTCATGAACTGGTTCTGCAGTACTTTGGAGTGAGTTTGAAAGAAAAAGCATCATGCAAAAAAATAGTGAAATTTTCTTATGATTCTTCATGGCTACCTCTCTAAAATTATAAAAATTTTAATGAAAATACCGCAATTTTATGGTAGTAAAACTATAGTTTTGTTTGCAACGAAATTAATAAAAATCCAGCAAAGGATCAGGGATACAATGATGATGAAGTTACGTAGAGAGCATGTTAAAGCTTTTATTGCAGAGCCATATTTTTCTCGAGGAGAAAATTATTTTAAAGATGGTCAGATCAAACTCATTTCAGTCTCAGAGACGGTAATCAAAGCAAAAGCATCCGGTACAAGAGTTTATAAGGTAGAAGCGAACTTTAACAATAATCGTATTGATGGTAAGTGTTCCTGTCCAGCATTTGAAGAGTTTGGACCGTGTAAACATTTGGCAGCTACGTTATTGACATTGATTGCTCATAATGATGGTCGTACTTATCGCTCATCAAGACAATCTATGGATCAGATAGCGGAACATGAAGAGTTTGAGCGAATGCTGAAGCGTAAAACAAAAAATGAATTGATCGAAATTATTGTGTTATTAAGTAATGATTATCCAGAAATAATCGATGAATTAAGCAATGAGTACGAATAGTACGAGTGAAAAATAGTAGCAACAAAAAGCGGCCGCATTTGAATATAAAAAATTCAAATGCGGCCAAAAATTATGTTTATGCCAAAAGAAGTGCGATGTCTTTAAAGCCTTTACTTTGTGCTAATGTTTCTGCTGTTTGCCCAATAAATTCTCCGGCGGTAATGGCTTTGGTTTTGTCGGCGCCATGTGCCAAAAGAATTTTTACGCACTCGGTCTGGCCATTGCTGGTAGCACTATGAAGAGATGTAATGCCGTAATTGGTCATGGCATTAACATTAGCGTTGTGTTCTAGAAGAATTTTTACGCATTTAATATGGCCTTTGAAGGAAGCATTATGAAGAGATGTAATGCCGTCATTGTCTGTAGCATTAACATTCGCGTTGTGTCCTAGAAGAATTTTTACGCATTCAATATGGCCCTTGGCGGAAGCATTATGAAGAGATGTAGCGCCGTAATTGGTCATGGCATTAACATTAGCGTTGTGTCCTAGAAGAATTTTTACGCATTCGGTATGGCCTTTGTCGGAAGCATTATGAAGAGATGTAGCGCCGTTATTGGTCATGGTATTATTAACATTAGCGTTGTGTTCTAGAAGAATTTTTACGCATTCGATATGGCCATTGTTGGTAGCATAATGAAGAGATGTAATGCCGTCATTGGTCATGGCATTAACATTAGCGTTGTGTTCTAGAAGAATTTTTACGCATTCATTATGGCCATTGTCGGAAGCAGAATGAAGAGCTGTAATGCCGTCATTGTCTGTAGCATTAACTTCCGCGCCACGTTCTAGAAGAATTTTTACACACTCGGTATGGCCATTGCAGGTAGCATTATAAAGAGATGTAATGCCGTTATTGGTTATGGCATTAACATTAGCGTTGTGTCCTAGAAGAATTTTTACGCATTCATTATGGCCATTGCCGGAAGCAGAATGAAGAGATGTAGCGCCGTTATTGGTCATGGCATTAACGTTGGCGCCATTTTCTAGAAGGACTTTTACGCATTCGGTATGGCCATTGCTGGTAGCATAATGAAGAGATGTAATGCCGTCATTGGCCATGGCATTAACATTAGCGTTGTGTTCTAGAAGAATTTTTACGCATTCATTATGGCCATTGCCGGAAGCAGAATGAAGAGCTGTAATGCCGTCATTGTCTGTAGCATTAACATCAGCACCATGATCTAAAAGAATTTTTACACACTCGGTATGGCCATTGCAGGTAGCATTATAAAGAGATGTAATGCCGTCATTGGTTATGGCATTAACATTAGCGTTGTGTCCTAAAAGAATTTTTACGCATTCAATATGGCCTTTGAAGGAAGCATTATGAAGAGCTGTAATGCCGTCATTGGCCATGGCATTAACATTAGCGTTGTGTTCTAGAAGAATTTTTACGCATTCATTGTGGCCATTGCCGGAAGCAGAATGAAGAGCTGTAATGCCGTCATTGTCTGTAGCATTAACATCAGCACCATGATCTAAAAGGGCTTTTATGTATTCAGGATAGCCATAGAAGGATGAATAAAGCAGATGCGTACGGCTTTGATTGTCTGCTGCGTTAACATTGGCGCCTTGTCGTATAAGATTTGTTAATTTTACAGGCAGGTTGTTAATGGCCGCAGAATGAAGCGAGATAATATTTTTTCTTGTTGATGAGATATTGATAAACAATGTTAACGTGAGTGCCAATGCACAGAAAAATAATAATGATATAAATTTCTTATTCATGACAGAGCTCCTTTTTTTTGAAGTGAATGTGAAGATTTTATTGGCAGAGTATATCATCAATCAATCATGGACAGAAGTTTTATTGTTTTTGAAATATAGCGATTCTGATTATTGCATTTATGGGAAAAGCTGGGATTTAAAAAAAGCGGCCGCATCATGTTTTAAACTCGAAACATGATGCGGCCAAAAAATTATTTTTATGCTAGATTTATCGATCGAGCATCTCTTCGATAATTTCTTTCTGTTCTTTAGTAACGTAAATTCCCTTGATGTTGTGATTTAAGAAATCATTTAAGCTTGTTTTGTCATAGTCATCAAAAGAATCATCATACACTTTTTTTATATTTTTCAGGGCCTTATGAATAAGTTCTTTAGCTTCTAAATTTTTACTTTGAGAAAAATAACGTTGAGCAAGGTCAAAGTAACTCCAGACATTTTCGGGATCAAGAGCGATGGATTCTTCTAGAAAAAATATTTGTTTTTCGCGATTTCCTTTGAATTGAAAAAAGCAAGATGCCACATAACGAAGCATAGAATTCAACTCATTCGAAGAGCTTTTGAGCGATGTTAATTTATTCATGAAATGTTCATCAGCTTCTTCAAATAAACAAGTATTTT
The DNA here is from genome assembly GCA_016699045.1 of bacterium. Classification (NCBI taxonomy): domain Bacteria; species bacterium. The sequence continues at coordinate 1,292,519 of CP064957.1, forward strand.
TAAGGTAAGCCAGGAGTATGAGTGCCTGGGCGTTATCAATATCGAAAGCTAATATTTGTTCGAGGTGCTTAGTACATTTAACATCATCGCCTCGAGGCGGCTCTATTTCTAAAAGAGCAAGCTTAAATAGTAGATATATGTTTTGTGGATCTTGATGTAATTCTTCTTCAAAGATTTTCTTTAATTTTTCTTCGCGTATTTTATTTAATTCATACATTGTAATTCTTTCATTGTTCGAGCCAGTTTATGGTATTTTTGCATATGCGATTTGAGTTGCCTACGTAGCCATTAAGACTTCTTACTATGCCATCTGCGATATTTATATTGATATCCACCTCTAGGCCGTTAATAATAGTTTTGATACAATTTTGACCGTTTTTTAGCATCCCGCAAGCGTCTACTTTGTCAACAATCTTTTTTAAACGACTAATTATTTCAGCTTGTGTGTTGCCCAATTTCATAATACCTTGTGCGCGATGGTCGTTTGAAAATACATGTTTCAATTTAATTGCGTCATCGTTGTAGGACTTTATAATGCCATTGGCTCTTCGAGCACCATTATTAATAGCTGTTTTTACAGGCTCGAGTAGTTGAGCAATTCTATGTTTAAGGCCTCCCGTCAGTCTTGTTAGCAACGAGTTTACTAGTTCTTGTTGATTTTTTATAGCATTGACAAGAGGCTGTATGTTTTTAAATCTGAGGGCATTGCGAACAGTGCCATGTAACAACATCTCAGTCACCATAGCAATAGCTTCTTCAGGATTGTCTTGAATGAAAAGAGCTGAATTTGATATCATTTGTTCAACGCGAGCATGAAATTCTTCGGGATTGCTGCAAGCAAGGTTGATGGCGTCGATTGCTTTGGTTAATGCGATGCCGGCAAGTCTGACCGGGCTTAAGAATCGGTCAACCAGGTGCATAGGAAGTTTTCTTGGGTGGCTAATAAGATCAATCCATTGTTCTCCATAATTCATAAGCCCTTTGCCTGCGCCGTGTGCGATGATATTAGTCAACTGCACGGTTCCTTCGCTTGCGCGCATTAAAAAGTAGGAAAAGTCTGAAAGATTAAACGCAACGACTGGGTTTGTTTGTGATTTTGCAAGAGCGGTGTAGTAATAAATTACGGGCGCGGTGGTTTCTAGATGGGGATTGGAGAAAATTCTATTGTTTTTGAAGTGCTGCAATTTCTGATTTATGAGCAAAGCTGGGATTTAAAAAAAGCGGCCGCATCATGTTTCGAATTTAAAACATGATGCGCCCTAAAAATTATTTTTATGCTCAATTTATTGATCGAGCATCTTTTGAATAATATTTACCATTTGTTGAGTGAGGTAAGTTCCTTTTATATTGTTACCTAAAAAATCATTTAGGTTGGTTTCATCATATTCAGATGGGTCATCTGTATATACTTTTTTTATATTGCCAAGAGCTTTTTTAACAAGTTCTTTGGCTTCTAAATCTTTACCTTGTTCGAAGTAATTATAAGCAAGACCGACATAATGAAACACATTTTTTGGATCAAGTGCTATGGATTCTTTTAGAAAAAATATCTGTTTTTCGCTATTGCCCTTGAATTGAAAAGCCCAAGAAGCTGCATAGCGAAGCATCGAATTTAATTCATCAGAAGGGCTTTTAAGAGATATTAATTTGTTTATTAAATCTTCTTCTGCATGTTCAAATAAATTATAGTAGTGAAGATAGGCGAAGAGTATGAGCGCCTGAACGTTATCTTTATCTAGAGCTAATATTTGTTCAAGGTATGCAATGCATTTAACATCATCGCCTTCGGGTGGCTCTATTTCTAAAAGGGCTAATTTAAAGAGAAGATCTATGTTTTTTCCATTTTGATTTAATTTTTTTTCAAGAATTTTTTTATTATTCATTGTTTTTTTCATTTTTCGAGCCGTTTTTTTATCAAATTTACCTGTTGTGGAGTAACGTAAATTCCTTTTACATAGTGATTTAAAAAATCATTTAAATCCGGTTCATCATATTCAAATATTTCATTATCTGTATATATTTTTTTTATATTGCCAAGAGCTTTGTGAATAAGTTCTTTAGCCTCTAAATTTTTTCCTTGTGTAAAGTAGTTGTCAGCAAGGTAAACATAGCTCCAGACATTTCTTTGATCGAGAGCGATGGATTCTTGTAGGGAAAAAGTTTCTTTTTCGTCATCTCCTTTGAATTGAAAGAACCAAGAAGCTGCATAACGAAGCATTGAATCAGATTCATCGGAAGAGCTTTTGAGCGATGTTAATTTATTCATTAAATGTTCATCGGCATGTTCAAATAAAGTGTAATGTTTAAGATAAGAAAGGAGCAAGAGCGCTTGGACATTATCTGTATCGAGAGCTAATATTTGTTCAAGGTATGCAATGCATTTAATATCATCACCATTTGGGGGGTGTATTTCTAAAATGGCCAATTTGAATAGCAGATCTATGTTTTGTGGATCGTGATGTAATTTTTCTTCAAAGTTTTTTTTTAATTTTTCTTCATGGATTTTATTTAATTCATACATTTGTTGTTCTTTCATTGTTCGACCCACTTTATAGTATTTTTAGATATACGATTTGAGTCACCCGTGTAACCATTAAAACTCATTACCCTGCCATCTACGATATGTACTTTTATTTCTACAGCTAGGCCGTTAAGATTAGTTTTGATACAATTTGTTCCTTCTGATAGCATCCCGTGAGAATCTACTTTGTCAACGATGTTTTTAAAACGACTGATTATTTCATCTTCAGTTGCGCCCAAATTCATAATACCATTTCTGCGATGGTCTCTGGAAAATATATGGTCTTGGTTTATTGCTTTCTCGTGATAAGAATTTATAATGCCGTTGGCTCTGCGAGCACCATTATTAAGCGCTGTTTTGACAGGCTCGAGTAGCTGAGCAATTCTATGCTTAAGGCCTCCCGTCAGTCTTGTTAGCAACGAGTTTACTAGTTCTTGTTGATTTTTTATAGCATTGACAAGAGGTTGTATGTTTTTAAATCTAAAAGCATTATTAACTTTGCCTTGCAACAAAATCTCAGTGAGCATAGCAATTGCTTCTTCGGGATGCTCTTGAATGAAAAGAGCTGAATTTGATATCATTTGTTCAACGCGAGCATGAAATTCTTCGGGATTGCTGCAAGCAAGGTTGATGGCGTCGATTGCTTTGGTTAATGCGATGCCGGCAAGTCTGACCGGGCTTAAGAATCGGTCAACCAGGTGCATAGGAAGTTTTCTTGGGTGGCTAATAAGATCAATCCATTGTTCTCCATAATTCATAAGCCCTTTGCCTGCGCCGCGTGCGATGATATTAGTCAACTGCACGGTTCCTTCGCTTGCGCGCATTAAAAAGTAGGAAAAGTCTGAAAGATTAAACGCAACGACTGGGTTTGTTTGTGATTTTGCAAGAGCGGTGTAGTAATAAATTACGGGCGCGGTGGTTTCTAGATGGGTATTATACGGGTTATCTCTGAGCATCGTATGAGTTTCTTTGATGGTAGCGCAAAGTTCATTATGCAATTGCAATTCAAGAGGGGATCCTTCTTCTGGATTAATTCTACTCACGTCAAATAGCGTTGCAAATTCATTGGTCCCATAAATGTCGTCTTCAAAATTGGGCGGCATCATCTCAACCGAACGATTTGGGAATGCTTCTGTTTCTTGTAGAGATTCCAATCTTGCTTGATGACGGGCCATGAGTTCAGCTTTCGTGTCTTCACGCAGCGTATTGTTTGCTTCAAATTCTTGTGTTGTCAGTGTTAAATCGAGTTGAAGGGCGTTAAGCAATGCGGGATCGTTAAAAAGTACTTGGTCGTGCTGAATTCCGGAGCTGCTTGAAGAACTACTGCTTGAGCTTGATGAGCTACTCGAAGAACGTGGTGCATTTGATGATGAGCTGCTCGAAGATGGGGCTGCGGCTGAGCTGCTGGAACTCGAGGAGCTGCTTGAAGGACGTGTTGAGCCACTACTTGAGCTTGATGGGCGTGATGTTTGTGATGACGAGCTTGAAGTTGAGCTTGATGATGTTGCAGAATGAGTTGTTGTCGGTGTACTTGCTCTTGGTGCTGGTGCCTGCGGCGCAGCGGCTGCGGCTGATGGCGCAGGGGCTGGTGCTGTCGACGAGCTTGATGATGTGCTGGTTGATGGTGCTGATGTTGGTTGACTTGGTGCTGGCACATGTTGTGCGGGTGCTTGTGACGCAGCGGTTGGGGCTGCAGGTGCAATTCCATGATGGGCTTGTGCGCGTTGGTTGAGCTTGCTAATCGTTTTTTGCACAATGGTCGAGAGGGGGTGGTGGTAACTTTGATAGCGTTGAATATTTGTGCTGCGGTTACGAGCTTCCTGTTCGCTGTTAAGTTTTTGTGTGAGATCTCTGTTGATGGTACCTTGGTCTGCTGCTTCATGAAATAAGCTGTGGGTTATAAAATGGGCGACTTCAGCATTAATTGCGTTTCGATTTTCTGGCGTAGCGTTTTGTATGCGCTCACGCAGTTGTGTCGTTGGTTCAAGGGTGTTTTCTAAAAAATCGTTCTGGTGCGTAAACGATTCAATAGTTGTTTCGCAAAGGTCGTTTGCAATGCCGTCAACCATGGTATTTAACGTCTCGAGATATGTTTGGCCATTTTCGTAAATCGTATCGAGTTTTTCTTCTGTTTTGCTTATGTGGGTAAATGATGACCGAGAACAATCAACTTTTCCAAGGATGTCTGCCACAGTAACAAGGTCATTGGCGATTTTATTAATTGTGGCGGCATGCCGTAATTGATTGGCTTGATTTGCTTGGCGTGATTGTGTTGCAAGGTGCATCAATAATGTATCGATTTTTTGCAGGCCCTTATGGTCAGAGCGATAGTATGGCATGTAGGTTGATGTGTGTTCTAAGCCATATCTTTTAGCGAGCGTATCTACAAGATCTTGGTGTACAATTTGTTGAACTGGAGAGCCGGTAAAGGATCTGAATTCAACCGGTATTTCAGGGCCGTAATGTTTTTGGATGGTGGTTTCAGGATAAAAAAGGGTTTGTTTGATAGCGTTAGTTTGTCTGTTGTAATTGGCTCCCTTGGTTGTATATTCTTTACCTAAGTTTACTAATTCTTGTGCAAAATCTTTTTTTTGATCTTTAGTTTTTTCATTAAAAGTTTTTTCTAATGTTTCCCAGTTTTGTTGACTGGCTGTTTGTATTTGCTGCTGTTGTGCTATAACGCTTGACCGTGTTGGACGCATTCTTTGTGCTTCTGCGTATGCAGAGGAAAATACATGAGAAAAAATTTGATTGATGGGAAAGCGTGGGTCGTTGTTACCTTCAGCAGAGTCACCAATGCGTTGTTCCCAAGAAGAAGGCGCTTCAATTTTCTCATGAAAATTATAACTGTCATACTGTGGCAGGTTGATTTCATCGCCAAAGAAAATACTTTTGGTGATAAATGCCAAAGCATTGGTGCCTTGTCGTCCATTCGAAGCATTGATTTCTTTTTGTATGGCGGCACCTTCTGCTATGATTTTTTCTTCAAAATTTGCAGGGTCGCTTAAAGATAGTTCAAGAGCTTTTTGTAGAGCATCTTTTGCGTAATTACACTTGCTGTTAAAAGAAGTGGGGAGATAAAAATATTTATCTTTAGAGGTTTCATCTTTTATATAGTTAAGAATTTTGTCGCCAAATTTTTTGGCGTAATCAGATAGTGTATTGCCCCATCCAAATAAGAAGCCATCTATTCCCCATTGATTTTTTTCAACAAAGCTATCGATCAATTCAGTAGCTTGTTGAAGAAAATAACAAAAATCAACGAGAGAGTTTGCTTGTTCGATTTTTCCTTGTTGATTACATAAGCGCGCAACGCGTAAATATTCGCAAATAATGGGAAGTGTATTATCAGAATGATATTGTTTATTGCCCTCATAGCTTGGATTTTGATAATATTTTTTACGAGCAGCGGTGGCGCTATTGATAACATTGACTGATATTCTGTGGAGTTCTTGTTGGAAATCATTGCCGGTAAAGTTTGCAAATTCTTGGCGTAAATCATCATTCGCAACTTCATAGTTGTTTGTTCTAGTCGCAGGATTGTTCAAGGTAGTGTTTATGGAGCGTTCTTTGCTTGCAAAGTACTCTGAACGGCCTTCATAAAATTTTGCGGTGTTATATTTTCCTAATCTAATCAATTTTGCTTGTAACGAATGAGCATAATCCGGCGTTGTTCTTTTGTGGGTCGCCTCCAGGTCTTCCCATCTTTTTGCTGCCCTGATGGGCTCTTCTTCTCTTTCTTTTCGTCGCTGTTCTGCTTCAGCTTCACGCTGTTTTGCTTCTTCTGCTCTTTCTTTTTCTCCTTCGGGAGAAAAGTAGTGCCTCATGCGTGCTTCAGCGATTCTTCTATAAACAACATCATTGTAAATGTGTGGGTTTTTATTAATGAAATATAGTTCTTTTGCGCTGCGCCAAGGGCGGTTCACGTCAAAAAGATATTCCATGGTTATGAATTTTTGCGCGTAAGTCAGATTATCCATGGTGTATTGTTCCATTCTGTCGAAGGGGCGGTCTAATAGCAGAAGTTTCCTTATGAAAATCAACCGCTGTTCTTCAGAAAGATGGTTGAGTGGTCTGGCTTGTGGATAAAAGGCTCTGCTTGTCTGAGGTTGTTGAAATTGTGGTCTTGGTTGCTGAGGTGTGCCGAAAGGTGGATCCAAATAGAATTGAGGTGACTCTTTTTGCATATCATCATAAATGAGACGAACGAGATTTTTGTATTCGTACAGGAGTTGACGTTCTTGATTGTGTCGTTGGTGTGCTGGTTTACTCAGAATAGAGCGTATTTTTTGGCCCAAAGGAAATGGTCTTTCAGATTTATATTTTCTAAAATATTCATCGGCGTAAGCATTGCCTCGTTCGGTGTGTAGATATGGATCATCGTCTTCTTGTTCATCTTCTTCTTCGCCTTCGACTACAAAAGAATCTTGGGGTTGATAGTTAAAGTTGCTTGGTAATGTTGGACGACGAAACCGTGGTTCTTGGAGCACTCGCGGTCCGGGAGTGAAATCAGGCATCGGCATTCTTGGAGCTGGTTGATTGCTGGATGATGGTTCTTGAGCTTGAGGCTCTTCAGTTGCTTGTTGCCGCGTTGGTTGTCTTGATGATGTTGAAGTTTCTGATTCTGTGCGTTGTTTTTTGTTTGCCGGTTCTGTCGTTGGCGTTGTATCATGAGGTCTTTTAAGCGAAGGTGTTTTTGGTTGTGGTCTTATGTTTGTTTGAACAGGCGGAGGTGCGTTGTCTTGTTCTAGTTTTTCTCGTGCTCGTTGTGCTTCTTCTCTTTCATTGCGTTGCAACACATTTTCCAAAGTGTGTATATTTTGAAGATAAGGAGGCGTGCTGACGGTTATTCTAGTTATTCCTGACGAGTTTCCACCTTCAAGATAAGCGTGAGAATATGTTGATTCTTCAAGAGTTGATCCTTCATGAGAGGAGAAATAAGGTGGGGGTCTTTTATAGGTTGATCTTTCATAATGTGAGGACCAAGGTGTTGATTGTGAATCAAGGCTCAATTTTGCTGATGTACTAGAAGAGTGCGAGGCTTCATGTTTATAAGAATCTTCTATGATGATTGGTGTTTTGTGCGAAGCTCTTTCGCGTGTTTCGCGGTCTTTTTGTTCGATCTGCGCTAGTTCGAGTTGTTTAGTCAGCTGCCGTTTTGCCCATTCGATATAATCTTTGTGGGTTTGCGGAAGAGATGCGTAAGCTGCCGGTGTTAGTGGTGGCAGAGTACCTGCGACAAGCGCATTATATTGAAGTAAAAAAAAAGCGTCGGTTGGTATAGGAATTGTTCCTTGCATTACACCCAAGATCATTTGATTTGTTTCTGTCTCAGATAGTTGCCGATGTTGTTGTACGGCTGCTTTGTTTCTTAGATTAGCTCCTTGGCCGCCTAGATTAGCCGAGAAGGACGATTCTTGCCCGCCGCTCGATGATAACTGAAGTTCTGGATGTGGCTTACTCGCCCCAAACAACATAGTGAAATTGGTTGCACACAATGCAAAAATAGCAATAAGAGCCTTTTTAAAGACTTTCATATAAACCTCCATTTATTGAAAAACTTTCTAAAAATATTATTATTTGTAATTATATCATAAATTTATCCTCTTTAAAAACGCCTAAAAGTAACAAAAAAGCCACTTTTTAGGTTCTTCCCCTCAAAAAATCCGTGAAGAATTAAAAGTCCTTGACTTTAAACATCCAATCTTTGCATCCTAAACCTAGTTTTAAATTCTTGAAAAAAGGGGAAACGCCTGCCATGAAGATTAATAATATTATTTTGAGTTTCTGTTGTGCGGCAAGTATCACGGTACCATTGCTGCACGCTGCTCATGCCACCGTCACGGCCCAGCAGCCAGCAACCTATTCAGAGCTGCCGGTTCAGCGTGATGATGTAAAAAAAATTATTTCGATTTGTTCCTCGTTTTCTTTGTATGGCGACAATGCGTTGGTTGGCAAACAGATGCTTGCCAGCTCGCTTAATTTTTTGAAAAGCATGGAATTTCTGCCGACCGAAAGCAAAGGCCGTGGAAGTTTTTTAATACGACATCGCGGCAATAATGAGTTTGTGGGGCGAGAAGGAACGAAGAACATTAAAAATATGGTTGCGCAGCAATCGCCGCTCGTTACTGGCCTGATGGGCACCGAAATGTTTTTGTCGCTTGAAAAATTTATCAGTAAAAAAAAGGCGCTCTTTTTATTTCCTTTTGAAGGTAATGTTTCACTGCGTGAGAAAAAATATGAAAACGTTATTTATTTTCGGCCATCGTATGAAGTTGAAATTGAGATGCTCGTAAAATATGTGGTGAAAAAGCGCTTTCGCAGTGAGATTGCCATTTTGTATGAAGCAAGCGAGTGGGGCAAGCGTTTGTTGCAAACATTGACGCAAGCGCTCGCGCGTCGTGGGATTACCGCGGTCAAGACAGCTGCCTACCCGCAAGGTTCGGTGCGCGTAAAAGGCGCGCTGAAAGAACTGGCGAATGCTTCGCCCAACGCTGTTTTTTGTTTAGCGCATCCGCGACCTGCATACAATTTTATTGGCAAGGCACTGGATGCTGGGCTGCATAATGCCTTGTTCGTTGGCCTTTCAGAATTAACCACCATCCAAAAGTTGCTCAAGACGGCGCGCGGTATTGATTTGATTGTGAGCGCGGTCGTTCCCGATCCGCAAAATTCTACTATGAAAATTGCGCAAGAATATCGTGAAGCAATGAAATCTTTTTTATCATTCCGTGCCGATACGCCTTTTTATTTTGAAGCGTATCTCGGCCTTGAGCTGCTGGCAGAGTGCATTAGTCGGATTGATGGTATACCGACCATTCCAAAAATTATTGCGCAGTTTGAGAAATTTAATGAAGTGTACAAAGGATTTGAAGTGCGCTTTAATCCGCAGGATCGTTCGTTGTCACCGCGGGTGTGGATAAATGAAGGTGTTGGTAAACCGTTAATTTCAGACCAAGAAAGTGAGAATAATGAATAACGTGCGCGCAGCGTGGCTGCACAATGTTAAACTTAAATTTCTTGTTCTCATGCTCGCCATGATTTATGTGATGGTGCTGGTTGGGTTTACCTTGCGGCATTTTAGATCTGAAGACCCGATGCCAGATGTTGCGCCTGTCAATTTACTTGTTCGGACTCAATTTCGTGATATTGCGGCAAAAGTACGAACTGGGCTGTATATAAAAAGTTTTTCTAAATTTGATTTTGTAGCCAACAATTTTATTATGGAAGCGGTGGTTTGGTTTGAGTTTAATAAAAACGAGATTACGCTTGAAACAATCGAAAAATTTTCATTTGAGCGCAGTGAGATTTTATCGCGCTCTGAACCAAAAGTGACAATGGATGGTAACAAAATTAACGTAAAATATAATGTTATTGTTTCGTTACACACCAATTTAGATTTCGAGCGCTTTCCGCTTGAAGACCATCGTCTTTCTATCGAATTAATTAATGATTTTATTTCTCCTTTTGAAATGTATTTTGATGATGCGATTGATGCGCAATCATTTGTTATATCTGATGATATTTTTACGGCTGACTGGGAAATAAATTCGATAGCATCATTTTCTGGCTATAATGAATTACATTATGACGAATATCGCGAAGATAAGAAAATTGGTATTCCCAAAGCTATTTTTATTATCGACTTTAAAAAAGCCGGTATCAAAAAGATGTTGATTATTTTTGTGCCACTTTTTGCTACCGTTCTGCTTGCTTTTATAACGTTTTTAATGAGTTTTAATAGCTACATTTCAAAAGTTACGTTGGTGGCTACCGCCATTACCGCCTTGCTGGGCTATCGTTTTGTTATTGAAAATATGAGCCCGCGCGTTGGCTATTTTACGGTCACCGACAAGTTCTTTATCTTCTTTCTCGTGCTGTCGTTTTTCATTTTTCTTTTTCAATTGTTTCTTGTTCGGCAGTACATGCTTTCTATGGACAAGGGCAAGTATGAGCCGCATGAGCAGCCTGATGCCGATACGGTACTGTACTCGCCGCGCACTACCGAGCGCATTAATACTTACGGTTTTTTTGTGACGATTGTATTGTTTATGGTGGTGGTTACCTACATTCTGAAGTAAAGAGGTTGTGATGGAAGAAAAAAAAGTAGAAGAACAAAAGCCTCAAGTGCCAGCGCAAGCGCGAAGCAAAAAATGGATTTTGGGGATTGTTGGTGGGGTGCTTTTAGCGCTTATTGCGCTCGTTGTTTTCTTGCCACAGCCTTATTATACCGAAGGTTTTAAAACCTTGAGTGAGCTGCAGGAATATGCTCAAACCATTGATGAGAATATTAAGATGGAGGGTAAAAACTTTGTTAAACCAAGTTATGAATCTTATTACCAAAAAAATTTTGGACCATCTTTATTACGTACATTTAAAGAAAAGATTGTTTGGCTTTTGTATTATTTTGGATTACATCGTAGACCATTATTTTCATCAAGTTTTTTTAAAAAAATGCTGATTGATGTTCTTGAAGATCGAGGGCAGCAAGGTTGGAGCGGTGATTTTGTTCAAAAAATTCAAGTTAACCAAGATTCAAGAATTGTTGTTTTTGGGTCTATTCAGGGTGCTTTTCATCCATTGGTTCGCTATTTAGAAAAATTAAAAGAATTAAATATTATTGATGAAAATTTAATTATAAAAAATCCTAACGATTATTTTATTTTTTTAGGAAATGTCGTTAATCGTTGTCCTTATACAATTGAACTTCTTTCTGTTGTACTTAGGCTGTTGAATGAGAATCCCAAAAATGTTTTTTATTTGCGTGGATTGAATGAATCTTCTCATGCTTGGGTTCAACATTCGTTGAAAAGGGAGCTAGAGTTAAGAGCTTATTTTTTATCAGATTCTGTTATTCCCTTGCAACATGAAGTAAGTAATTTTTTTGATACGTTACCAATAACGGTTTATTGTATGATTCAAGCGGCACAAGAAAAAGAATTGAATTACTTTAAAATTATGCCGCATATTGAGTCTGAGAGCCTTCTTAAGTTACTTGACGAATCTAGGTACAGCGCTTTTTTAGAAGATATTACTGATGGTAGTAATATTAGTGTTTTTGATTTACATAAAAATAGCCCAAGAGAATTGGTTGACAGAATTCAACTTATTAAGCGTGCTATTATTTGTGATATAAAAAAGAGAGAATCTTATGAAGAAATGGATGGTATGAGAAAGTTGCATTCTAGCGATAAGACGACGATTTGGACAGTCCTTTCGACATCTTCAGAGATTTATAGATCTGCGCTAAATTTTTTCTACGATGCGTTTGTAATTGTTTTTTCCGCCCAGAATCTGGAAGATTGGAAAATTACTCTTTTTAAGAGAGATGTTAGAAATAAAGATAAAAATTTTGAACAAAGATCAGAACGCTTTTTTCAAAATTAAAAAGGTGTTCTGATCTTTACATTAGAGCTTACTCGAATCTTTAGGTAAAATGTATATTTAAATGATGAGAGTTATGGATGGGTTTCTTCCAATGGTTTTAAAATGAATTTTATTGAGAATATGCTGGAGCTTACTGAGCTATAGAAAGACGTTTTGGGTCATCCAATATTAACGAATCATCAATCCTGAAGTCGTACTATCTCTCGTTGAAGGTATTTTGCATACGCAATATAATCCTCCAAATCGAACCTAGTCTTTTGTTGCCATAGTGTTAGTTTAATATCTTCTTGAAACACATGTGGTACCTCATTTAACCCGAGCAACAGCTTTAATGTTTCGTTTTGTTTTTTTACTTCTTCGACGAGCTTTTCATGAAAAAAAACACTCCCGTTTTTATCAAAAAGAGTTGCCTCGTTTTCATGAAAAAAAACACCCTGAAAATCTTCAGGCCTTTGTGGCATATCAGGCATAGTTTTTTTTTCTTGTGTTCCTTCACTAAAATCCTGCTCATCTTCTTTTTTATTTTGTTTTGCGGTTGCAGCTTTTTCCTGTGCACTATCACTAACATCTTGTTTAGACTCTTTTTCACTTTTTTTTGCAGCATCATTTGTAGCATTAGCAGATGCGTTACCCCATGCAGGCAATGAGTCCCACAACCATTTCAACAATTCTTTCACTAAATTTGCCGCCTGTATAATTAATTCTATTATTTTTTTTGCGAAATCTAAAAATGGCTGGTACCACTTATAAGCCCATACGCAATAAATAACGCCAACAATAACGACAACAATAACAAGCAGCTTTAACACCTCAAAAGGTTTTACCTTGATACGCCACCTATTTTTCCCCTTGTTTGTTTGCTTCTCAATCTTTTCAAGAATAGATACTTGTTTGTCCAATAATTCACAAATCAGTTTTCCATTACCATCGTTTTTACTATTATTAGAATCAATAATATTTACCAGGGCATACATAACGCCATCATTGTCAACAAGTTCATCATTCTTCTTTTTTAAAACGTCTTCAACGGTATTTAATAATTCTTTATGAGTTTCTTTTAATGGTTGCAAATTCGGTAACAACAAAAAGAAGCAGGCGATTGTTGATAATAAAAAAATATTACGCTTCATGCACCAACCCCAATCAATTGGGCAGTAACCCACGCATCACGTTCTTTTTTCCACTCCTGTACTTTTTGCTGAATCCCTTGGGTTTTTCGAATAATATCGGTAACAATAGCATCGGTAAGATCAACATTTTTTTGTCGTCGCGTCACCACAATCATTTCTTCTGCAATAAATTTTATGGTGCGAGGTGAAAAGCCTTCCATCATTTCAGCATAATGAAATAACCTATTCATAACTTCAGGCTGTATTGATACCACTGAATCTTTGTTGTCGTTGGCAAATTTTTGAAGATACGCAGCCAAAATAAGTGCACGCTCTTGCACGCCCGGCAGCTCAACTTCTATAGAAACACCAAGCCGATCTAAAACCGCATCGTCCAATTTAAAGGGATGATTGGTCGCGAAAATAAACATAATATTTTTTTGCCCACTATCTTGCACCAGCGCCAAAAAAGTATTGATAAAATTTTGAGTGAGCGTCGACGTTGTTGCCAACTTTCTGTTAGCAAATAACGATTCTGCCTCATCAATAAAAACAATCAACCCTTTTGAATCATCTGAATAATCATTGGCCCACTCAATCAATTTACGCAGCTCGTCATTCAACGAGCTCAGATCAGTAATTTTTGCAAATTCAGAACCAGACGTTAAGGCATAATCAAAATTTGATTCGTGTGCTAGCGCTTTGACAAAAGCGGTCTTCCCCGTGCCCGGCGGCCCGTACAATAAAACGTTTGGTAAATTTTCATTAAATGATCGCGCAGAATCTATGCGCAAGACCAAATCAAATAAGCGCTCTTGAACGTTCGGGGTAAAAAAGAGATCCTTCAACTCGGTTTCAGGCGTTATCTCGTCTTGCCAAAACCAACGATCTTCTGACGTTTCACTAATCACGCGCGGATGAGAAAAATAGTCAATCACAAGCGGAACCCCATATTTAATCAGATAACAACCAAAGACAAAGCCCGTCAGTGCGCCAAGCATTTTTGCAATCAAATAGGGATCTTCAAGCATCTCTTTAACGCGCTGCCACTTAACTTCTTCAGCATCAACCGTTGCTTGCGCACGAATTCTTTCACCTTGTTCAAAAATTCCCTGTCGCTGCTTTTCGTGAATTTTTTCATGAATAAGTCGACGCTTATCTTCAAAAGCTTCCTGATTGTTTCTCGCTGCTTCTTGACGTACTTGCTCACAAATTTCCTCGCCAGCTTGCCGCATCGTTGTCTTAAAATCATCAATACTACCCTGTACATCAATCAATGATTCTCGAGCAATATGCAAATCTTGATAGATTTTACTACTCATATTTTTAAGTTCTTGGCAAACTTCCATAGCTTTCATCGAACTTATATTGGCATTATGTGCCAAAGCAAAGCCCCTGTTGAAATTTACTACTGACTCACGTGCAACAACATTTATTTCATCAAATTGCTTACGCATTTCTTCTGGCGACAATGTTTTACCATTGACAGAGTGCTTAAGGAAACTGTCTTGCGCAGAGAACGCACCAGCCGCTGCATAAATAGTTTGAACAGATACCGTACCAGCAATAGTAATAAAACAGAAAAAATAAATGATCGAGATATTGCCATCATAAGACTAACTCCTTTTTAGTTGCCATAACTTTGAAGTAAAAACTTTCCCAAATAGTATCTTAATATTTTAAAATAACAACAAAAAAAATAACTATCATTACAAAATATTAAAAAAGTTTTATGTAGACAATAAACAAAATCGTCGATAAAATTTCTGACAGAATTTTATTAAAAAAGGGGCAAAAAAAGAGGAGTAAAATGATGTATTTGATAAATGCAAGATCCTTGTCAGTTTTCTTGGTAATAACTTCCATTTTTTCGTTGTTAAGCGCAGATCAAACCCGACCACAATATTTAGAGTTGGCGCCACCTTATTATCCAAAATCAAATATACAAATTGGCATGCGAGTAACCCCTACCCTTGAGTTGCCAAGTTTCTTTTCTGGCCCCAATTACATAAAAATAGCACGGCAGTTTGAAGCTATATCTAAAAACGAACTTAGTGAACAAGAAACCCTTGAATATTATTCTTTATACGCTTTTCCTAATTTTCGTGACTATGCACGCAGTTTGCCAAACTACAACGAGTTCATGCTATCGCTCGATGAAAAAATTAAGTTCAACAAAAAATTTAGACAAGACACTGCTCAAGTAGAAGGTTTTTCATATGAATTTTTCTTGTGGTATGAGAAATCTGGCTTTCATGATTTTGTTAAAAAAGAGGCAGAAACCATTCGACAGCTCCAAAAAAATGTCGCTGCTCAAAAAGAAAAAAACCAACTAAAACATGGCCTTAATGTTCAGAACACCCACGAGCTTTGGGCGCTTGAAAACGAGTACTACAAGCGGATAAAATTAATACCCAATAATGAGTTAAAAGATCGACTGATCAACCGAACTCAGGCCTTACGCCAAACACTCAAAAATCCAACAGAACGCTTTGATTACGCAAAAAATGCACCAAGTATTAAACCCAACGATCAGCACTCAGCGCTTTTCAAACAAACCTACGGTACGGCACTTGACTGCCAACTGCACAAAGAATTGGTTGAAACACGCAACACAATGCTTGAGCTTGAACGCAATTTTATTAGTGATTATCACGTACAAATTATTGCACCGGCAGTCCACCGTTTGGCAGCACAAGCAAAGGCAGAACAACACGCAGCATCTGCTTTTAAGTTGGCAGATTTTTCTTATGCCCTCACCAACATTGTTGGCAAAAGTTTATACATACTTTACGACGGCGCATACGCTGTCGGCAAAGGCATCATCAAAGCCACTGCTCTGACCCTGAGCCTTGAACACTGGCAGGAAATGGGTACCGGTATCTTGCAGGCAGCGCTTTCATGTTTAGATGCCATCGGTCATGAAGAGGCGCGCGCTAATGCTGTACTTGTTGCGGGACTTTCAAAAAATTATGATGATATACCGGCGCTTGCTGATAAGCATTGCCAGTATACGAAAGCTCAAGAACAAGCTCTTCGCCATGTAGCTACCCAAACATACGACAAGATAAAAGCTATGTCATGGCAAGAGTTTGTTGAACATGGCTTTCAATGTGGCATGACCATGATCCTGGACACCTTCGCACTGCATACCCTTGGCTCCTTTGCAACCAAAGCAAGTCGCGCATTCGTTGAAGAATTAAGCAATGTGATGGGACAAGAAACGGCTATTATTCAGCGTTATGCGCTGGGAACTGCTGGCATGGCTAAAATTGTTGCCGAAGAAGGTGTTGAGGCGGCAAGTATAGCTAAAATTATTGCAGAAGAAAGCGGTGTAAATTTGGAGGCAAAACTGGGACGAGTTCTTGATAATAAACTTGCCCACGTAGTCGAACCTGTAAAAACACCGTTGAGTAGCACTGGTCAAAAAGCCAATGGATTGTGGGAAAAAATACCGGTGCTTCCTGAGTTAACAGCTGAAACAAAGAACACCTTTAATGCGACTGGCAAGCTTACGCTCAGCGAGGTTGTTGTTGTCATCGACGAAATAACCGGGAAAACAATCACACCCGCCTTCAAGTCTGAAGCTGCTCAGCACGTACTATTTCCCGAGTTGATAAGACGCTTTAAGGGTGGGAAAATAGTTGAAGAAGTTTATGGATTCCATCATGATTACATGGGAGATTTGGAGAAAACAGGGAGACTTTCATTTGTTGATTTAATTGTTAAAGATAATGGAACATATTATGCTGACAAACTTGTTATTGACGGTAAAACTTTTGGCCCAGGAAAGTCTTTCTTTCCAAAAACTATGGAGCGACAAACTGTTGTCGATAATATTTGGGATGTTTTAAAAAATCCCAAAGAAGTTAATATTCAGTCAAATGGGGCTTGGAGAATTGATGGTCGTGGCAGAAGTAATATAGACGTGGTTTGCATTATCAATAAAGACGGTAATCTTACAACTGCGTATCCACTAATTGAAAAAATTAAACAGTAAGGGACTATTTATGGGCATATGTATTTTAAAATTTTCAAATAAATTAAATCGGTATTGTCAGATCAAGGGAAACACACAAAGCGACTGGTTACTTGGTAGCTTATTGGTAGACAGTCAAGGGCAAATTTTTATTGAATGGCATCTCAAGTGGTTATATGAAAAAAATTCTCATGTGGGTGGTGCTAATTGCATTTGCTGTCAAAAAGTTGGTAACGACATAATTATAACATCAGAATTTGATGATCAAGAATTCCCTGATGAATGTATTATACCCAAACAAACATTTGTGAAACTACTTGAAGGCTGGTCTGAAATTTTAAATCAATTGCCTCCGTACGTTGTCATTGTTCACAACGGAGCTGAGTTAGTCATTACCGCTCATGACCATAACCCGCTTGAGCCAGATTTACAGAGTAAATAATTAGAGTTTATTTGCTAAAAGTTCTTGTCCTTGTGTAAAAAATTTCTATGGCTTTATTGAGCAATTCCTCATTAAGTGCTGGAAAATATTCTTGAGGAAAGTAAAGCTCGCTGTATGTTGACTCCCAAGTCATAAAGCCTGACAGGCGCAGTTCGCCGGATGTTCTGATTATTAAGTCAGGATTTTGATATGGTTGATGCGCTGTATCGATGTGGTCTGTAATAGTTTTTTCGCTGATAGTTTTCATGTCTATTCTTGTAGCAGCTATTTTTTTGAATGCTCTACAGAGATCATCTCTACCGCTGTAATCGATACCAAAATTAAAAATGTGATCTGAGAAAGTAGAAGTTTCTTGTTCTGCTTTATTGATAGTATCTAGTAAGGTTTGAGGTATTTTATTTTTTCTTCCAAGATGAACTATTTTAACACCCATTTCCTTAGCAATTGGGAGCATTTTATTAATAAGTTGCTCAAAGGTAATCATGAGATTATCTATTTCTTCTTTACTTCTATTCCAGTTGCCCGTAGAAAAGCCCCATAGAGTTGCCGTGTGTATGCCCGTTTCCCATGATTTTTTTAGGATCAAAGGAGCGGTTTCAAGAAAGCCAATTCTATGACCTTCAAGTGGTGATAGACCTTGAGCCTTTGCCCAGCGTCTGTTTCCGTCAGCTATAAAAGCAATATGATTTAATTTTTTTTCAGAAGTTGAAATGGTTGAAAATATTGCGTTACTAGAAATGCTTAGAATAACCGCCACACTAAAAATAATTTTCAATAGTTTTATCTGCATGAAAGGGTTCCTCTATTTTGTAAGAATCAATAAGCTTCGAGTGGCAGGATGAGAATTAATGACTTCAACTGAGTGAAAATATTTTTTACTTAGTTGAAGAAAATGTTCAAGGTTATAGTACTTATAAGCATAATTTTGTAAGGTGTGGATAATGTTTTTGTGAGTTTGGATTGAGTTAAAAATATTTGGATTATTAATACCTTTTTGTATATGTGAATCTTCCAAATCAACAAACTCCAAAATCAAAGTTTTCTTTGTTAATTTCCCAAGTACTTCAAAAATCTGTTCAAGCGTCATCCCGGCAACAAAAACCAAATGATGAATAAGTGCAAGGCATAAAACCGTGTCACATGCAAAGCGTTCGCGTACTTCAGGTTTATTGCATTGTTCAAATGGTAGCACTGCCGTTGTGATGTTTAATTTTTGATCATGCGATTTGTTATACAAATAATCGAGGCAGGATTCGTCGATATCAGTTGCAATAACGCGTGCACCAAGGTGCTCGGCAAGTTCAGAAAACCAGCCGGCATTGGAACCAAGATCTAAAACGGTTTGAGGCTTTGTTTCTTGCAAAACTTTGAAAATGTTACGTTGTTTGTCTTGCCATGATTCTTGGCTCTTGAGCGAGTAATTTTCTTTCTTTTCGGCATAATATGAAATATAGCCCTTGCGTTTGTACTGATGCGTTGTCGATGGCATTACATCAATTTTTTCCAGATAGTCCGCCAAATCAGTGAAGAAGTTTTTGCCGCGGTTATTGGAGTTAAGCATGGCAAACACATCATTCGCTTCAGGATTGGTACCGCATAACTCAGCAAGGTCGGCATCAGTGGTGCCGTTTTGCAAAAGTTGGCGGGCCTTGACGTGTTCTTTGTCGGCCATCAAAAAGAAGGGAACGAGGTAGTGTTTGTCGAGTACCTGAGAATCGTTATGGCGCAGGCTGTAAAGAACTGCGTCTTTGTACATGCTTGCAGGCCATTCGTGGGGGTGGGTAAGCGCGATGGCGGTATTTGGTTGAGAGTTGAGGAAGCGACCGAAGATCGTTTGTTCGTGAGTTGCTTGGTGGTTGCTAACGACAACCTTTTTACCGTGAGAGAGAAAGAGTACCAGAGCTAAACCGGTGGTTGCCAACGACGAAAAAACAATCGATCTTTTCATTCTCGAAATCCCTACCCATTAAAAATTTCTAACAGAAACAACTTGGTTGCTATGCGCTTAATTATCGTATAAAAAAATGAAGCAAGATTTCATAATATATAATTTTTATGATTCTGCAATATTTATGAAAAAAATGAGAGAAGGGGGTATTTTTCGCTGGTTTTAACGCTAAAAACGGCCTCTTGGCATGGCGTGACATTTTGTGGAAAATGTGGTAGGGTGATTGATGAATAATAAAGGATCAATCAAAGTTACCGGCGCCAAAGAACACAATCTTAAATCGGTTTCGGTAGAAATTCCAAAAGAGCAACTGGTCGTTATTTCTGGCCCTTCTGGGTCGGGTAAAAGTTCGTTAGCGCTCGATACGCTGTATGCCGAAGGCAAACGTCGTTATGTCGAATCGTTATCATCATACGCCCGCCAATTTTTGGGCGTGAGTAAACGGCCAGAAGTTGAAAAAATTGAAGGGTTATGCCCCGCCATTGCCATCGATCAAAAGACTGTTGGCTACAACCCGCGTTCTACCGTTGGCACCATTACCGAAATTTATGATTATTTCCGGGTGCTTTTTGCGCGCGTTGGCACGCCGCACTGTCCTGAGTGCGATGCCGTTATTAGTGCCGAATCTCCTGAGCGCATTACCAACATGCTTATCGCGACCTACGGTCCGGGACATCAGCAAGAAAAGGCCGAGCAACCTGAAAGCAATGTGGTAACGATTGCCTCGCCGATTGCTATTGAAAAAAAAGGTGAGTTCCAAAAAGAACTCGTGCGCTTTTTTGAGCGTGGTTACTATCGCTTTGCCATTGACGGGCAGGAACATCGCTTTAAAGATGTTAAAGAATTAGCGGCACTTAAACTTGAAAAACATGTCAAACACAACATTAGTGTTTTGGTTGATAAAATTGAAGTGAGCGAAGAAGAAAAAACTCGTTTGCAAGAAGCAATTGAAAAAGCATTTGCGTTAAATGGCGGCCTGTGCAGTGTGATTAATGACAAAGGCAAAGAGCGCGTTTATTCCGCTCATCGCATTTGCGTTGAGTGCGTGCGTTCATTCCCAGAACTTGAACCGCGTTTCTTTTCGTTCAACTCGCCGATTGGTGCTTGTGAAAATTGTCACGGTCTTGGTTTTACGTACGAACAAGGCTACGACAACAACACCGCGCAAACCGAAGAAGGCGGGGAAGAGGGTGGCAACTCGTACTATTTGAGCTTTGGCTATTCTGAGCGGCCATGCGATTGGTGCAAAGGCATGCGCTTGAAAGATGAAGTGTTGGCGGTGCGGATCAATGGAAAAAACATTGCGCAATACTGCACGATGTCGATTGGCGCTCTGTTAAAAGAAATGAAAAATTTTACGTTAACGGACGACATGCAAGAAATTGCTGAGCCGTTGGTGCGCGAAATTATTAGCCGCTTGAGCTTTTTAGAAAACGTTGGTCTTTCGTATTTAACACTCGCGCGTACTGCACGCACCTTGTCTGGTGGGGAAGGGCAGCGCATTCGTTTGGCAACACAGATTGGTTCAGCACTCAGCGGCGTGCTTTACATTCTTGACGAACCAAGTATCGGCTTGCACCAGCGCGATAACGATCGCTTGATCGCAACCCTCAAATTATTGCGCGATCAGGGAAATACCGTGGTCGTTGTTGAGCACGATATGGACACCATTCGCGAGGCCGATTATTTGATCGACATGGGCCCAGCGGCCGGTATTTTGGGCGGCGAGGTTACCGCGTTTGGCACGCCAGCAGAAATGGCACTGAACGAGAATTCGTTGACGGGTGCGTATTTGTCTGGTCGACGCGCTATTGTGGCACCAGCCAAGCGCCGTCAGCCGCGTAGTTTTATTACGCTCAAAGGTGCTAACGCCAACAATCTTAAAAATTTAAACGTACAAATACCGCTTGGTGTTTTTGTCGCTGTTTCCGGTGTCTCTGGTTCGGGCAAAAGCTCGTTGATTATGCAGACGTTGGCGCCTGCCTTGCGTCAGTATTTCAGCCTCGGTTATTCGATTGGTCGCGGCTTTGATGAAATTGAAGGTCTTGAAAATATTAAAAATGTGGTGATGGTTGATCAAACGCCGATTGGCCGTACGCCTCGCTCAAACCCTGCAACGTATTTGGGTATTTTTGACGAGATTAGAAAATTATTTTCAAGCTTGCCAGAAAGTAACGCGCGTGGTTACAAGCAAGGTCGTTTCAGTTTTAATGTGGCTGAAGGACGTTGTTTTGAATGTAGCGGCGAGGGCATAATAAAAGTTTCTATGCACTTTTTGGAAGACGTGATTGTGGTTTGTAAATCATGCAAAGGCAAGCGGTACAACCAGCAAACGTTAGAAATTTATTATAAAAGCAAGAATATTTACGACGTTTTGAATATGTCAGTTTTGGAAGCGCGTGAATTCTTTGAACATTTTTCTAGCATCAAAAAGCGGCTCGACTTTTTGTGTGAAGTGGGGCTTGACTATATCAAGCTGGGCCAGGCTTCTACCACGCTTTCCGGTGGTGAAGCGCAGCGCATCAAGTTGGTTAACGAGTTGGCCAAGCGCGATAAAAACACGATGTACATTCTTGACGAACCAACGACTGGCTTGCACAGCTGCGACGTTGAAAAGTTATTGCTTGTGCTCAACAGTTTAGTTAATCGTGGCAATACCGTGTTAGTGATTGAGCACAATCTTGACGTGCTTAAATGCGTTGACTACTTGATTGACATTGGGCCTGAAGGTGGCGATCAGGGCGGTTTGATAGTTGCCAGTGGCACGCCTGAAGCGGTTTGCAAAGTTAAGGCCAGCTTGACGGGGCAGTATCTTAAAAAATATTTGAAGTAAGCTTTCGTTTACTTTTTTTAATTTTATGCTTCACTAAAACCGAGCATTAAAGCTGCTCTTTTGATAAAGCTATAAAATGGTGTCGAGGATTTCATGATTAGCAAAGACATAATTGAAGAAGTTAAAAACCGGCTGGTAACAACATACAATCCGGTGGCAATATATATTTTTGGCTCGTATGCGTGGGGCAGTCCAAGCGAGGACAGTGACTTGGATTTGTTGATTGTCATTGATCATTCAGATGAAAAATCTTATAAAAGACCAATTCCTGGTTACGACGCTTTATTTGGCTTAGGCATTTCTAAAGATATTATCGTTGCTACTCATGAAGAGTTTGCACGAAGATCGTGTGATGTGACGACGCTTGAGTATAAGATTAAAAATGAGGGAAAGGTTATTTATGCTCGAGCATGAAAAATGGCTTGTGATCGCGCATGATGACCTAAAAATGGCGAAGCTTGCATTGCCACAAGAGCTTTTTTCTCCATTGACTTATCATTGTCAACAGGTGGCTGAAAAATCGTTAAAAGGCTATCATGCCTTTAAAAAGCAGCCAATTATGAAAACTCATGACTTAGCCAAATTACTTGAAGTATGCCTAACGTTTGATAGGGACTTTGAAAAGCTTCGTCAATCGGTAAGCGTCTTAAATCCTTACGCAAGTAAATTTCGTTACCCAACAGAATTTGAAATTCCTGATGAAGGTGACGCTGAGCTTGCTATTAAACATGCCGAAATGATTATGAATCTTGTGCTAAAAAATATCGGAACCTGAAACGGGTTAACAAGATATTTTTGGGCGTAATTAAAAACCTTAGAGTTTTTTCCTAAAAATAAAACGAAGCTTGTTTATTCGACATCAGGCTCTTTGATTTCTAGAAAGTTTTCATAATTTTCTATCAATTTCACAATAGCCTTATGTCCTCCCTCCTGTGCCTCTTCTTTTGCCGTCCTTCTTCTATTAATTATTGGGATTATATTAACATCAGGGCCATTCTTTAAAAGTATTTCAACGCAATCAATATAGCCGCCTCTGGCGGCGAGATAAAGTGGGGTTTCGCAGTTAGAGTTTTTTGCATTTATTTCGGCGCCATTTTGTAAAAATAGTTCAACAAAGTTGGTATGGCCATATCTTGCAGCGCAATGAAGCGGTGTCCAGTTCTGGTTGTCTTTTGCATTAATATTGGCTTTATTTTGTAAAAGTTCTTTAACGCAGTCGGCATGACCTTTCCCGGCGGCAATATGAAGTGGAGTTTGGCCGAAGCGATTTTTTTCCTCAATGTCTACATGTTGTGCTATCAAAGATCTTAGATGTTCAATACTGTTAAATTGTGCTGCTAAGCCCAGCGGGGTAAATGAGGGTGCTATCATTAGAGGCTTTGCGTTGGTTGTAAGACCGATAGTGATCAAAAATAAACCTAAAAATTTTTTGTTCATGATAAAATCCTTCAGATGGGTAGTGTGATACTGTTTGTTTGATGTGTAGCGTGGCAGGAATATAAACTGGCGCCAAATATTTTACAAGAAATCTACAGCAGCTAAGCAAAATAAGGGAAAATCGTGAAAAAGTATAGCGAAGAGTTTGTTGAATATGTGACCAAAGATCTGTTGGGGTACCATGCAGAAGTTGTGGCGCGGCGGATGTTTGGTGGCTACGGCTTGTACCATCAGGGCGTTATGTTTGCCTTGATTGTCAACAATGAGCTCTATTTCAAAGCCGATGTTGAGGCGGCTGGTTATTTTCAAACGTTTGGTTCTGAACCATTTACGTACGAAGGCAAAGGCAAGCTCGTGAAGCTTTCGTATTGGACCGTAGTGCCCGACGTTCTTGAAGATTCAACTGAGCTTAAAAAGTGGATGGACATGGCTTGCGCGGCGGCGGTGAAGGCAAAGCAGAAAGCAAAAGCCAAGTCGGCCAAGCAACCAAAAACAAAGCCACCAAAAGCCAAGTCGGCCAAATCTCGATAATTCGTTATTTAGTGGCCGTGGGCCTGCAAAGCCTCAAGATTTTTTGCAAGTTCAACGAGCTTGGCTTTCAATATTTCTAACGCTTTTGTAAGGTAGTTCAAGAGGCCTTTGGTGTCGACTTTTGCATCGAATGTTGTTTGGGCTGCTGGATAAATATCGAGTGCGGATTTACCATCAACACCTTTTACTTCAAGAGCTTCTTTGAGTTTTGTTTTGTCGGGAGCTGTTGCAATTAAAAGTTCCATGAAGCGTGTGGTTTTGTTAATTTTTTGAGTTGCAACTAAAGCTGCCCAATGTAAAGGACTTTTGCCCTCAAGCCCTGTTTTGATGATTGCCTCTTCTTTTTTATCGTCAGACACAAGATTTAAAAGTGCTTCGAGATAATCGAGTTTTTTGACGTTGATTGCATATGAAAGCATTTCATTGTCGATAATTCGTTGGTTGCGTATATTTTGATCAGGAGTATTTTTGAGTATTGTTAAACAAAAATTAAAGTACGATTCGTATGCAGCTGAAAGCTGATTGCTGTAACTGGAAAAACTGCAAAATTCGCAATCTTCTTGTAAGGGTGTGCCTTGTTTGCACAGTTCGCATGAGCTGTCCGGGCAGAGCTTGCTTTTGCAGTATTTCTGATCTTTATGAATTTGTCGCGAGCATGGTTTGCCATCTTTTTTATTATAGTGATTTACCTTATGATCGTGTGCTTTTAAGAATCTTTCCCACAGGGAATCAAATGGATACAATGCAGGTGAAATTATGTTGTGTGAGAAGATAACATCAAGTTTTCCTTGTAGAGCAAAATATTTGCTGCCGAAGTGGGAGCCGATGTAGAAGATTGATTGGATTAAATTAAGACTTTCAGAATACTTTTTTCTTGAAAGTTCTTCTAAAAAGCTACCATCTGAGTCTATCTTATGTACTACTTCATAGAAATTAATAATTTCATTATTGGTCAAACCTTGTTTGCGAGCATCTTCAGACATGACCGCTAAAATAGCTTGCATGTGATGACTGCTACGACTTTTTGCTGCGGTGAACGATAAGGCTGAATACTTAAAAATAATTTCTTGATTCGATTCCTTGGTTGCGTGGCCGTTTTCAGTTTCTTGAAAGATAGTTTTTTGTTCTAATGTTTCTTGATCATAGGTTTTTAAAATGATATGGTCGCGTGTTTTTTGATCAAATACGCTTAAAATGATTGATACAAACGTTGGCGTTTGATATATCATCGCATTAAACAGCAACGGCGCGATGAATTGATTCTGTGCAATGTAGTTAAGCTCTTGATAAATTTTTAATTCAAGAGCTTGTGCAATAACTTCTTGAGATGAAAATGATGATAAAATCGTTTTCAAAGCAGCATTAATATCTTGCTGAATGGCAAGAATTTCAGCCTGTTGGGCGTTAGGATGGTATTTAGTCTTGACAAGAGATATATTATTTCTTTGGTAAGCTAGTATTAGGTATACAAGTGGTGTATGGACTTTAAGTTGATAAAATTCTTCTGCTCGTTCTTCTTTAGAACCAAGGATGAGGCTATCTTTATCGATCTTTACTGATAAGTTCTTCAAAAAGAGTAGTTGTTTTTCAAACATGTTATCATATTGTTCTACTTTAAAATTGGTGATTTCTAGGTTGAGGTCCTCTTTCTTATATTTAATTTCTTTAATTTCTTGCATTTTATCCATTACAAGATCCCACCAATTTTTTCCAACGGCATTTTTATTGTTGAAAATAAGGTCGTCTTTTTCTTGTGGCGATAGCCGTGTAAGGAATTGTTCGAGTAGAAAATTATTTGTTGTTGGGATATGTGAATATGATTGAAGTGTTTGGTAAATTACTACTGGGTCTGCAACCTTGGCAACGGCTGATGCAATTTCTGTCTTGGTGTAGTCATCATTGTTGCTGGTGTTAAGAATGCTACTGAGTAGATTGTTGCCGCCATCGCTTGGGTTGAGTTTCTCTTGAATAACCATTTTTTGTTTTTCTAGTGCTAGTGCATTGAATTTCTGCGTGAATGTTTTGGTTTTTACATAGTCTGTAGCATTCTCAAAATCCTCATGAAATTGTTTGACGAGAGCATAGTCATCGGCTGGCAAGGTTGCTGAAACTAAATTTTGACTAAACAAAACAGTGCTGCACAGTGCTACCAAAAAAATGAATTTTTTCATAATACTCTCCGTGTACCAATAAAAAATAAAGCGAGACTTCATCTGTTTTGATGCTACCATACCCCCCCCCCATTTTTATAGACAAATGTAAAATTTTATTGTTTGTGTTGGAGTTGCGGGCTTTTTTGTGTTGAGTTTGTCGCTCAAAAATTGGGGGGAGAGGTAAAGGAGATGTGTGACTGATTGTGTGCCCTCAAGATTTCCGTAGACCATAAGCCCTGAAAAGCAATATTAAAAATTCTTTATAGAAACAATTTATTGTTAGAGTTTTTTATTATATTGTTTCACTTTGACATTTTATGCAATCCTTAAACTAGTACGAAAATTGTTTTTTAAGCTGTGGGGAAGGGGCTTGCGTTATGATGTTTCTATTACAATCACTCGTTGTTGTTTTGTTAATACAGATTTTTGGCCCGATGCCTGCGCAGCATCTTTATGCCGCCGCTCAAGCGGGTGCCAAGCCTGCGGCAGTACCTGCACCCAGCGAGTTGCGTGCGGCAGAAGAAATGGTGAGGCAACTTCGTGAGCATATTAATGAGGCTCATGGCATAGCCAATGCGGCGGTGAATGGAGCTAATCAGGCTTTGGCATTAGCATATACTGCAGATACCGTTTCGATTAACCTTTCGCGAGGGTTAGAACCGCAATTTTTACGAATTCAGGAATTGGTCCTTACTTCCCGCAAGCTTGATCAAGATATTGCTAGTGCTCAACAAGCGGTTCATGATGTTCAGAAAAGAATAGGTGACTTTAAAGTCGTCGTTGA
Organism: bacterium; assembly: GCA_016699045.1. Taxonomy (NCBI): domain Bacteria; species bacterium. The sequence continues at coordinate 1,319,643 of CP064957.1, forward strand.
GAAGGAATCTCAAGAGATTTATGAGCAGGTGCGACAAGAGGCTGCAAAAAAAAACCAGGAAACGTTGGAAGATAGAATTCGTGTTGCGCAGGAAAAAATTAATGAAAAACAGCGACGGGGCATTTTTGAGCAGGGAGAAAAAATTCGTGCCCAGGCAACCGTTGATGCTGAGGAAGTTAAGTGGCAGCGTATTAAAGAAATACTTGAAGATCCGTATTTGATCGCAAAATTTATTGGCGGGCTTACGGGCTTTGCTCTCGGTTTTTATTTGATTAAATATGGCGTGCCGTTGGTTATTGATTATTTTTCCAAGCCGCGCGTGATTAGTGAAACATCGTACGATCGATGGTTTTGGCAAGATGATGTTGTGCCAGAAACAGAACTTAAGGATCTTTTTTTTACGCCGAACGTTCAGGAGCAGCTTTTTGATTTGGTGTTGCGCATAGACTCTGCACAATCGTTTAATGAAAATTTACCGAATGTTTTGCTGTATGGGCCTCCAGGCACGGGCAAAACTGCTTTTGTAAAAGCGCTGGCGCATGAATCTAATTGTGATTATGCCTTAACGTCAGGTTCTGAGTTTGCAAAAATTACTGATTTGAACGCACTGAATGATGAGTTGCGTAAACTTATTGAATGGGCCAATGAATATGCAGATGACTCAAAAGGGTTGATTGTTTTTATTGATGAAGCGGAATCGTTATTTGCCAACAGAAAACTGACTACAACGTCGATATTTACGCAAAATTTAATTAATACCTTTTTGGCGCTGGTGCAGGATGGTGGGCAAAAAAATATTATGTTTATTTTTGCAACGAACCATCCCTTTAAATTGGACGATGCATTTTTAGATCGGCTTGGTGTTTCTATAGAAATTGAACTTCCTGGCGTGCAAGAGCGTGCGCTTATTTTAGCAGCGTATCTTGAAAAGTTTGCTAACAACAATAAAAGCTCTGTGGTGCCGATAGTGCCAGACGTGATGAAAAATTTACTGTCATATGCGCACGCAATGGAAGGTTTTTCCCCGCGCACCATAAAATGTATTGCAGAAGAAATGATTGTTGTTGCACGACGACAAAAAAAAACGCATCTGACTCATGCTATTGTTGATGACATTATTAAAAAAACTCAAACCAGTCAGCAAAAGATGCAGTTATGGGAAAAGGAGCGTGAGCAGTGGGTTAATGCTTATGTCAGTGGGCTGAGCGCATGAAAAATAAAAATTTTTTATGGTTGATTATGGTAGATTGTTTTTTGTTGACGTCAAGCGTGCAATCGTCTGCGATAACAGAGAAAGCATTACTTAGTCATATTGAACAGATTGTTCAAACGGATACCAAGAGTTGTATCATGTATGACCGGGTTGTTCATGATTTGGTAAGCAAGATTATGCAGAGTGGCTACCAGGATGATGATGTCGTAAAGCTCATGCACGTATTATTAGCAAAGCAGGCATCGATTCTTGAAAAACTTGAATATCAAAAAAATGAGAGAAAAAGTAGAATTCGTTTTACAATAAAACCATTTGAAGTTTTGGTGGTACTTTTGCTGATTGGCATTCTTTATGGGGTGTGGGCGTATTTCTGGGATTCGGCATATTTGGAATTATTGAAAGATTTATTGTTTGATTGGTTGCAAAAATTGCGCGATTTATTGCCTTCATGGGGTAGTATATTTTCTAACTTATGGGGTAGTGCTTCTTCTAATTTTTCATCACAAAGCGAAGAAAAGAAAGAACAGAATTCCAGCGATCGCGAAGGCAAAGATGCCTTTATATCTGCTGGTGGTTCTGGCGAGTCAGCGTCTGGCGATCCAGAAAAATCTTACGATAATTCTCATGGATCGCCATTGCAAAGGGGTGGAAATGCGCGAGAGACGTTTCATGAGATGCCGGTAAATGGTGTTGAAAGTTCTCTGTTTGGTCATGATCGGTGTGATACGTTTGTTGAAGCATTTTCATCAAGCTCAGCTGTTTTTGCCAATTCTAATGATTTATTTAGAGATATGTCAGATGTTGGTGTTGATGCAAAAGGTTATGCTCTATTGTGTTATGAATCTTTTGACCCTTTTGATACGACTACTCATTTAGACAGAAAGCTTTTAAAAGAAGTTAAAAAACAACAGGAAGAGATAATGAAGTTACTTGGTTTGACTGAGATGCCACAGGTGTCGCCAGAAGAGATTGAAGTAACAAAAAAACAATTAGACGATATGTTAATGTTGGAAGACCATATTGTTTATGCTGAATATATTATGAATAAACTCGATCCTGAAGTACGAACCAAGCTCAATAAAAACTCATAATTTTTTTGTCCCCTTTTTATGCACAATTCACGTCTGTTGCTTTTATCTGCTTACTTGCTATAATCCATGTCACAAAAGCATTATTTGATAATTTGCAGATAAAAAAATTGTCCATAAAGGGTTTACTATGAACAGGCGTTTGACTTATCTTTTTGTTATGTTGCCCGTCGTGATGTGTTTGTTTCAACATGATATGCTTTTTGGTGCTGCTCAGTCGCCGCGTGCAGGTTCTTCAGATCAACGCATTAATTATTCTTACGACATGCTGCGTGGTGGTTTTGGTCCTTACAACATGGACAAATCTACTAGCAGAATCCTTAGCTTGGCGGACGCAAGCAAAGAGTTGAATAAAAGTATTCAAGAGCACGAGGCAAATTTGGATGCTTTGCAGAAAAAGAAGGAGAATCTGCCCAAAGGTACTGACATGCCAAAGTTGGATGCGGATATTGCTTTTCATGTAAATTTGATTAAGCGTTTGGGCGACCGTCGGAATCGTCTTTTTTTGTCAAGTCCGGCTGGCACATTGGTAGCGCGTGGTTTTGCAGGTCAACATGATTGGGAACAGCTTGATGAAACCACTATTGGTAACGTCAAAGATGGCCTGGTTCAAGGGTTAACGCTGCGTGCTTCCAAAGCTGTTGGTGATGTTTTGGGCAAGCGTATCGAAGGTTCATGTGAAGTGGTACTTGGCGGAGCGTGGGACAAAATGTTTGGTTGGTTGGTAGACTCGTGGGAAGCATTTTGTTTGTTGCTGTTTCATGAAGATAAAAAACCGTTTCAACCAGAAGTGCTTGAAGGCTGGCTTGATTTTATTGAAAGTACGTTGAACGATATTGAGCGCATGGTTAAAGATGGCTTGAAAGACAGCTTGCGCGGTTACGATATGACACGTCGCAAATTTGATCTTGATGCGACTGATGATGCAGAAAATAATGCTGCAACTCAAGAAGTACAGGAAAATGTCTGGATTGAATTGGTATTTGGTTATGCCGATCAGTTTGAACGCATTGCTGAAGAGATAGTAACGCGCCGAGAATTTTATGAAGAAGATTCTCTTGAATCGTTTTATGCAACGCAAATTATTAAGCGGTTGCTTGATTTTAAAGAGCTTTTGGTGACGTCAAAGTCACTGAACGATCTTGATGCGCAGTTGCATTCAAATAAGGCCATTATTGCGGCGACCAAAACAAACTTAAAAAATCTCTTTAAGCGCTTGGTGGTCAAAGTTACGCCACGAACGTATTCGCTTAAAACAGGCAAGGATTCTTTGAGCGAGTTATCGTTTAATCGCAACAAAGAAGGTGAGGGCGGTTATCGACGTGGCAGAAGCATGGATGATGATTATCCATTTGGCATGTAGCCATGAAATTTCTGAGTGTTTTAGTGCTGAGCATGATCTCTGCGGTTTGTGTCGCTGATGATGCTCAGCCTACTTTAAAATCTTTTTCAAGTGAGTCCATTTCTGTCGCGCGTATGCGTCTTTCTGCCATTAAGCGTAAACAGGAAATGTATGCCCAACGTATTGAAACAACACACAAACGTTTATGTGCGGCAAGCTTTGTTGGTGGGGCAGTTGCTAGCGCTGGTGCATTGTATCTTGGCTATGAACTTTGGTGCTATTTTGTGCCGGAAAAAGTGAATGCCGCCCAAGAGAAAGCCACTAATGATACAGCTGAAGTGCCTGCAATGTCTTCTGAGGAAAAAGCTGAATACGAACGCTTAGAAAAAGATCATTTGCGCGAATGGGACGAGCGCCGTTCGTTTGTGGGGCGTGTCAAAAATTCGGTAAAAGAGGGTGCAAGTTTTGCGTTTTATTCTTTTATTGTTGGGATGATTTGGCATATGATTAGTCATGCGCAAAATTTTTCACTTGCGCATATTAAGCAGTTTTTTCAAGAAGATGAGGCCTGGTTTTTTGGTGGCATTGATTATGACATTGTTGCCAATATCGAACGGCTGGGTGTTTCGCTGTCACGGTTTATGCACGATATGCAGACGTGGTTTAAAAACCATGAAGACGATGAAAAACAATTTAAGCCTTATTTCTGTCATGACGTCATTATCGATTTTTCTGCCTTGATTGATTCGGTAGAAAATGTGTTGGCGCTGGTGTGCGAGAGTGCGCATGAGCGGCTGCAAGATGGTCAAGATCTGACGATCGTGTTGAATCAGCATAATGCAAACTTGGTTGAATACCTTGAAAACTTTGCGCTTTTTGTTGAGTTGTTGTTAAACAAACCCATTGAAGATTTTGAGCAAGAGCGTCGTCGTATGCATTTGTATTTGCAGCAATGTTCTGTTGGCATTATGGAAAGTCTACGTGTTTATAAGCGATTATTATATGTTAAAGCCTAAAGTTTTTTGGATGGTGATCGCTTTTTATTGGGTGTCTTGTGTCCATGGCGCAACTTCAAGTCAGGCTAATAATGTTGATTTGATGCCGGTAGTTGCCGCGCCTCAGGCAGAGGTAGCACTGCCACTTTTTGATAAACAGGAATTTTTTAAAGGGCTGGGCTCGTTGTTGCAAGATCAAGCATTTGTGCAGTTGAAAAATAGCGAGCAGGCTGCTTCGTTTGTAGAAAAAGAAGATGGTACTTTGCGTCACGTTAAGCGTACGTTGAATTTTTGTGCCGATTATCTTGAAAAATATTATCCAAAAGTTTTTGTCATTCGCGAGTGCTTTTTTTTAGCGATGAAGCCGGCGCAAATAGCTCAGGCATTGCGGGATATTGTTGATGTTTTTACTGAGCGGCCGTGGTTTTATTTTGTTGATGATCAAAAAAGATTCAACCTCGTTTTGTACTGGGAACACATTGTTGATCAGTGTGCGTTGCTGAATCAATTTTTAAAAAACAGTCGCGTTGATAGCGATACCAATGAAGTATTTTTTCGTGAATTAGAATACGATTTTTATGAATGCGCGGGGCCTTTTGCCAAGCGTACCATGCGTCCGCTGATTGATAGTATTAAAAAATTCGATGATACGATTATAGCAGATTTTTATGCTCTTTGTTTTGATTATTTAATTAAATTATTTAATGAAGGCATTTTGCTTAAAGATTTAGGTCTTGTTGAGCGTTATTATCATGAGCTTGAATTTGTGAGTGATAAATTACGTGCTACGAGTTATGAAACTGATTATCAGGAAGTTATGCGTACGAGTAAAGAGCTTATCTCGTTACTTAAGAAAAAAGTTGGTTTTGATGATTTGCAATACATTGAAGATTGGTGTGGTGATGATGAAGAAGCAAAGCGTCGCGCCTACGAAGAACACTTTTTAGGAATGTCATGAATTTACGCATGTTGCTTTGTATGCTGGTTTTGTTGTTTGGCGTTGGTGAGAATCTATCTGCTGACAAAGCTTCTTTTGATAAAAAATTTTTAGAAAGTTTTATTCAAAATTATGAGTTTAGCCCTGAAGGTCGGTATGTGCATGAGTACCACCCATTTTTGCTGAGTTATACTTCGCATAGTTTTGATCAACTTGAAAGTCGATTGCGGGATGAAGGTTTTAATTTGGTGGGCCGTAATGTTATTTTGGGTTACGAAGAAAATGCCGTGCCAAATTATTATACCGACTATCGTCAAGCAAAAATTAGCGATGAAGCGAGTGTGAAAAATAGAGCGGGGTGGTCATTGCGCTTGCATAATCGGTTTGGTTTTATGACTGGGTTTTTGTTTAAAGACATTTTCAAAATACAGGGCGATTGGCAGTCGGTTTATACACACATCAACGCAGAAAATATTGCTATTTTCGATGACCGTGCCGGTATTTTTCAGGAACATGCTTTTGGCGATGCTCTGGGCCTGATTGATAATGCACAAAAAAAAATTATGGACTCGGTCATGCGCCAAGAGCCGCACGATACGTTTGAATGGCTGATTAGATTTTGGGAAAAACTTTATCAATCAGCTTTTCGGGTTGGAAATAAGCAGGTTGCAGGGACGCAAGATATTTTTTTTTCTATCGAAGCGGCGCGGCATGTTATTCGTTCAGGCTTGCCATTGCGCAGGTTTTTTATTGGTCCTGATCTGACTTACCCAATTGAAATTTTTACTAAACAAGAAAAAGAAGTAACGCGCAATGCACAGGCGTTTGTAAAGTCGTTTGCTAAAACGTTACAATCGGTTAATGAAAAAAAAACAGCATATATTTTTTGTAGCTTTGTTGATGGTGTGGGTAAAAGCACTATGCTGGGCAATATTAAAAACTGGATGCGTTTTGGCGATCGTGTTGATCGATTTGGTCATGTTGATAACTCTTCTTCACAGTTGGCCGAAGTGTTTCAATTTAAAGAGAATATTTATATTGCTGATCTGCCCGCACAAATGAGTCATTTTACCTACAAGCCTGATGGCTTGGTATATGTTGATGCGCAGACGGAATGTTCTGTTGACGATTTCAAAAATCTTCAAACGTTTGTCAAAGACAATCTTGGTACGTTGGTGGATCTTTATGAAAAGAAGGTACAGTACGTTTATGGTATTTTCAGAAAAAATGGTTTTTTTGATAAGCGTATTTATGCTCCAGAATTGCCTGATGAATCATTTATTCGCAATTTATTTTTGCTTAAAAAAATTAACACAAACAACTGGATTACTTTTGAATATAACGGGGCTCATTATCTTTTTAACCGTTCAAATCCACTTGAGATTCGGTTTTTTACCACGCTTGCAACGGTAAAATCTGAAGGCTTGAAAAATATTGAAGCCGAGCAAATGATGTTTTTTGAAGGCATTCGTTTGCCGTTGCCGTACAATTATTTTCTTGATGATTTAGTTAACAAGCTTAAAACAGAAGGTGTTGAGAATGTTGTCTTTATAGATTTTATGAGTATGTATCCGCGGTCATCGCGAGAAAATATACGAATTAACTATCTCATTCAACAAATGGCGCTTCTTGACCCTGATTTTAATGTGGCACAGAGTTTGTACAAAGATTTTATTAGTGGCGGAGAGTTATTGCATTGTATGTTAAAAAAAGATACGGCGATGCGCGTACGCTTGGCGCTTAAGCTTGAATCGCTTATTCGTTTGGTGTTGTGCAAAATGATAATTGAACGCAAAGAAGGCGATTTGAAAGGGATTAATTTAGAAGCGTTAACGCCGATTTTGCACGAGCACGTTTTGGCTACTGCCAGTAAAGTGAATAGTTATTTTAATCAACATATTCAGAATAAGATGACGCATGAAGTTGCAAGCTTAGAGTGTGTTTATGGCCTTTCAAAATCATATCTGAATATTCAAAAATTTTCTTTTAATCGCGTGTGGCATTTTTCTCAATTGCTGCAAGAATATTTTACCAATCATCTTTCGCATGAGTTGACTAATTATATGTGGCGTGATGTTGGTTGCGTTTTGCCTGATCAGCGCATGAAAGATGTTGAGGGTGGTTTAAACTTAACTCTGCCTACAACGTATGACCGTACGGTGCGATTGTTATTTCAATTTTCAGCTGAATGTAAAAATGAGCCATTGTTGGCGCCGATGGTGCGTGCTTTGCGTGCATCGTGGTATGCCCAGCTGTGCAATTTAATGTTTACCAAGCCAGATAGCCAGCGAGAGCTTATGTTGCCACAAGAAGAATTTTTTGGCGTGCCACTTTTTGTGCAACGTTATAGTGCTGGTACGTTTCATGTTGTTCAGCCGTTGTTTGAACGTTGGCAACAAAAGACTGTTGATAAGGCGGTTCGTATGGGTGGGTTTCTCTTTAATCTGCCGATACGAGGTGAGTATGTTACCCTTGATGGCAAGCCATACCGCACTAATTGGTTTAGTACTGCTACCAACAGCGGTATTTATGCTTTTACCTGTGATATTGCGAAAAGTAAAAGTTCGCGGGGTTATGTGCCAATTGTGACGCGTTTTGTACAAAAATATCAAAATGACCATGATGCTGGTACCGTTATGCCAACAACCATACTGCAGGAATGTTTACAAGAAAGTGCTTATTGGCAAACGGATAATGAAAATTCTGAGCGACATGCAAAGCGCGAGGGCGTATTTCCTTTTGAAGTAGTTGCTGGTGGCGTTAAAGAAGAGGGTGCTTATTCGCAACGCGATCATTGGCGTGGTTGTATACGTAAAATTTACATCCCAAGTCCAAATCAAAAGCGTGGCATGCAGCGTGCCGTAATTATGTTGGCCACCTTAGAAATGGTGCTAAAAGATCCTGAAGCTGACGTTGTAGTTCGCGATAATAATCGCGATGATTTCAAAGCGGCGTTGTGGTTGCTTGAAAAAGTAACGTTGCCCAAATTGGGTCTTTATATGAAAGAAGATCTTTTTAGCGACTACGATAAAGTTGAGCCGTATCCATCATGGGAATTTTGGGACGATGTTGAGTTTGAATAAAACAAGGGCCTTGGTGTTTTTTACCAGAGCCCTTGTTTATTTGTACCAATCAGATTAGGAATTTTTTGGGGTTAGAAAACGCTGCTTAATCTGGTCTTCAAGATTTTCTGCCGTTAAAAAGCCCTGAATGATCGGGGCTGGCAGATGAAGATTGCCTTTAAAAAAGAAGACAAAAATAGGCATATTCATTTGCTTGATATGCAGCATCGCCATCAAGTTAAAGATAATTTGGTAGTTTTCTTTTTTTGTGTCTTGGTCGCTTAACAAGTCCATTGAAGCAAATTTGATTTGAGTATTAAATTTGTCGGCAACCTTTTGATAAACAGGTACCATTTTCTGCGATTCAGAGCTTTTATTTGAAAAAATTTTAAGAATGACTGGCTGTGTTTGAGAAGCTTGCAATATGTCTGTTTTGTAGGCTTGTATGCCTTCAATTTTTACCACAGAACTGTTTGATGCGTCCGCGCGCTTTTCAAATACTTCAGTATGTGGTTGTTCGGTAAAAATGCTGCTGGCTATGCTTTCATTAATGACCAATCGTTCATCAAGTTGGTATCCTGAAAGTTTTTTGAAGCTGACCAGCAATAATAACAATATGCTAAGATATGTACGTATCATCATCCCCCGCCCTTTCCTAATCTTTTCCCCAAAAGATTTTCATGCTCATAAGCATGATCGATTATTAGAATAATCGAGCGGGAAGGTCGAAGGCAATATATTGGCAATTTGAATAAATTAAGTCGCTAGGCTTCAGAATATCTTATTATTGTTTTGATTTAAGCGATCTTTCTTTTGTGTATGATTTTACAAATTTCCAGTAGCCGTCTTTGAGTTGATACACATCGTGCCGATTTTGTGCTAACCCAGTAATGTTTGCATTGCCTAAAAGTTTTAGTTCGGCAAAGGTAAGATCGGTAGGAAAAGCTTCCCATTGTGTGTTGCTGCCGAAGTCAAGGCCGGTAAATAATTGGCCGTATTCATTTAAGCAGTACACAAGCCGTTTTGATGGTACGCTAACAAAATCGATGGCATTAGAAAATTTTTCGTTTATGATTTGATGCCATATTTTGTTGTCCCAGTAATATAAAATATTATCGTTGCCGAGAGCCCAATGGTGGTCGGCTTGAGATGCTGGCGAGAAGGCGTGGAGTTTTTCTACTCGGTGTGGTTGGCTTATTTTGCTTGTAATCGTAGTAATTTTAATGTTGGGTCGTTGATAGTAACATTCAAGATCTGGTGTTTCTTGCGTAATACTTGAAACAAAATCAGTAAGCGATTGGCTAACGCTTACTTGTGCTGGCGTTGAATAATTTTGTGCATTAATTTCGATGACGATGTTTCGTACGCCATCCCAATAAAATGGTTTCAAAAAAGCATGGTCGTTCCAACCTGTTTTTTCTGCAAATAAAAATGCGTTGTAGTATGTTGGGAGATTTTCTTGAAACGTTGTCAATTCGTTGATCGTGGTATGTCCTATTTTGATAACCATGTTGGCAAGGCCTTTGTACAATGGATCAAGTTCAAATGATGTTTGCTGAACATCAAAAGAAAGTTTTATAAATGCAGATGTTTCTATCCCTGCTGTATGCAATTCGTTGGCTTGCAAAAGATATTGTTGGCTGATGGTGCTGTAGGGCGTTGGATATTCGGTTGGTGCGTTGACGAGTGTGTCGTTGTTAATAAAAAATGTTTTTTGTGGCAGTATCACTGGCCGGTGTCCACGAGTTTGTTCACCAAAAACAAAGCTTTCAAGTTCTGTTCGTAAGTTTGTGTCAAGGTCATCTGTTTGTTCTTCGGTAAGATAGTGAACGTTTTTAAAAGTAGGGCTAAATTCGATATTGACTGGCTGAGTGCCGTCTGCTCTAAATACGACGGTGTTAAGATTGGTGGGAAGAACAAGTGTCATTGTAGCGTAATATAACCAAAATTTTCTGATCATGATTGATATCTCCTTTTTGAAAGTACTTCATACTTTGTGGTAAATATACCATAGCGCAGGAGAGGGGGTTATGTCACGCTAATATCTAACCCTTGCAGCTCAATGCTTGTTTTTCCTTGCCATTCATTGGTAACGACGTACGCGGCAACGCTGAATGGTTTATCGCCAAGTTCTAGCAAGAGTGTGTACAGATCGGGACGATTGAAAAAGATAATTGGTTTGATCATGCCTTCAGAAAAAATAGAGCATTTTAAATGTTTATCTTTGAGCAGGGTCGGGTCTTTGAGTAGCGTTGCGTTTTTTATTAAAAAGACCGGTTGTGGGTTGGCGTTGCCAAATGGTTCAAGCATGCTTAAATCAGTAACTAATTTTTTGGAGGCTTCTGGCAATTCAAGATGTGCGTCAATGACAATTTTGGGTTGCAAATCTTTGGGCGCAACCATAGCGGTTACGCGTTTTTCAAGCCGTACTTTAAGCTCGGGCAAGTTGTCTTGTGCCAGCGCTAGGCCGGCAGCGCATGAGTGGCCGCCAAATGATATTAAAAGATCTTTGCTGTCGTGCAGAGCATCAAAAACGTCAAATTCTGGAATTGAGCGGCATGAACCTTTGAGGATTCGATTTTGTTTGTCGTGATGAAATAAAAAGGTAGGCTTGCCATAATTGTGCATGAGTTTACCGGCAACTAAGCCAATAACACCTGCTGGCCACTGGTTGTGTGCTGCGACGATAATATTTTCCTGTGCAAGGTTAATTTGTTTTTGGACAATAGCGCCTTCAACATCGCCGTAAATGCGTTGCTCAACTTTTTTACGCTCTTCGTTCATGCTTTGCAAAATTTCGCCAATGCGTTGTACTTCTGCATAATCTGAGCTGATCAAAAATTTGACGGCTTCGCGGCAATCGTCAAGCCGGCCGAGCGCGTTAATTTGTGGTGCCACCATAAAACCGATATCGAGCGAGCCCAAAACATTTTTAGTGAGCTTGCTGTTGGCAGTCATCACATTCATGGCTGTGCTGCGTTGTTTGTTAATTTTGCTTAAGCCATAGCGTACCCAGTAACGATTTTCGCCCAGCATGGGTACTACGTCGGCAACGGTGCCCAGCATTAAAAGTTCGTAAACTTTGTCGGGCAGTGTAAGATTTTTTTGTTCGTAAATCATGCTAATAATTTTGAAGGCAACACCAACGCCCGCCAATGATTTATATGGATACGGGCAGTCAACTTGGTTTGGGTTGACGATCGCGAGTGCTTCAGGCACGTGATCATGCGGACGGTGATGGTCGGTAATAATCAGATCAATGCCCAGCGCTTGTGCATCAAGAGCCGGCTGGATGGCGGTAATGCCGTTGTCCACGGTAATGATGAGGCTGTAGCCATTTTCTTTGGCTCGTTGAACAATTTTACTTGAAAGGCCGTAGCCATCGCGTTTACGATTTGGTAAGAAAAAATTGATCTGTGCGCCAAGTGGCAACAGGCCGAGCAATACGAGTGAAGATGAGGTAACGCCATCAACGTCGTAGTCGCCAAAAATTAAGATTTTTTCTTTTTTTTCAATTGCTTGCAGAATGCGTGCTGTTGCTGCATGAGCCCCTTTTAAAAGGCTTGAGTGTGGGACATCGTGTTCGTACGAACTAAAAAGAAATGAGCGAATTGCATCGTTTTCATGGTAGCCGCGCGCATATAAAACTTGTGCAACGGCGTTGCTGATGTTGTGCGTAACGCTGATAGCGCGAACCGCATCAGTATCTGATTTTTTAAGTTGCCATAAATACTTTGTTCCCTGAATGATGAGAACATCGTGCTCGCGTTTTTTTTTGCGTGATGGTGGGGTGGCAACTATCTCCATGGGTTCCTTTTAGTGACTGCAAAGCTATCAAGATATTGATTGATGAAAAAGAAAGTGTACCCGAATTTAGTAAAAAATAGAAACAAGGCCATCAGAAAAAACTGATGGCCTTGTTGGTTTTATTCTTTGTGTGCTGCTTTTTTCATGGTTGGGAACAGAATAACATCTTTGATCGAGTTGGTGTTGGTCAGTAACATAACCAAGCGATCAATTCCAATGCCAACGCCAACCGTTGGTGGCAAGCCGTATTCCAATGCTTTAATAAAGTCTGCATCGTAATGATGCGCTTCGCTGTCGCCGTCGGTTCGGGCTTGTACTTGCGCTCTAAAGCGTTCTGCCTGATCAAAAGGATCATTAAGCTCGGTAAAGCCGTTTGAAAGTTCCATGCTCATTGCGAAAAGTTCAAAGCGGGCAGCAATGGTTGGATCTTGAGGATCGCGCTTTGCCAATGGAGAAACTTCTAGCGGATAGCTGATAATGAAAGTTGGTTGAACAATTTTTGCTTCAACGCATTCTTCAAAGAGCCCAAAAATTTTCATGCCATAGTTAGGTTTGCCAGGCACGTGAACGTTTAACTCTTTGATTGTTTGATCAATGTTTTCTTCGGTAATTTGTTCTGGTTTTAATCCGCCAATTTCGATCAATGAGTCTTTGATGGAAAGACGTCTGAACGGTGCGGTAAAGTCCAGCTTGTTGCCCTGATAATCAATAATCAGCGAATCAAAGTTTTGCAACACGGCATGTTGAATGAGTTTTTCAGTCAGCGCCATGCCGGTATGATAATCGCCATGGGCCATGTAAAACTCAAGCATGGTAAATTCTGGATTATGCTTGGTGGAAACGCCTTCATTTCTGAAATTTCTATTGATTTCAAAAACGCGTTCAAAGCCGCCGACCACCAATTGTTTCAAATAAAGTTCTGGTGCAATCCGCAAAAAGAGTTGCATATCGTACGCGTTGTGGTGGGTAACAAAAGGTCGAGCAGCAGCCCCACCAGGAATGGGGTGGAGCATTGGTGTTTCGACTTCCATAAAATCTTGGTCTTGTAAAAATCTTCTGATTGCTTGTACAATGCCGGAGCGTTTTTTAAATTTTTCGCGACTTTCAGGGTTACTCATTAAATCGAGGTAGCGTTGGCGGTAGCGATGTTCAACGTCAACCAAGCCGTGATATTTTTCTGGCAATGGATGCAGGCATTTGCTTAACAATTTAAATGTTTCAACACGCATGGTGACTTCGCCCGTTTTGGTGTTGAACAGTGTGCCGGTAACCCACACGATATCGCCAAGATCGATGTCTTTGCAGAAATGCTCAAATGACTGATCGCCAACAATATCTTTTTTGATGTAAAGCTGGAGCTGTCCATCGCGGTCTTGAAGCCGTGCAAAAAAAGTTTTACCATGGTCGCGAATGATCATCAAGCGGCCAGCAAGTGAGAACTGTTTAGTTTCGTCGGATGTTTTTTGAAAATCGACGAGAGCTTGTTCGGTGGTTGCGGTAACCGGTTCAAAACTTGGCCACGGCTCAATCTGAGCAGCGCGCATCTGTTTGACTTTTTCAACGCGAATCTCATGTTCTTTTGGTTCGGCATGTTCACTATGCGTTGCGGTGGTCAAATTTTTTTCATCTATCATTAGCAGCCTGACATTGTTAAGGGGATCCGTACATTTATTGCCTTAATTGATGGTGATTGTAGCACAGTTTTGCGCAGATGTCAGGGCCTATTTGATGAAGTAAACGATTTCGTCGGTATAGCTCATATGTAGGTCTTGGCGGGCGATGCGCTCTCGATGGATGGTATCTTCCTGCCAAGCGATTATTTCTTGTTCTAGGGCTGCAATGTTTTGTTTCAACCTGTCAACTTTATTGTGCTCAAGGGCAAGTGTTTGACTGAGCTTTTTTTGTGCGCGCAGGCCGTTGGGGTTTGAGATGATGTAGTGCGTCATTCCCGTACCCAGCATGATGAGTAGGGTGCCTTGAATAAAATGTTTGGTTTTCATTTTTTTATTCCTTTCCGATATCACGGTGTTCTGTCAGAAAGGTTACATTATCCCATTGTTCTTTGGCCAGTTTTTCTACAAAAGCTACCGATCGATGCTTACCACCTGTGCATCCAATGCCAATCGTGACAAAAAATCTCCCCTCTTCATGATATTTTTTTAAGTAATATTGTAAAAAATCATGCAAGCGATTCCAGTAATCAATGACGGTTGGTTGTTTGAAAAGATAATTGGTAATTTCTGGTTGCTTGCCGGTAAAATGTTTGAGCGAAAGAATGTTGTATGGATTGGGCAAAAAGCGTAAGTCGTACAATAAATTTATTTCTGGTGGTACGCCGTATTTAAAACCAAACGAGATAATGTTGGCATAAACGTGGCGTTGTTTTTCGCCTGAAAAAGATTGGCGTATCCAGCGGCGCAATTCTTGAATGTTAAAATCGTCGGTATCCAAAATAATGTCGGCTGTTTCGATAATTGGTTCAAGGATTGTTTTTTCTTTTTTAATTGCTTGTGTGACATCGATGCCTTGAGCAAGTGGGTGTTTGCGACGTGTTTCTTGAAAGCGCTTCAGTAATGTTTTTTCGTTAGCATTTAAAAAAAGTACTTTTACATTCGTGTTGATTATGTCTTTAAGTTTGGTGAGTTCTTGCGTAAAGGCATGCAAAAACTCTTCGCCACGAGCATCAATCCCGAGTGCTATGTTATGAAAAAGACTTGATTTTTTTTGCGTTAAGTTTAAAAAAGTTGATAGCAATGGTAACGGTAAATTGTCGACACAATAGAAATCAAGATCTTCAAGTGCTTCCATAACACTTGTTTTTCCGGCACCTGAAAGGCCTGTCACAATAAGGACATTTTGTCTGAGTTCTGGTGGTCTATTTTCTGTATTCATAGGATTCATCGATAGTATAAATGAGTTAGACTTCCGTAATATTTGGTCTAAGCTTACATAAGAATAGCGTAAGATTTTTAGTAATTTTTGCAAAGGAGAGAAAAGAAAATGAAGAAAATACCTATTCTTGTGATGTATTTATTTTTAACCATGTCATTGCAAGCAAATACGCCATCAGTTGTTGCGGCAAAAAAAATAGTCCATAAAAAGGTTGAGCAGCAGCAAAAAAAGGTGCCAATTCTTGCGCGTAAAGCAGTGTCAGGTAAAAAAAATACCGTGCAGGCGGGGTCAACAAAAAAGCCTGCTTTAGCGGTGCAAGAGCATGCTGGTAGCAAAAAGCCGTCAACGCGTGTTGGGGCCAAGACAAAAAAGCTTACCAAGAGCACTAAGAAAGATCCCAAGAATAATGAGCGCGATATCTACAAATGGTTTCAGACCTATTCGCAGGTAGTTAGTTTAATTGAGGATAAGTCATTTCGCTTAGTTGATTTTGAAAAATTTATTCAAGATTCGTTAAAGTCAGCAGTTGCGCAAGTTGATGCGCACTCAGCATTTTTTGGGCCTAAGAGTTATAAAGATGCTAAAGAATCAACTTCTGGCGAATTTCCTGGTATTGGCGTGAGCGTTATTACCAAGGCGCCTGATGATGATGCCTTGTCGATCGTTGATGTGGTACAAGGTGGTCCGGCGCACAAGGCAGGGTTGCAGTCTGGTGATAAAATTGTTGAAGTTGATGGCGAAAAACTAAAAGGTTTGTCATCTGACGAAGTGATTGCCAAGCTTAAAGGTAAAGTTAAAACTAAAGTAAAAATAAAAATCATTCGTAAGAAAAAACCGCGTGAATACATCGTTACGCGTGATATCATTAAAGATCAAACATCATTGTCTTATTTCTTTAAAGAGCTCGATATTTATTATGTTTCGCTTTCAATTTTTAATGAGGTAGCGGCAACGCAGGTCAAGCAATTACTCGAAAAAGCTAACAAGGGTGGCTGCAAAGGAATTGTGCTCGATTTGCGTCGTAACCCAGGCGGTACTCTTGATTCTGCTATCGATATGGCAGGGCTTTTCTTGCCAAAGAATTCGCCGGTTGTTTTAACAAAAGATAACAAGGGTACTATAATTACTGAGTACAAAACGCACACTGATCCTATTTTACACAGCTCTGTGCCGATCTTTATTTTGATTGATAACTTTGCAGCTTCTGCTGCTGAAATTTTGGCTGGTTGTTTGCGTTATCATGCACAAAAGGATGAGAACAGTAAGCTTATGGTCTTTTTGGTTGGTATTCCAACGTTTGGTAAAGGTTCTGTACAGGAGCTTATTCCAATTAAAAATGGCTGCGCGCTTAAACTAACAACCATGCTGTACTATCTTCCCGACGAACATTCGTTGCAAGCTATCGGCATTAAACCAGATTTTATTGTTAAACCAAAAATTGTGCCTGTCAAAGAAATGAAATGGGTTAAAGAGTTTTTTGGCAAAGAAAGTTCGCTGAAGCACCATATTACCGTTCAAGAAGTGAAAGATATTGGCGGGAAGAAAGAAGCTGCAAATAAAAAGTCCGGTAAATCAGTAGAAAAGAAAAAGAGTTTCTGGCGCCGCTTGTTTGGCGCTGCAGGTAAACAAGAAGAAGAATTAGCGCAGGCTGAGCGAGAAGAAGATGATGGCTTGTTTGATGATGACGAGGATGACGACGAAGATGATGAGTTGGTAATTGAAAAAGATGGCAAAAAGAAGGAGTATAACAAAAAAAGCTGGGAGGAAAAACAACAGAAAAGCTTAGGCGCCGATATTCAAGTGCAAGCTTGTGTTAATATGATTAACATTTTGACCCTTGCTCGTGAAGCGCGTCCTGTGCAGGTTGATACGCGAAAGAAAGCGCTGTCATTTCTGAAAAAACATTATTTAACAGACAATCCTGTTGAAGTAGAAAAGGTAAAATGATGATAAAGAAATATATTTGTTTAGCATTATTAACATTGTTTTTTGGTCGGTCAGTGACTGCGTTGGATACGAAGCGATTGAGTGATAAGCAGTATTATTGTACTGCCGCAGATGATGATTTTTTTATTTTTCTTGCGCATTTAATTGGCAGTATTCATAAAACAAATTTTGATAAAACAGAAGAAATTGCCGTGTTTGATCTTGGTTTTACCAAAGAACAACGCGATATGTTGAATACGATTGAAAAAGTAAAAGTCTATGATATCGACATGGTCAATCCTGATTTGTTAACACGTTTTACCACAACAGAACAAGGCAAATCTGCTCCTGGTTGGTATGCCTGGAAGCCGGTGGTTATAAAACAGGCGCTCGATATGTTCGATTATGTTTTATATATTGATGCGGGCGCGGTGGTTCTTAAACCGCTTGACGACGTGTTTCGCTATATTCAAGACAACGGCTATTTTTTATTAGCAGACCAAGCGTGGTATGTTGACAATCAAAATGTTCTGTTTTCTATTCGGGCACATTGTACACAACATGTAATGTCAATGTTCAATTTGGAATCGCCTGAACGTGAAAATATTTGGCATAGTTGTAATCTGAATGCGAGTGTACAAGGCATTAATAAGAGTTGCACAAAAGCTTATCAAGATTATTTATTATCGGTTTACGAATTGACAAAAGATATCAAGAATTTTGAAGATGATGGATCGGGGCCACTCGGCTTTGGCTGGGGGCGCCACGATCAAACATTATTTAGCATTAGAGCTCGTGAACTTGGTTTAACGCTTGTTGAACCGCAGAAAGATGTTGAACTTACAGCTGATGGTCGTTCATTTGTTTTTCAAGCGAGTGACTATCCGCCGGCCAATCCGCATATTGTGTATGCTTGCAAAGGTCGCGCAGAGTTTTTAGATTCAATACGATTCAAAACACTTACTGCATAAGTTTTGTAGCTCAATTAAAAAACTAAAAAAAGGCTTTCGATAGAGAGCCTTTTTTTATTGTCTGCGTAGTCAAAAAAGAGCTGATATGGTAGGCTGCTTTGTTCATAAATTTATTTGATATAAGGAACTATCTATGATGCTTGTACTTATAGCGCTAGTTTATCAATGCCTACAAATAATCGCAGTGCCTTTTGTTGGGGTCTACTTGATTGTTCGTTTTTTTAAAGGGAAATCAGTTTTTGGCAACTTTTCACAGCGGTTTGGTTTTGTGCCGTGCGTAAAGCCTGGGCAGCAATCATTGTGGCTGCATGCTGTTTCGGTTGGGGAAATTTTGGCGATGCAGCAATTAATTGTGCAGCTAAAACAACAGCACCCTGGTGCCGTTTGTTATGTGACGACGGGCACGCTTGGTGGGCAGGCAATGGCGCGTAAATTTTTGAATGCTGACGTGGTGAGTTTTTTGCCCTTCGATTTTTTAATTCCCATGATGATGGCGTTTAACCGCATTCGTCCTCAGGCATTACTTATTGTTGAGGGGGATCTGTGGCCTAATTTCATTATGCTGGCTCGTTGGTTCAAGGTACCTTTGTATTTGCTCAACGCTCGCGTCAATTCAAGCTCCAAAAGACGTATGCACTCTGTGAAGTTTTTATATAAACCCTTGCTTAATAGTTTTGTTCATATTTTTACGCAAAGTGAAGAAGATGTTCAAGCGTTTAAGGAATTGGGCGTTGAGCCATTAAAACTTTCTGTCCTGGGCAACATAAAGGCTTACAACGTGGTTGCCAAGCGAGAGCAAGAAGCGCGTAGTGCGAGTTTGTCTAAAGAGCGTTCTGCCGTCTTGCTGGTTGGCTCTGTTCATCCTGGGGAGCTTGGCTATTACTTAAAACTTTTCGTTGCGCTCAAGCCGCTCTATCCATCTTTAAAATTGATACTGGCGCCACGCCATTTCAATTGGCTGCCGGAGCTGCGCAGCAAAGTACAGGCAACGGGCTACGCGTCGTTGGTGTGGGATGAGCAGTGTGCGCAGCTCAATAAGGCGGTTGACCCGGTCCAAGAAATTGCTGAAAACGTTTTTGAACAGTATGACATTGTTTCAGTGTGCATGCTGGGTAAGTTATTTAGTTTGTGTCAGTTGGCAGACATCTTCTTTCTTGGTGGTACATTTGTGCCAGTTGGCGGGCATAACTTGCTTGAGCCTGCCGTGTGGGGCAAGCCGTGCATGGTGGGGCCGTATCATGCCAATTGCCAGGACCATGCCGACAGATTGGAACAGTGTGGAGCGTTGGTCAAAGTTACCAATTACGATGAATTAGAAAAGCAGGTAGTTGTTTTCTTAGCTCATGCCGAGCAACGAAAACAAGCGGGTTTTAGGGCTGCTCAATGGCTTGAACGTGAGGCAATTGATGTTAAAAAAAATCTTAATCAGTTATTTCAACAGTTGCACTAATTGCCTGAATAATACGATTAATAAATACTTGTAAACGCCCGATTGTGACAAAAAGTGAAGTTTTTTTAAAAAAGATGAAAGTTTTTTTGATTTTTGTGCTGAAACAAAATATAATAGGGTCGTATTCTTTGAATATGCCTTGTGGCTAAACATGGTGGGCGTAGCTCAGTTGGTAGAGCATCAGATTGTGGTTCTGAACGTCGCGGGTTCGAGCCCCGTCGCTCACCCCAGCTAGCAAAAAGCACAGAGCCTAGTTTTTGCTGTTACACGCAAAAGAAATAAGCGCATTTTGTCGGGGCGTAGCGCAGTTGGTAGCGCACTCGCTTTGGGAGCGAGGGGTCGCCAGTTCGAATCTGGCCGCCCCGACCATTTATGTGCCCGTAGCTCAGTTGGATAGAGCAACGGATTTCTAATCCGTAGGTCACAGGTTCGAACCCTGTCGGGCACACTTACTTTTGTTTTGTGGCCAGGCCTTTTTTCTTTTCATTACTTTCAGGAATTTATGTCATATTACGATAAGCCCGAAGATTCATCCGGTAAAAAACCGGTCGGCAAAAAGAAGTTTTTTAAATCACCATCATCTCGTTCAACAACAAGCAAGCCTGGTTCTCGTCCTTCCTCTTCATCATCGTTATCTCATCGTCGAGGTCCGCAACAAGGTGGTTCATCGTCACGACGTCCGATCAAAAAGTTTAATCCTTCAGATTTTATGCGTAAAGTTGAAGAGCAAGTATCGGCGCCAGTGTATGTTTCTAAGCATTCGTTTGCAGATTTTCAGATCGAAGAACAGCTTAAAAAAAACATCAAGGTTCGTGGATACGTTACCCCAACCCCTATTCAAGATCAAGCGATACCGCTTATGCTTGAGGGTAAAGATATTGTTGGCACAGCTAATACCGGTACCGGTAAAACAGCAGCTTTCTTGATTCCGTTGGTTAATAATTTGTTAACCAAGAAAACAAATCGCGTGTTGATTATTACGCCAATCAGAGAATTAGCAGCACAGATTCAAGATGAGCTTGCTTACTTTGCTAAAGAAACTGGCTTCTTTTCGGTGTTGTGCATTGGCGGTCTGAACATCAGGCAGCAAATGAGTACGCTGCAACAAGATCCAGAGTTTGTTATTGGCACACCTGGTCGCTTGAAAGATTTGGAACAAAATGGCCATTTAAGATTGCATCGTTATAATTCTATCGTTCTTGATGAAGTTGATACCATGCTTGATATGGGCTTTATTAACGATATGAAGTATCTCCTTGCAAAGCTTCCTAAAGATCGTCATTCGTTGTTCTTTTCAGCAACTATTTCTAAAGAAATTAAAGATGTCATTGATAAGTTTTTGCGCAATCCTATTTCAATCAGCGTTAAAACACGTCAGTCTGCTGAAAACGTCAACCAAGATGTTATTACCGTTGATCCAAAAGATAAGATCGAAGTATTGCATGATTTGTTGATCAAGCCAGAATTTACCAAAGTTATTATCTTTGTTAGAACCAAGCGTTCAACAGACAAGTTGGCAAAGAGCTTGCGTGATCGTGGCTTTAAAATTGCTACGATTCATGGCAACAAAACACAGGCACAGCGCAAAAAAGCATTGTCTGAGTTTAAAGATAACCAGGTTAGAATTCTGTTGGCAACCGACGTGGTAGCACGTGGTATTGATATTGACGACGTTTCGCACGTTATCAACTTCGATTTGCCGCAAACGCATGAAGATTACATACATCGTATCGGTAGAACGGGTCGCGCCAATAAAATTGGACAAGCGATTACGTTTATCGAAAAAGAAGATGGTTCTTCACCGTCAGCGCCAATGCGTCGATCAGGAAAATAGTTTTTATTTTTCTATAGAATTTATGGAAAGGGGCTCCACGTTTTGTGGAGCCCCTTTTTTGATTTACTGGTGTGAGGAAAATAATTTTTGGACACGAGCTGTGTTGACCGGTTCATTTTTTTTGATTTCAAAAAAAGTAAGCCAGTTGCCACGCTTGTGTCATTTTTGCTTGTGGATTATCCGCCACATCCCAAGCTGGATACACGCGTACACCACGTTTGCCTCCACTATCATTTTTTGAAACAATGTCTTTTTCGGCAAGTATCTTTGTTGGAAAAACGAATTGTCCAAGTCGTTCGCCGTTTCTGACACTGATAACAAAAAAATCGATGTTGTCTGCCAAATCGTGCGGGGCGGTTATGCCGGCCTGGTTGCGCTTCCAGATGGTAACAAATTGACCAACTTTGGTTGGGGTGATTTTTGCAACGCGGAACAAGATGGCGTGATTATTCATCGTAAAAGTGCATGCGCCATATTCCTGACTTTCAACCTCTGTTTGAAAAATTTTTTATACTTAAATCACTCGGTTCATAAGCATGTTTTTGTGCTGTGCAAAGGTTTGCCGGCAGATTATCATGTGCCATATTCAAGTCTTTCTGACTAATTTTAAAGCAATGTTGTGATGATTATCTGTCAGTGTAATGACCTTTTAGGTACTACACAAGATGATTTATGACTTGCTTGGTTGAGTAAACGGTGGATAAGGTGCTGGATCGTAGTGATATTCAAGCTATGTAAGTCGTGGCGTTGTCGGTTGCATATTATTGATTATTCGAGTAGTATTAATGTGACGATTTGAAATATTTATATAAATTATGTCTATCCAGCGGCGCTATAAATATTGTTATAAAAATTCTATTGAGGGGGATCTCTTGTGAGTAAAAAATTAAATACTAATTTTCACTTTGTTTTTGTAGTTCTGGTAGCGATTAGTTTATTTGCTGGCTGCGCAAAGTATGCGTCACATCCATTGAGTAAGCCGGTAAGTATTGGTTGTGAAAAAGAAAATGTACGCGTAGCTGCTCAAGCGCTTACCAATGATGAATCTTATTTCTATTTCAGCAGACACGCTGTTGCCAAGGGCTATCAGCCAATTCATCTGTGCATTGAAAATTCGAGTAATCAGACATATATTTTTGATGCAAAATCTATCAATCTTCAGATTCAAGATCAGCATCATGTTGCGCAAGCGTTGCACGTTAACACGGTTAAAAGAACGGTGTTGTGGGGTCTGCCCGGCTTGTTTATATGGCCTTTGTTAATTGTTGCGGGTGTTGAAGGCGTGAAATCAAGCGATGCTAATACAAGTTTAGACAACGATTTTAATAATCGTGTGATTAGTAATAATTCACGATTGATCGTTGCACCCGGTTCATCGGTCAATAAGGTGTTTTTTGTAAGAACTGAAAATTTCAGGTATCATTTCAATCTTAAACTGAAAAATAGAGATTCAAAGCAAGAGCTTTCATTTGATGTAAAAATCTAAAAAGGTTACAATGAAAAATGGGCTCTGCATTAGGCGGGGCCCTTTTTTATTGTCATTAAAAAAGTATACGAAAGATATTTTCATGAGTTACGAATTGTATTATGTTACCGGCAATCCCGGTAAGTTTGAAGAAGTGCAGCGCTTTTTAAAAAACTATGCGCCAGAAATTGATCTCAAACAAGCTGATATCGATCTTCAAGAGCAGCAAACTGATGATCAATATGCTATCGCTGTCTACAAGGCGCAGCAAGCATGGGATTTGTTGGGTAAGCCACTGTTGATTGACGATGCCGGCGTTTATTTTGATAAGTACCACAAATTTCCTGGCACCATGACTAAATTTTTATTTCAAGGGATTGGTTTTGAAGGAATTTTTAAATTGGTTGAGCCAGGCGATCGTTTGCGTTATTTTTTGTATTTGATGTACGTTGATGGTCAAGGAGTGATGCATGCTTTTGAAGGTGAGTGTAAAGGTCGCGTTGTAAAACCTCCTGTCTTTGATGCGCATCCCCGGTTGCCGTTTGATGATATTTTCTTGCCTGACGGTTCAGACAAAACGTGTGCACAAATGCAGCATGATGATAATTTTCATCTTTTTGCACATCGTTTGTTGGCGGTCAAAAAATTTGTTGAGTGGTTACATAATAAAAAAAGCTCCTGAATTTCACGAGCTTTTTTTTAGCTCATTCACTTCTTAAAACCACACAAGTTGGTTTGTCATTGCTGCGGGGTTGGTTGTGGTGTATTCTTGAGCAAAGTTTCATTTTTTTAAATTTATTACTTTTTTTGAGACGTATCCTTTTCAAATAGGAATCAATCACTATGCCAATTCGTGCTAAAATGAGCCATGCGCGGCGGGCCCGGTTATGGCAGCTGGTTTATGGTTTTTTGTTTTTTTGCCTCATATTGTTGTTGCGATTGTTTTACTTGCAAGTTGATCAGTGGCTTTTGCTCAACAAGCTTGGTGAACGTAATTTTTTGAAAACTGAAACGATATTACCCATTCGCGGTAATTTTTATGATTGCAACCATACGCTTTTGGCGGCAAATAAACCTATTTTTGATCTTTATTGGCAGGGTCTGGGAGGTTCTTTTTCTCAGTATCAAGAAGAAATTGTTAAGCAGGTTCTGCAGGTAGTTGGTGATGCTGATAGTCAGTTAGCTGGTTTACTGGAAGGTCTTAAAAAAGCAGAGCGGTATGCGCGTTCTTTTTTGTTGAAGCAAAATGTTAATTTTGGGCAGTTGTGCAAAGTTAGTGAGCAGTGTTCACAGGTTCCTAACTTAGTTATTAAAAGTCGTTTTGAACGTTATTATCCGCACAAAAACTTTGCGAGTCACATTGTTGGGTACTTGAGTCGTGTAGAAAATGTTGGTTGTGATGGTCTTGAAAAATTGTTCGATCAAGATTTGGGTGGCCAACTTGGTTATGAAATGTCAGTTATTAATTCGACTGGCCGTATTCTCCGTCAACGCGAACGGCGTGATGCGCAAGCCGGGCAAGATTTAACGTTAACTTTAGACTATGCGGTGCAGCGTTTGGCGGAGTCAGCTTTTGAGTCCGATCAGACAGGCGCATTGATTGTTATGGATCCGGAAACTGGTGCCATACGCGCTTTGGCTTCGTATCCAAATTTTGATCCCAATCATTTTGTACAGCCTATTTCTGAATCGTTATGGAAAGAAAAATTTACGGTTCATAGTCCCTTGCTCAATCGTGCAACGGCAGCGCTATATCCGCCGGCTTCAACATTTAAGTTGGTGACAGTGACGGCAGGGCTTGAGGAAGGTGTGCTTACGACTGAGTCGGAGTTTAACTGCCAAGGCTTTATTCGGTTTGGTGGGCGAAAATTTTTGTGTCAGCGTCGTTGGGGGCATGGGACGATGGTGTTGCAAGATGCACTGGCGCATTCGTGCAATATTTTGTGTTTTGAGGCAGCAAAACATTTGCCGATAGATACGGTTGCTGATTATGCTTGTCGGTTTGGTTTGGGCTATAAAACTGATTTTTTGTTGCCTGAAAAATCTGGGTTAGTGCCAACATCGCATTGGAAACGAGTAATGAAAGGCGAGGGCTGGTGGCCGGGCGATACGCTATCAGTTTCTATTGGGCAAAGTTATTTATTAGTGACGCCGCTGCAAATTGCGCGAATGTATGGTGCGGTGTGTACCGGTTTTTTAGTTAAGCCGCGTATTTTGGAAAGTGAAGAAATTCAGCGAGAGGAGCTGAATGTTTCAGCACCCGTGTTAGATTTCTTGCGGCAGTCGATGTATTCAGCAGTACAAAAAGGAACGGTATGGCGCTTGCGACATTTTAAGAATTTTAAAATTTTTGCAAAGACGGGAACGGCGCAAACGTGTAGTTTGAATAAAGAAAAGACGCAACGAGAACACTTTGAGCATGCATGGTTGACCGGTTTTTTTGAGTACAAAGAAGAAAAGCCGTTGGTGCTGATTGTATTGCTTGAGTATGCGGGTGGCTCGCGGCCAGCAATTTTAATTGCGCATCGATTTCTTGATAGTTATCAGCGGTTTAGAGAAACTGGCATTATGCCAACGCCGTTGTATGATCAAGAGTAGTTTTGAATATCAGTGTCAAAAATTTTCCTTATGGTAGACTGGAGAACATGAAGAATTTTAAAGGATCTTATAAAGCAGCGTTTTTTGATCGCGATGGTACCATAATTGATTTTGTCGATTACTTGGCAAGCCTTGATGATATTGTGCTCATACCGCGAGCTGTTTATTTATGTCGGTTGTTGGCAAATAAAGGGTATAAAATTATCGTGATTACTAATCAGTCTGGTATTGCGCGAGGTTTTTTTGATGAGCAATTTGTGCAAAAAACACATGCGCACTTGGATACATTATTGCGTGAGCAGGGCGTTGTGATTGATGGCTGGTATTATTGTCCGCATCATCCTGAAGCTGGCGTGATACAATCGTATATTCAATCATGCGGTTGTCGCAAACCAATGCCCGGCATGTTGCAACAAGCAGCAGTTGAACATGATATTGATTTAACTGCCTCACTGATGTTTGGCGATAAGCTTCTTGATTTGCAAGCAGGTTGGGCGGCTGGGTGCCGTTCTTTTGAGATTAGTCGTGTGTTGCAGTTGTCGGATCAACAGATGGCATTGTTATAATAAAAAAGAGAGGAACGTTGATGGAATCAGAACAATCTCCAATGTTAAAAGTGTCTGGCAATATCTTACTTTTTTATGTGTACGATATTGGCGATGATGTTGATCTTGAAACTATTAGAAAAAAGAATTTTGTTAAAATAGCAGACATACCACTCTCGCCTTTTTTTAAGAACTATCATCTTCCGCTTTCTTTTCGTTTTAAAGATGAAAACGAAGCAGAAGATTTACAAAAAGACGGTGGGCATTGTCTGTTTCGCAAAGTTTATAATTTTGGTGTAATTTCTTTTTGTTATCGTGTGCCCTTTGAAGAATCGCTTGAAGCATTAAAGCACAAGGTTGGTGCCGTTAAAAAAAAGTTTGACGTGTTGAGCAAAAACGCTGCAGCAGAAGCTTTTGGCCATATTCAGTCGGCGGTAAACAAACCACATTTTGCCAACCTTGAAGGTGTCTATGTTGCCATACAAATTACGCCTATTGCATCAATTACTGCTGAGCAGTTTAGAGAAGAAAACAGTCAAAAAATTGCTTCGCTTTTGCGTTTAGAAATGCAATTGTTGTCAGAACATCAACGTACTGAAGTACTTTCTGCAACGACTAGTTATTATGGCCAAGACATGATTATTGTTGATACCAATGCCGCGCTTATTTATGACGATGAGTTTTTTGAGCCGCTGGAGTTTTTGGAATCGGCCAGTATCGAAAAACTTGAGTTGCAGTATTTCGATCGTGTGTTGGACGAAAAACTTAATTATTTTTATGCCCAAAGTTCCTATAAAATTCCATTGATTGCCTACATTCCATTTATGAGCAGCCAAGTTGATTTGCCCGTTTCACGCCTTGCAAAATTGCGCGTTGATATTTCGGTAGTGACTGAGCGTTTAGAAAATAGTGTGACGTCCTCGGGTGACGTTTATTTTTCTAATTTTTATGCCATTTTAGTTGATCGATTTTTTATTAAAGAATGGCGCGATTCTATCAATCGCAAGTTAGGCATTATCAAAGATTTGTACACGGTTTATCAAGATCGACTCGACACGATTCATGAAGAGTTTTTAAGTTTAGTTATTATTGTTTTGATTGTCGTAGAAGTATTATTAGTCTTGCGATAAAAAAGAGCAATTATAGTTTGAGTTTTTAATTACGATTATGTCGACAGATTCGCTCTATTCTGATTTTTTTAGATAAAAATGGTTGAAAATGTGCCATTCATAGTACTATTTTGGTTGAAAATCGTATATAAATCGTTGTTATTTTGGATGAAAATGCAAAGGAAGGGTTTTTATGAGCTCAGATTTTGAGAACAAGAAGCCGTTCAAATTCTTCATCCTGCTTGTCCGTCGAAGCTCGTAGAGCGAAGTCGGAAGCTTGTCGAAGGATTTGAACGGCCTTTTTATTGTCGCTTTACGCAACCAACAACATCACCAATAATATTTACTTTGTCGCCGTTGACGATCAAAATGCCCTTGCCAGATTCAAAGGTAATAGTGCCGTTGATGGTTGTTTCGCCATCAAGGACCAACGTTTGTTCTTCAGGGGCACGTTGTGGAAACCAGCTGGTGATCCATGATGTAAGCGATGAGTGGTGGTAATTGGTGCTGGTATTTTTTTTAATAGTAACGGTATTTGCGGTGCAGCTGGTAAGCATTACTTTTGGCGCGGTAACGTCAAGCGAAGTAAATGAAGAGTAAAAAGCGTTGCAAGGGCCGGTAATGGTGGTAGTACCACAGATGTTGGTGTGCTTCAAGGTGGTTGAACCGACTATTGATGCGTTACCTTCGATTGTTGCCTCAGTAAGTACCGTTGTGCCGATAAGCGACAGCGTGTCTTTGCATTTGATATTGCTGAGCGAAGTTGCCCCGACGACGCTCAATTTGTTGAATTTCCCAAAGCCTTTTTTGTTGCTAACATTGCCAGTGCAGTGTGCCTTTTCTTGCACCGTTAAATCTCTAAATACCAATGGTCCCGTGATGCTTAAGTTGGTGACGGCAACATTAGTAAGTTTTGTTGAGCCGATGATGTTTAAATGATCATACGTTTTGTTCGCTAAATCTTTTGAGCCTAAATATGATTTTGCTTCAAGAATGGGAGTGGCGGATGTTAAGAGAACTATGAATGAAAATACAAATCGTGCAAACATGAAAAAACCTTTGTTTTGCGTAATAAATTCAATAAATCTAGCGTAGCATTTTGGGGTTAAAACAGCAAGCGGTAAGGTTTAAGGTTTGATGGAAAAGGTAAAAAATCACAGCAACTGTTAGAATTACTAACAGTTGCTGTGATTTTTTACCTTTTAGGAAAAATAAAGGGCGAAAACATTGATTAAATCAAATTTTAATGGATAATTTCCTCGTGAGTATTTTGGGTAATTTCAACAAAAATGAGGAGCGCAATGAAGAAGAAATACCGGTTTTTTCTGGCAATAACAGCCTTTTCAATGAAGTTTTTAGCAGCAGGCCCGCTGTTTATTGCTGATGGCCCTGAATCGGCTCTCTACCAGGATGGTGAGCTGGGCATTGAATATCGATTTATTGAAGAGGCAAAAATGTGCTCGCAAATCGGTATTTTCTCATTGCTCGAGATTCCAACGAGCGATGAGGAACAAGAGTTAGCGCGCAGCAGTTGTGTGCAGCTTTTTATGCCAGTGTCTTTACAAAAAGTGTGGAGTGAAGAAACGAAAAATAGGACGATGTACGGTGGCGTTGATACTGATATAAACCAGGGCTTGATAACAAAGATTAATGGTTTTTGTGAATGGTTGTTTCAACAGCGTTTGGCTCGATCTCTGAAGCCTAGAGTTAGAGTTTCTTATCGAATAACGCCATATCTTGACACGCCTAGCCCATGGGGAATTGGCATTGAAAGTGGAGCGGCGTTCAAAAAAGATTGGCAGGTTTTTTATGCGCTTGGTGTATGGGAAGAGAGTTTTTATTGCTACGTGGAGCTACTGCGTACGTGGTAGTCGAGCCTTGGGAAAACACGAATGCACTCGCGTTTTAAAGTTGAAAATCCATGCAAATCTGTTACAGTACCTTCGCGTGTTATTAACGTTTCATTTCAACTTCTAGGGGAGTCCATCAATGTTCAGGTCCAATGTTTGTAAGGTATTGTTGTTTTTAATGTTTGCCTCAGCTACCGCTTCTCCGATGCTTAAAAATGCCATGGATAACGTTGATACATTAATACAACAAGGAAAATATGGGAGTGCTTCCCGCGAGATTATGGTGCATGTTTTGAATGAAGATTTGAGTAAGCCAAAACAAGAATATGCTTTGCAATTTGCAATCGATAAAGTAAAATTTGTGGCCAGTTTAGATAGAGAAGCTGTTACCAAAGAAGATGATACAGAAAGCTACATTGAGTTTGTTCTTGAAGATTTAACGAGATGTATCATTGGCCATTTATCTCGAAAAAAATCATTAGCAGAGGCAATAAGCTTTACCAAAGATTTCTTAGCATCATTTTCTCATAAATGGGTTGGTGTTTCTGCGTTAATGACTGAAGAGCTCTTTCATCAAGAACAAACCCCATCATTAGACCTTTTATCAAACTTGGTCGATGAATATTTGCTGCCAACCAGCGAACAAAAATTTAATCTTTTTTTAGAGTGTTTCGCTGAATATCTGTCACCCATTCACTATGTTTTAGGCACTTATCTGAGTCACCAGAACATGGTACGATTCCAGGCTGTGGGCGACGGTGATTTGGGAGCAGTGAATATTGGTAAAAAGTATGTAGATCACTTCTTTTCTCATGGGCATGAAGTAATGAGAAAACAGATAACAGAGAATTATGATGCTTTTAAAGCAATGATGGAAGAAGATGGGAGCGAGTTTATGGTGAAAGCTGTGCGCGAGCTCGGTAAAGAGCAGTTTATAAAATATTTCTTGGAAACTGAGGCTGGGTCTATTGCGGGCTTAGCGTTGAGTACCTCACTTTTCATGAAACGAGAAGATGCCATTGTTTATATTCGTAAAGTGTATGAAAGGTTAATTAAAGCTGGTTACGAGCGCATCGCAGAAGGTTTGAAACTATATTGCACCAATCAACCACTTGATGAAGATGCGGATAGAGATTTTTGGGGGCGCTATTTTATCTGCAATCCAAAGCATGTTTTATCAAGGGAATTGATTATTATTCCTGACCATTTAGCGAAAGCTTTGCTTAAGGTTTATAACACTTTTTGAGTTAAAATTTAAAAGCCCCCTGGAACAATTATCCAAGGGGCTTTTTTTATAGTCTGATAAAATCTGGCAAATGAGATGTGTGCCTAACAGGGCTCGAACCTGTGGCCTAGCGATTAGGAATCGCTCGCTCTATCCACCTGAGCTATAGGCACATCCGTCTTCGCGAGGGCTACGCCGGACAGGCTAATTCAATGGTTGGGTTAATAAGTGCGCCTGGCAGGGATCGAACCTGCAACCTACGGATTCGAAGTCCGGCACTCTATCCAATTGAGCTACAGGCGCATACCATATTCTGCTTAATTTTTACCAGAAAAAAGCGAAAAAGGCTAGAAAAGGTTTATCTTTGTTTCGTTGGTGAGTAAACAAAAGTTAATGCTAGCAAGATCGACGAGCGGCTCAATTTCGATCTCGTGGTACAACGCATTCTGTTGATGCTGATGATTGCTTATTTTTCCTAAGCAAAAACCCTCTGGAAATATTAATCCTTGGCCGCTGCAAAAAACCAAATCATCAACCTGAATCGTTGAAAGACTGGTGATGTACGAAAGCGTACAGCGGTTGGGCGTGTTAGTGCCCTGCACAATTCCTTCAGCATCAGTCGTGTTGGTAAAAGCGGCAATCTTGCATTGCTGGTCAGTCAGCAGCATAACTTTGCTGTGATAAGGCCATGTCTCAACAACCTTGCCAATAATTTGCAACTTATAAATGGCAACCATATCGTTGATTACGCCATCGCGTGAGCCCCGGTTGATAATATAATAATGCTCATCTGCCGATATATTTTTAACCAGAATTTTTGAAAAAAGTGCTGACGAGAGATTATAACGCTCTTGAAAATCAACGAGTTCTTTGCTGAGATGATAGTGGCGCGCGCCAGCTTCCAGCTTGATGACTTTTTCTTGAAGTATTTCGTTTTCAAGTGCCAACGTGTTAGCATATTCTTGTAGCTCTTGGTGCGAACGTTTGTGGATTACAATGCTGCTAACGTATGATGCCAATTTGCTTGATGCGGCTACAAACGGACAGGTAAGGGTGGCGGCTATTTTTTCGGTATAGCCAGCACGAAAAAAGAATACACGGTTGATCAAAAAAAGCAGGACTAACAGTGTGCCTGCTGACCATATAAAGGTTTTGTTTTTGGTTATCATAAAAATTGCCTGTTGCTTGCGATTTAGGCTTACACAAGAAAACTACTCTTGCGTGAGTGTAGCGCAATTGGCGGGATCTTCAACCTGATATTCCTGGCACAGCTGGTCAAGCTTGATACGCATCTCGTCTTCAGTTTGTGTTGTTAAAAGAGTTTTGCGCCACATAGCAGCATTTTCAACACTGCGGATGTATTGCGGCAGTTGCTTTTTAAAAATGCTAAAGCCAGAGTTGCCATAAAAATCTTTGTTCAAATAAAAATGGCGGCGTGCATAATCAAGGGCCGTTTTAGTATCGACAGAAAATTCTCGACCTTGTGAGTTTTCCACAATCTCGCGCATTTTCCATGGCGCGCCCCACAAAGCGCGGCCGATCATAAAACCATCAACGCCGGTCAGCTCATATGTTTTTTCAGCACGAGAGAAATTGTTGACGTTGCCAGAAAATATGACGGGAACCTTAACCGCTTCTTTAACTTTTTTGGTGAGTTCAAAATCTAAGCGTGAGACAAAACCTTCAGGTTGTGTACGCGGATGAATCATGATGCAAGCAACGCCGGCAGCCTCCGCTGCTTGTGCAACCTCAACCGCGTTGCGCTCCTTGTAACCAGCGCGAATTTTGAGTGTCATAGGAACGCGTCCCTTGATGATCCGATTGAATTCTAACAAAAGTTTTTCAAGTAACGGGATGTTGGCCATGAGTGCCGAGCCTGAGCCTGAGCCGGTAACGGTTCGTGATGGGCAGCCGCTGTTGAGGTTGATGAGTTTAAAATTATTCTCAATAACCTTTTCAACGCTTTGCTCAATAAATTCCAAGCGGTTGGCAGAAAATTGAAAGGCAAGTGGTTGCTCAATTTGTTTATATTTGAGCGTGCGTTGTGACTTGTCGTTGGCAACGTGTGAAACGTGGCGCATTTCGGTCATCAGCAATTCTTCTTTACAAAAATCGCGAATGAGTTGACGCAACGGTGAGTCAGTAACACCATCAAGTGGTGCTGCCATAAAACGGGGAATAACCAGGTTGCCAATAGTTAATTTTTCGGACCAAAATTCTTTATTCATAGTTCGCTGGGGTTTGAGTGTGATAATCGGTACTTTGTTCAAATGCGTATGCCGCTTGGTAGATCAACTGTTCTGAAAGTCGTGGGCCCATAAACTGCAAGCCAATTGGCAAGCCAGCTTTTGAAATGCCGCACGGTAATGACAAGGCTGGGGTGCCAGCGATACAATTTGGCACCAAAAATAGTCAGCCAAGTACATGGTAATCGGATCATTAACCACTTCGCCAATTTTGAAAGGGAAGGTTGGGGAAGTTGGGCTGACAATTAAATCAACATCGTTAAATGCTGCCATAAATTCAGCACGAATAATGTTGCGCACATGCGTTGCTGTGTTGTAATATTCGCCTTTATTTTTTGAGGAAAGAGCGTAGTTGCCGGTCAAGATGCGGCGCTTAACTTCATCGCCAAATTTATCGTGACGCGTGTTGAGATACATTTCTTGTAATGTTTTAGCGTCTTTGTTGCGGTTGCCGTAAAGCGAGCCATCGTAACGTGATAAGTTTGACGCAGCTTCAACGCGGCTTATAACAAAATAAACTGCATTCCCATATTTTAAATGAGGTAATGAAACTTCTTTGATGGTGGCGCCAAGGCTTTCAAGGTGTTTAACTCCCGTCTGAAACGAAGCACGAATTTCTTCGTTAATGCCTTCATGTTCAGCAACGTCGCGTAAAATACCAATGCGTAAGCCTTTTGGTAAGGTGCCGGTCAAATTTTTTGTGTAATCTTTTTTCTCAATTTGCAAGGAGCTTGCATCGTGCTCATCTTTGCCCGAAAGTATTGAGTTAATTAAAGCATTGTCGTAGACCGTTTTGGTCAAAGGACCAGCTTGGTCGGTTGATGAGGCAAATGCTAAAACGCCGTAGCGTGAGTTGTGGCCGTAGGTTGGGTACATGCCTACCAGGCCAGTAAATGCGGCAGGAAGGCGGATAGAGCCACCCGTTTCGGTTCCCAAGGCAAACGGAATCAGGCCTGCAGCAACTGCAGCGGCAGAGCCAGAGCTTGAGCCGCCAGGAATGCGCGATGGATCCCACGGGTTTTTGGTTGGTCCGTACGCAGAAAACTCACCAGAGCCGCCCATGGCAAATTCGTCCATGTTGGCCCGACCTAACGAAAGTCCGCCAGCGTTTTTAAGACGTGCGTGAACCGTTGCGTCGTATGTTGCTCGATAATTTTGTAAGATGTTAGAACCGGCAGAGGTGGTACGGCCGTGTTGCGAAATATTATCTTTTAAAATGTACGGGATACCAGCCAGTGGGCCGTTTGACGCTGTTGCTTGTTCAACGGTTTGAGCATCAAGGTCAAAGGTTTCTAAAATGCTATTCAGCGAAGGGTTGTATTTATTAATGCGCGCCTGAAAAAAAGCGACCACTTCCTGAGGGGATACTTCTTTTTTTGCAAGCAATGATTGTAATTCTTTGACGGTGATAAACGGTTTCATACTGATGGATCCTTTTTTATACGCAGGTATTAATCGAGAATTTTGGGGACACTAAAATAATGGTCTTCACGTTCTGGTGCTTGAGCCAACATTTCTTCAGTGCGGTTGCACACAACAACATTATCTTCACGAAAAACATTGATGTTACGAACCTGTCCAGTTTCATGGGTGGTGGAAACTTCTTGCAGTTGTTTGACGTAGCCCAAAATGGCAGAAAGCCGTTCAACATACGTATCTATTTCGCTTTCTTCAAGATGAAGCGAAGATAGTTGTGCCAATTTTAAAAGTTCTTCTCGATTAAAGGTAACCATGTCGTCCTAAATGTTTTGCAGCAGAGTTTGTGCTCATGTGCGTTATTAAAGCCTATCTAAGCCTTTGTAGTGTACGCTAAATTTCTTTATTTTGCCACTTGTGGCTCATAATTCTAAAGAAAAAGATAGCGCCCATAACGCCGGCATTCAGGTAATGACAGCCGTAAATGAGGATAAAGCGGAGGGCTTGGTTTTCGATGGGTAGCTTACTAAGGCCGTAAGAAAGCGGCAAAAAGAATAAAATGCATGACAAAGCACGTCCCCACATCACGCTTTTCATGTCGCCAGCGCCACGCAAGGCACCAGCCAAAATGACTTGTAAACAGTCAAAAAAGACCAAAAAGCTGATGGCGGGTAAAACGGCAGTGCCCAGGGAGGTATAGCTTTTATTTGGATCAAACATACCAATAAGCATTTCTGCATTCAAGCAGGCAAAGAGCAGGCAGCCGCCAACGCTGGTAAATGTTAGCATTAATACTTTTTTAATAGTTGATGAAGCTCCTTTTGGGTTGTTGGCGCCAAGCTGGTTGCTGACCAAAAAAGTAATAACTTGTGCAAAGGCCATGGCGGGAACAAAAGCAAACCGTTCAATATTTTTAACCACATCGTAGGTTGCGATTGCGTAGGTGCCCATGTCTGCCAACAATTTAGAAAGCCAAACATAAGCCAGAGCAAACGATGTTTTGTCCAGCATGATCGGCCAGCTTAAATTAATCAGATGGCAAGCGCGCTTAAAATCAAAAATTGAAAAGAAGGTTGCTTTAAAATATTTTTGTATTCTGGATTGAGCAAAATATAAGCAATAGCCGCAATATTCATAACGCTATACTGCAAAATGGTGGCAATAGCTGAACCATTTAAATCAAGTTGGGGAAAGCCGCAGCGGCCAAGAACCAAGGCATAGTCAAAGAAAATAAAAGTAGCAATGCCCAGCAAATTGAGAAACATGGGGATGCGGGTATTTTTAATGCCACGCATAAAACCAATAAAGCTGAGCGAGACAAAAATCAGTAACACACCACATGCTTTTAAGCGTAAAAAGGGCGCGCCAATAGCGGCCATTTCTGCCGGCACGCCAAGCCAGCGGTAAATGCCGTTGGCGCAGATGCTGATGATAAATAATTGAGCAAAGCCCAGCAGTAGGGTGGTCCAAAAAGTATTACTGAGTTCTTCGCCGCATCGTTCGTAGTCACCAGCGCCGTTATACCGGCCAATGATAGCAATAGCGGCAACTGGTAATGCTTCGGCAAATTTGATAAGCGTGTGAATAAAATTGGTTGCCATGGCAAGAGCGCCATATGCCATTGTTGTTTGTGAATTAGCAACGATATACGAATCCACGATGGGCGGCAAAGTGACAAGGATCATGGCTGATATCAATTCTGGAAGCCAGTAGCCCACGATGTCTTTAAGCGATTCGCCCATGTGCCAAGTCGAAACGGTGCGTTTGAGCAATGCCTTCATTATGATCCTTTGTTAATGACGATAACTTTGCAACGACTATTTTCTATGGCTTCTTTCTTACCATATTTTTTTTGAATTGGAAAATTTTGCTTTTTGCGCATAGAAAAAGGGGCAACCGTGAGGCTGCCCCTTCAAGATAGTGTACTAGTTATATAAACTTAAGTTACGCCGTCGCGTTGATATTACTTAATCGTGCGATTGGTCGTTGTGGCATCTGTGGTAGTTGCGGTTCTTGTGGTTGTGCTGGGGCTGGTGCTGGTTGCGGTGCTGGCGTTATGGCTGGTTTTTGTGCCTGAGCCTGCGCTTGTGCTTTTTGTTGTGTTGCAGCCATGGCTGCCATAAATGGCGCAACAGCAGCAGCGACGGTTGTGTTAATAGCCAAGGCGGCAGCTGAAGCTGCATCGGCAACTGCTTCTTTTACCAAGGCGTCTGCATCACTAAATTCTTTTTGTGCTGCATCAACTTGTTGATTATCTCTGATGTTTGCGTCTCTTACTTGGCCAGAAAGATTTTCAATAAGATCAAGTAAGTTAGCGATATAGTTGCTTATACCGTTATGTTTGCGAACTTTGGTTGCCAAAGTTGTTGGCATAGCCAGCATTTGCGCGAGGTACTTTGTTACCGCAGCTTGTGCTTCTTCAACTGTTTTTGTACCTTCAGCTACTGCTTTTTTCATATTTTGCATGACGGTATTAATGCTTGTAACATTCATTGCGTCTTGTGCAATGTTTGCTTGTGCTGCTTGTGCCGCTAGATTGATTCTATCGGCAATGGTTACCAAGAGTTGTTTAGGCATTGCCAAAATAGCCGCTGAGGCTTTTTTCTATTTCTTGAGTATTGGCGTTAACTCTGGCGCGAACATCAACAAGGGCTTTATCAATATTATCGCTTACTTGTGCTTGTATTTGTGCAATCGTGTCATCAGAATCTGGGAGTAAGATGCCGTTTTCTTTGAGTACTGAAAGAAGTTTATTGACTGCCATAGACTTGCCTTGAGCAATAGCAAGTTTCGCGGTATCTTTAAGTACTTCTTGCGTTAAGTCCTTAGTTTGTTTTACCTGTCCTGTGACATCTTGAATGCGTTGTTTTTCGGCTTCTTGTGCTGTTGCAAGTTGCCCAGACACATCAACAATAAAGCCAAGTAAATGAGCAACATATGTTTGCATTTCGGGGTCTGATTTTATTGCCTTTATTACATTTGCTGGTGCGGTGAGCGTGGTGGAAAGCCCCTGAAGGATGTCTTGCTGTACTTGGTCGATGGTTTTTAGGCCAAGATCGATATCTTGTTGGGCTTTATCAACAATTTTTGTCATGCGATTAATTTCGCTTGCAACAATTACTTTTCCTTGTTCAATGGTTGTCTGAGCGAGATTGGTAGTGTTGAGAATTTGGCCAGTTGCAGCAGCAATAATCTGTTCTGGTTGAGAAAGCACGCTTTCAAGCGTATCGTTTGCTTGTTTGATGGTGGTATCAATTTGTGTTTGGATATCACTAGTCATTTTATTTATAGCAGTTGCAATGTTTGCTTGGGTTTCTGCTAGCATTTTGTTTGCTTGGTCGCCAATTGCTGAATCTTTTCCTTGAATAAGATTCAAAACATCTTCAGCAATAAGGATTTTTTGTTGGACGTCTGGCGGTAATTGTTTCAAAATAGCGTCGGAAACTGGCGCGCCGTTGCGAATGTCTTGGAGTGCGTTAACGACTGGTGCAGACGCGGGGATGTTTTGCTTTACCAAGGCAGCAATCAAGCTTGTCATATCCATTTGCATGCCGCCGGCCATTTGGTTCATTTGTCCGCTGCCTTGTGTTGACATGGTTAGCATCATT
This sequence comes from bacterium, assembly GCA_016699045.1. Taxonomy (NCBI): domain Bacteria; species bacterium. The sequence goes on from CP064957.1 coordinate 1,357,222, forward strand.
TGCATCATGCCTTGCATGCTTGGGTCGCCCATAAGCATTGGCAACATGGTCAACATGGCCATACCAGCCATACCAATACCGCTCAGTTGCACAGCGCTCGAGATGCCGCCTTTTTTGGCTTTTGCTTCATCTTTTGTCTCTCTACTTGTAGGCGTTGTATCAGAGTCTTTTGCAGGAGTCGGTTTTGAAGCCTCTTCTTCGCGCATTACGGTATGCTTTGTGCGGGCCTTCTTTGTTGGGAGTTCTTCTTCTGCCGCTGGAACTATTGGCTGAGTTTTTAGCTTTTTATTTGGATATAATCTTTTGAAGCGATCTTGAAAACTTTCTTCTTGAATAGTTGTTTTTTTTAAGAGTAATTTTTGTTTTTTGAGGTCCTCTGATTTGATAGATGCGAGTGGGCTTTTAATAGTTTGTTGTTTTGTTGGGTGTGGTATTGTTGCTGGCGTATGCTTTGAAGGCATTTTGCCTGTTCCGTAAGTAAAACTTTGTGTGCGGCGAAGCGGTTTTGGATCATCTTTTACCGATGGTGGGGGCAATTGATAAGAACTTTGTGAGCGACCAAGTTTTACAGGCCCTGCATAACTTGGAGCTGTTTTTGTTGGGGTTGCTCCTTGCCAAGTTTTTGGTTGGCTGGTGATGGGTGGTTGAGAGTGGAGCAACGGTTGGCTAGTGACTGGTACCTGTTTGCGGGGCATTGGCTTAGGTTCAAAGTCTACTCCTGGGTCTGTTGGGGCGGTTGTGCTGGTATCTTTAGGCATGGATTTGATTTTTGACTTGCCTCCCTTTACTGTTTCTATTACTTCCCCGGATTCCCAGCCTCCATCGTCTGTGTCTACTTTTGGAGTTTTTTTTCTTGGTGGCTTTGTTGGTATTGGTTCTTCGTGTTCGATTGGTGTGAGGTGTGGTTTGTGAGTTGTCGGTGGCATTGATCGTGGTCGTGATGCGGCATGTGCTGTCCGTTCGCTTACTACCAACAAAATTACCATGCTCATGGCAATTAAGCGCATAACGTTTTTTAAACTCAAACGAATCTTCATCATTATCTCCTTTTAAATAGTGACAATTCTTTTCTCTACTTAAAAATATCATAAAGAAAGGCCTTAATTCAACAGTTTTGATTATTTGAAAATAAAATACTATAGCGAGACGCTTTGCTCCTCCCAGCTTTGGTGGCCCGTTCAACCCATTCGACCCGACTTCGCATGCTTCGACAAGCTCAGTACGAGCGGGATACTACAACGGGCAGGCTAAGCTCAGGGTGAACGGCGGCAAGAGGCAAATAAAGTAAACAAAAAGCAACAAAGTTTTTATTTCGTAGGGATATAAAAATTTTATATGTCGTTTGTTCTGAATCCCGTTCGCCCTGAGCTTAGCCTGCCCGTCGTAGCTTTAGCGAAGTCGGGTCGAATGGGTTGCACGGGCAATGAAAAAGGGGATGCGCTTTCCGCATCCCCTCAAAGCTTATTACTTGTTAAGGTTTGTTTTTAACGAGGAGGTAGTGGTGGTGCATCAGCCTGCGGTATTGCTGCTGGAACATTTATGTAACGAGTTGGTCTTTGTGGTGGGGTTGGTGCTGATGGAGCTGGTGTTTGTGAAAGTTGCGACTGTGACGGAATGTCATTGCTAAAAGCGGCAGGCTGCTGTGGTCTTGGTGGAGGTGAGTAAGTTGGCTTTGGTGGGATTGCTCTTTCTCGTGCTGCTGCTTTTGCTGCTGCTTGTGCTGCCTCGTCTGCTGCTTTTAATTCGCGAAATTCTGATTGGTTTAAGATTTTGTCCTTATTGCTTCGAAAGTCGCGTGGATTGCTGATAACTATTTCCTCTTTTTTTGGCTTTAAAATGTTGGCAACTTTATTTGCGGTACGACCGAAGATGCTTTGTTTGGGTTGAGGTTGGCCCGGTTGTACCGTTTGTGGTGCTGCATACTGGCTGGGTCTGGGTGTTTCTTGGTTAATTTTACTCACTGTTTTAGGAGGTACATGATATGCGCCAGGGCTTTCCGGATATTTTGACGTTGGATGAAATTGGCTTGCTTGTTGTGTTGTGTAAGCCGGTGCCGGAGTGGCGTGGGTTGGAGCTGGTCGTCGGAGGACACTTGGGCCCTGCATTTCAACGTCTCGCTCCAATTGGCGTCGATGTTGCTCAACTTGTGTGTTTTGTGGAGCTGAAGGTGGCGTGAAGTATTCTTGTGTGCCATGCGGAGTTGGTGCTTTTTGTCTGAGGACGCTTGGGCCCTGCATTTCAACGTCTTGTTCTAATTGGCGTCGATATTGCTCAACTTGTGCATTTCTGGTGACGGGGTGAGCTGTGCTAGTTTCTCTTGGTGGCCCAAAGAAAAAATCTCGTACGCGGCTTGTAACGCCAGCATTCAGGTCGGTGCTTACGAATGTAAGCACGAGGCCTACGAGTGCCAAACCATTATTTTTCTTCATAAATATATCTCCAATTTGTAAAACAACAATTAAAATTCCTTTAATCAAAGCTTATCAAATCTGTGACTTTGATTTCAATGATATGCAAAAACTGAGGTAATTATGTTGTATGAGGACGCAATAAAGCGTCCCTTTTTGCTTTTTTTCAGTAGTTTATTTTGGCGTTGGTGCGGGTTCTGGAATTGGTGGTTGTGCCGGTGGTGGCGTTGGAGGAGTTGCCAGTGCTTTGATTCTATCTCGTTGAGCTGTTGCTTCTGCTGATTTTTTACTTGCAGCGTCAAAGGCTTCTTGTGCCTGCTCAACACGGTGTCTGTTTAAGAAATTGTCATTTTCTTGTTGTTTTTCTCGTGCGCTGATGAGCGCTGCGTGGCTATTCTGAAAATCTGAGTGTGCGCGAGCGACTGTCGCTTCTTCTTGTGTTAATTGTTCTTCAACGGTTGGCGCCGGTTTCTTTGATGGTTTTCTGGCTTCTTGTTCTTCTTTTTCTAAGTTATTGGCTTTTCTGATTGCTCTGACTGCGTCCTGCCTGATGACGAGTTTGTCTTGATAGTCTTGCTCGCTAAGTTCTTGCCCCGCCTTTACTTTTTTGTCGAGAGCTGCAAGGAATTGTTTTTCTTTTTGCTGTAAGCGGGCAACTTCTTGTTGTGCTTCGGTAAGATCTTTTTGTATTTTTTGGTGAGGAGTCAAGAGCAGTTCTGGTTTTTTTGCTTGCTCTTCAGTAAGTTTGCGAGCGGTTTCTGCTGGATCTTCGCCAATTTTTTGAACAGTAGCTTTATGCGCTGCGTTGTTGAGTTGAGTTTTTGTTGCTTTGGGATGTTGTTGTTTGAGCAGTTCTTTTTCGTTATCAAAAATTTCGTTATAGGTACGTTTGTATTCTTCAGGACTCGATTGTGCAATTTCTTTGAATACTTTGTAAACTCTCTTGCCGCCACGTTGTATAGTATTTTGTAACTCTTGATGTGCCGCGCTAATGTTGCGCAGGTACTCTTCGTCGTCCGGAGTTTTTGGATTTTTTTGTGATATTTTTTTATACTCTCGTTCTAGCAAGGCTCGTTTTTCTTGCGCTGCTCCTATATTTTGCGTCAATTCATCGATCAACTTATTTTTATCGTCCACGCTTCTATATTGTTCTTTGTTTTTGGTATGATGTTCGAGCGTTATTTTTAAGTCGTCGAGGTCTGGGTGGTGGATTATACCATCAATTTGTTGACGCCTTTTTTCTTCTTTGGTGAGAACTTTTGGTGCCGGAGTCTTCTTTTCTTCTTTTGGCAGTTCAGGCTTTTGTGGTTCTTCTTGTTTCTTTTTTTCTTCTACCGGTTGAGGTTTTGCTTTGGCTTCTGGTTTGGTGCCGATTGCTCTGATGGTGGCTTTTTCTGCATCTTCGTGGAGTTGTTTATCCGTGTAAGGGATTCCTTCTTTGTTATAATATTTTTTGAGTTGCTTTTTTTGATCTGCAAGGACAATCGCGTTGACTTGGTCATATGTTTCCGGATTTACGTTTTCTTTGGGTATATTCTTGAAGTGCGCAATCAGTTGTTCTGTTCCTTTGCTTGCATTTTTTTCAAACGCTTTTCGTTGGTCAGGGATGCCTTGCGCATGACTTGAAAGTGGATCAATCTGTTCTTTTTCGCTGAGTTTGGCTGCCTTGTTGTTGGTATTTTCTATCAGCAGGGAAAGGTTTTTGATCTGTTCTGTTGGTTGTAAAGCTCGATCTGGTTTTTGATTAATCATGATGAGGAGTGGATCTTCTTGTGGTTTTTCGGCCATAATTTTGGCAACGTGGGCATCACGTTCTTCAGCTCTTTGTTTGCTTTTTACCATGAGAGATAGAGCATAAGGACTCAATGGTGCCTTTGGTTTGACTTCTGGAGTAGGGATTTGTGCTTGGTTGTTTTTTGGCTGAAAAAAACTTGCGACTGCTGGGTGAGCGTTGGTTAATTTAGTTTGTACGGCAGTTTTTAATTCTTGAGCTTTAGCTTTTGGTGCGTGATGCAGGTCTAGTGCTGGTGCTACGAAATAGCCGAATGTTCTTTTTATCTGGTTTTTTGCTTTATTGAGTTGTTCTTTAACGTGATCTAAAGTACTTTTGGGTGGTTGATGCGAGGTTTCAATTTCTTGGTAGGGGGTGGTATGAGAAGTTGTGGGCCTGTGTGATTTTGTTGGTGCTGATGAAACTGGGATTTCAGATTGAACTTTTGGTTTTGTGCGGATGTTTTCTGGTCCTTGGTTTTTATTCAGTATTTCTGGCATTGTTCGTTCAGTGTCTGGTCTGATTGTTCGTCTGAATGCTGCTGGTGCGCATGGGCTATTCAAGCCAAGTGCTAACAATACAAAAAGTACACATTTTCTAAATTTCATCCCGAATCTCCTTTTTTAATAGCTATTATTTTCTATTTTGATTTTAGTTGATTGTTGTGCCTAAAAGCAACAATTTATGCAGAAAATAGGATCATGCAACCTTTCTATTGGCAGAAAAAATTACGGCAGAAGGGATTGGTGGCTTGATTTTTTTAATGGAGCATTTTAATACAAAAACTGCTATAATGGATCCATAATGCTCTATGAAAAAATAAAACCTGAAGTTCAAAAAATTAAAGAAAAAGTAAGAGGAAAACAATGAGATTCTTAAGTCCTACAACCGATATTGCCTTTAAAAAATTGTTTGCCAGCCAAGAGCGTGCAGATCTCACGATTAGCTTTTTGAACAGTGTTTTAGAACGCCGAGAGGGCGAGCTTATTACGCAGGTTCAGATTAATGATACTGCCAACAAACCGATAACCAAAGACTTGGAAAGAACCTTTGTTGATGTTCATTGTACCGATCAAAAAGGCCAAAAGTACATCATTGAGGTTCAGGTTGAAGATGAGCGTAATTTTATGGAGCGGGCACAATTTTATGCCTCATTTTTTCTTACTCGCCAGCTTGAAAAAAGAACGCCCTACGCCGACTTGGTGCCGGTAATTTTTGTTGGCGTTCTTGATTTTAGCCTTTTTAAAGACAATCAAGATTATCTGAGCCACCACCTGATTATGAATAACAAAACGGGTATACGTACGCTCAGGCATTTGGAATGGCATTTTGTCGAACTCAAAAAATTTACCAAGACACTTGAAGAACTTGAGACGCAGCTTGAAAAATGGACGTATTTGTTAAAACATGCCCACGAAATGAGTCAAGTGCCAGCGACCATGAAAACCGACCAAGAGTTAGTCACCGCTTTTGATGTTTTGGAGCAACACCACTGGACAGAAGCAGACCTTCAAAAATATTATGCTGAGCTTGATATCTGGCGTTGTGCGGTGGATTTAGAGCGTGGTGCTCGAAAAGAAGGTCGAGAAAAAGGGCTCGAAGAAGTAGTAAGAAATATGTTGGTTGATGGACTTAGTATTGAAAAAATAGCAGCTTATACTGGATTGACTATTGAACACATTCAAAAACTAAAAAAAGATTAAATCCCGTATGTCCCGTTCCCGTATGTCCTGCCTGCCCGTCGAAGCTCGTAGAGCGAAGTCGGGAGCTTGTCGAAGGACGAAGGACGAAGGATTTGAGCGGTCTCTTTTTATCTCTCAACGGTAAAAAATTCTTTATTGAGGCGCAGCCTCTTGTTTTGCTACGGCATATTATACGCTGGCGGCGGCCCTTGCGGCACGGCAAGCTGCGGTGCTGGACTTTGCGTTGGTGGTTGCTGTGCCGACATTGGTCTTGCTTCAGTTGTCGGCTGGCGTGCGCCTGCGCTAACTGGTGCCACTGGTATTATGTTTAATCCTTGGATATTGAATCCTTCTGGTGTGCTACCAATTTGTTGTTGAGATTGCTGTGGTTGGTTCATAGCGCCAGCTCCAGCTCCAGCGTTTCGTGCTATTAATTCCAAAAGAGATGGTTTTTTCTTCGCTTCTGGTTCAGCTGCTGTGGTTCCTTCAGCTTCTGTTTTAGCTTTTGCTCGAATTGCTGCCAGTTCTTGTACGCCTACTTTTTGTTGGTCTTGTGATATGTTGTGAAGATTTTGTAATTGTTGAGTGCCTGGGTTGAGCGCTGGCGTTGATGCTGGGGGTGACGAAGTCAAAGGTGCTGGAAGCGGAGCTAATGCTATTGGTGCTTGCGTTGCGAGCGGTTTTACGCTTTCGCCTGGTTTGGGTGGTTGTATTGCGCTTGCCTCAGGAGCTATTATTGCGGGCGTTGGCAGTGCTGGTAGCGGCGTGGTTGGACGAGTTGGTGGGGTTACCGCCGGGCGCGCGGGCGGTGTTGGTGGGGCAGGGAGCTTTGGTATTTCAAATGACGGGTTAGTTAAATTTTCAAATTTGGCTGCTTTTACGCCAATTTCTTTATCAATTGCTGCTTTTCGTTCTGGTGTGGCGGTTGCTTTCTCGGCCATAAGTTTTTTCATGTCAGCGCTTATTTTTAATGCTTCAGCTCGTCCTTGCTTCAAGTTACTGTTCAAGTCAGTAACGGCTTTTTGTTCAAGTGATATAATTTTTTGCTTTATGCTTGGTGATTCTGGATCAAACTTACGCAGCTGTTTTTGTTGAACAACAAGCTCGTCTTCAATTTGTTTTCTTTTCGCCGTGACATCAGGAGCTTCACCTTCTTTTGGTGTGCCAAGTTTTTCAAGTTTTATATACTTTTTGGTCATGCTGCTTTCAATGGCATCGTAGTTTTTTTGCGCTTGCTCGGTGAGGGTTTCTTTGATTTCTCTTCGTTTTGCTACAATATTTTGGTTTTCTAAATTACTTAAAGCGCGCTTACCCAAAACATCTTGCTTGTAAGCTTCAAGTTCTCCTTTAACTTTTTTTGCCGCTTGCGGGTCGTTGGCGTATTTGGCGTTGAGTGCAATCTCTTTGGCCTTGATTGCTGCCTGATCTTTGGCATTCATTATTTTTTGGTTTGTGCTTGATTGCTTAAATTTTTCAAAAGTGCTGACAGTATTACGTGCCGTTAATTTGAGGTCGGTTTTCGATCGGTTCCAATCTTCACGCACTCGCGCAAAGTCTCCTTTTGCTTGTGCCCAACCTGCTGTTGAGCGTGCCCAGTCTTCTTTTATTGCTTTGGTTGGATTTTTAAAAAAATCGGTAAATTTTTTAGTGTCGCGTCTTACATCGCCAATGGTCAGGTTGTAAAGCATGCCGCGGTCTCTCATTGCTTGATCACGCAGCTCGGCTCGTGCGGTTGTGTGAAGATTGCCTGATTTGAGACCAGCAAGATAGTCATCGCGTGACATGCCGATGTCTTTTGCTTTGGCATCATATTTGGCGAGTGTTTTTTTGTCGCCAGTTGCTTGTGCTTTTTCAATTTCAGCAACGCGCTTTGTCATAATTGCCTGTTCTTTTTCTTGAGCCTTTTGCGCTTTTAGTTCGCGTTTGCTTGGTTTTGGTGATGATGCTGGCGAGGTGTCTGATTCATAAGCACTTTTTTTTGTACCAGTGCTTGAATACATTGATTCTTTTGAAGAGCCATAAGGGCTCGATGCGCTTGGAGCATACCGACTACTGCCGATGCTGACTGGTGCGTAGGCACTTGATGAGGCTGGAGCGCCATACTTGCTTTCTGCTTGAGCTGCTTTTTGTTGGTCTTTCGTTTGTGCCGAGCGTTGAAAAAGACCAGGTATGCTGTCCGCAATTTTATCTTGCATGACACCTATTTTTTTAGTAACGCGTGCGTTTATTTCTGCGAATTTAGCATTCGCTTTTTCAAGGCTTGTTTTCGGTTGTTTTACCGCGGTGCTGGTTGGTTGAGCGGGAGCTGGTTGCGAGGTTGGCGCTGTCGCTTGCGGTTGTTTTGCCACGGTACTGGTTGGCTTGGCGGGAACCCATTTATTTGCTGGTTGCGAGGTTGGAGCACCGGCTGGTTCTGGTGATGTTGTTGTATGAGATTTAAGTAATGCCTGAGATTCTTCTGCAAAATTTGGTTGTTTAGTTTTTTTGCCAAAAATACCGGCGGTACTTTTATCACTTTGTTGTTTTTGTTCACCCAAAAGCCTTTTACCCATGGTTGAGCTTCTGAGAGTACTGAAAATTTTTGCTGCTGCGTGCATTGGTACAAACGTGCTGTTAGTAAGGACTATCATTACCAGAACGCGAAAAAAAATATGAGCAGTTCGTATCATTTTTTTTCCTTTGGCACAATCATTTTTTTGCTGTTATGTCGCACTTTTCTTGCAGTGCGAGCAGGGCTTGGGTGCCGTATCGTGCTTTAATTTTGGTTTCAAGTTCAGTGATTTTTTTGTGAACTGTTTGGTTGGCATTGCTGGCTGGCATGTTTTGATAAAGTACTTTTAGCTTTGTTTGCTGGCGTTGTTGGCGCAACGATTGGTCGGTGCCCCAGCAGTAACTTCCACCAACCACAAACATAACATCCTTGGCCGTTTTTTTTATTGTTTTGCCGGCATACGTAAAAATGCTTTCTTGTGGAAGCTCGTCCGGGCCGGCGTTGAGCGCGGTAATAGCATACGAAGTTGCCAAGATGCCACCTGCGATAAAAAGTTTTATTTTAAGGCCTGTTTCCATCAGTCTACCTTTTTTATTTTTTAAACAAGTTTTGATGTGTTTTGTGCTGTTGGTATGACTGTAGCATGGTGGGTGGGGGGATGCAATGGTTTGAAAAAGAATGAGGGGACACATTGCTGCATCCCCTCATTGATTGCTTTTATGATTTGTCTATCGTGTTGGTTTCGGCGGCAATTGATTTCTTAGTTGATCAAGATCGGCAGCAGTGGCATTTGGATCACTTGCTATTTTTTTAAGGATGCTCATTTGACCAGGGGCAAGTTGACCCTGCACTTGATCCATGTGGGATCTAAGATCTTGATATGCTTGGCCGTGAGATCGTTGTGCATTGCTTGTTATAGGCGTTCTGTTTCCGCTGAAAACATTTAAATCTCCTACTGCGGTAGGGTTATTTCGATCGAATCCTCGATCTTGAGTTGATTTAGCTCCTGGAAGAGGAGCTGAGATATTTAATCTTGATGTTTCTGTTACGTTTGGCGTTGACGTTGGAAGCGCTGGTGGTGTTGATGTTGGCAATGCTGGTGGTCTTGACGTTGGCAATGCTGGTGGTCTTGATTGTACGCCTGGCGCATCAGTGTCTTGTTGTGGTAATACTGGTGCAGATGGTCGAGGCATAGATCTTCGCATGTCGATATCTGCATTTGATGTAAGCCTTGGGGCTACAGATGCTCCACCGACTGACGCTGTTGGTGCTGCTGGTGGGGTTGGTGCTGCTGGTGGGGTTGGTGCTGCTGGTGGGGTTGGTGCTGCTGGTGGGGTTGGTGCTGCTGGTCCACCACGGCGTTGTTGGATTGGTGCTACTGGCGCAGCTGGTTGCGCGATGACTGGTGCTGCTGGTGGGAGTGGTGCTGCTGGTGCTGGAGAGCCTGCTGGTTGAAGAGGTTTGTCGGGGCTTTGGGTCGCGGGTCTTTGTTGACGACTTTGCATCTCAGCTTGTATTCCTGCAACTTGGCCTGCGGCGGCCTTTTTGTCTTTGCTATAAGCCCTGGAAGCTTTAAAGTATTGAACAGGACTTAAAACTTTTTGTACCGGACTATATTGTGGTTTTTGCAATGGTGCACCCACTGCTGGTTGGTGTCGTGCTGGTCCGCTTGGTGTAGTGAGGCTTTGATAAGCTGATCCTGCAGCTCTTTGTACCGCTTGAGCTGGTTGTGCAAGATAATCACGAATGCCTTTTGATTTTGTCGCAGGTGCTTCGTGTACGAGGCTTCCCGCTAGCTGACCTTGAGCACCGCGGACGGCCCCGCCACGAGGAGCTGAGCCAAAATCTGTCTTTAATACTTGAACAGGCTGAGCGGTTTTTCCTCTCCAAGCTTCTTGTACTGTTTGGACGGGACTTTGCAGAGCGCTTTGAAATTTTTGCCACGTGCTTTTCTTCGGTTGTTCGATGGTAACGGGTTGTGCTGCTTGATGGAAGGCTTGTCCTGGTTGAGGTGCTTGGTGTTGGCCACCATGAGAAGCAGGTCTTCTGCCCGCAGCTGACACTTGTACCGCCGTGCCCATCAACAAGCACGCAACGAGCAAGGCGCTCAATCTTTGCATATTTTTCATACTCTCTCCTTATTTTAAAAAAACGAACTTTTCATCAATTTATTATCTACTACCTTGATTGTATCAAGTGCGATTGAAAAAAAGCAATAATTTATTCAAATAATAAATTATTTAAAAAAGGAAGAGGGGCGCATTGCTGCATCCCTCGGCTGATTTTTGTTTATGATTATGAGTTAGTAGTGGAGATATTAATCATAATTCATGCTTCTGCGACGGTTGGCTATATTCTCTGCGAGAGAGTCGAAAAGAGGATTTGTCGATTGTGGTGGTGCAGATTTTGGTCTTTCCTGAGTCGGTCTTAACGCTGTACCTTGTCTGATTTGATCGAGTAGGGCGCTTCTTGAGTCAGCTGGTTGGGCTGGTGCGGGAGTTGCTGATACTGCTGGAGCTGAAGCGTTACTTTGAGCCGGCGGAGCTGGTGGGATTAGAGCTGATTTTGGTCTTAAGTCTGGCGCTGGGCCTGGTGGGGGTGGTGGCGTTTGTACCAGCGGGGCTGGAAGTGCGGCTTGTGGTTGCTGCGGTGTGGTTACTGCAGTTTTGGGTGCTTGAGTTGATGAAACTTGTTGAGCTTTTGTTTCTGATTGAACTTGAGATTCCAAAGCTTTAACGTTTTTCCTTGATGCGAGTGTTTTTTCTACTAAAATACCTGCTTCTTTTGCGGCAGCGTTGCTCTCTGCTGATCTAGGCGCTAATTTTTCAGCATCGGCATATTTTTTCTTTGCTATCGCAAGTGCTTCTTGATGAGCAACTTGCTCTTGTTTGGCAAGAGCCAAATTTCTTTCGTTTTCTGTCTGAAGTGGTTGACTTGGTGCAGTAGCTGGCGGATTGTTTTTAGGTGTTCGGGGTGACATTGGTGCTGGAGTAAGTGGACTATCTGGAGCCGTTGGGGTTACTGCTGGTGTATCTTTTGGCACGTGTGTGACTAATGATGTTGGTTTTGCTTGGGTTGGCGAAACTTGTGGAGCGTCTTGTGTTGCTGGGATAGCCGGGAGCGGTTGTCCTGCGTGTGGGTTGACAGGTTTTGTTCTTGGTGGGCGTGCCGGTGCTTCTATCCCTAGAGCTTGTTGAGTTAATGCTGCTGCAGGTACTTGGCCAAGATTGACCGTTTTGGGCCGATCTTCAAACGATACAGTTACGCTTGCTTTTGGTTGTACTGGTGCTGGGCCTGCATCTTGCTTTGCTTGTACGCGAGCGGCTTCCGCGATCATCAATTCATCACGTAGTTTTTGTGGCAGCTGTCCTTTGCGAACGTTTGTTGGTGCGCTAATTTCTATTGGTGCTTGCACAGGTTTTGGTGGCAACAACGATCGAGCGCTTTGTTTAACTTGTTCTATTTGTTCTCCTGCCGTAGTTTTAAACGCGCCAATTTTGCCAGAGGCTCTGTGTTGCAAGTCTAATACTTTATTTATGTGCGGTGCTAGTTGTGCTGTGGCTGTTTCTTGGAAACGAGTTGCTTTCTCTGTAGCCATTCTTTTCAGGTCGGTTGCGCGTGACGTTACTGGTTCTAATCTATTTTTTATTACTGTTTTTGCGTAGGAAGTAAAACCTTTACCCAAGCTTGTTTGTTCTTTTGATGCTTTTTCATATGCTTTATCTGCTTTTGCTTGTTGCTTCGGTTTTGCGTTTGTACTGAAAAGGTGTTGAGATACGGTTTGGGTTGCCCTAACTTTTGCATCAGCTCGTTTTTGTAGCTGTGTTTGTAGTTTGGTTTGCACTGGGTTGATAACGTATTTATCTGTTTTTTTAGCAGCAAATTTTGCTGCGCCTCCAGCTTTGTCGATGACAAAAGCTCCCGCTTTTCCATATTGTTTTGCAGCATATGCACCAGCACTTACTGCTTGTTCAGTTTTTATGCCAACGGCATGGCCTGCTCGTCCGGCTGGTGTGCTGAATTTTGATGCGGTACCGCCTTCGGCGTAAGCGTGGGAGAGGCTGCCAGTAAATTGTTTTGTAGCTTGGACCGGAGCAGAACTACCTACCTTTTCTTGAACACGGCCGAAGTAGCTTTGTTGTTGTTTTGATTCCGCAGGTGTACCTAGTACTTTCAGTCCGCCTTGTGCTTCCGGCCCAGAAAATTCCATAAAACCTTTGGCTCCGCCTTTTTGTGCTGTTTCCAACGTCCTTTTTCGCTCGGCAGACTGATTTACTGCTTGGTACGATTCTGTTGGTGTCGATGCTGGTGCGTGTGTTGAACCTCCAGAAAAGAAGTTCCTTACCTTTTGCATGGCATGCGCGCACGGGCTGTTCAAGCCAAGTGCGATAAGCACAAAAAGCACATATTTCATAAACTTCATTATAAAACTCCCTTTTTAATGGTTATTATCTCCTTGTTTTTATTTTAGTTCATTGGTTGATAAAAAAGCAATAATTTATACAAATATAATTTTATTGGCGGGGGGGGCGGGGACGCATTGCTGCGTCCCCCGAAAATTCTATAAAAGTTCAAAAACTGATTATCAAAGACCGAGCTGGTCCTTTAATTCTTGGTCATATTTGGCCTGTTCTTCAGGCGTTAGTGCTGAAAGCCTTTTGCGTTCGGCCTTATTTACTGCTTGTTGTGTTTGCGCTGGTGCCAACTCACTTTTTGCTTGAGCTGCAAGATCTTTATCTTTACTTTGTGCCTCTTTTTTGAGATTGGCTATTTGCTGGTTTGTTTCTTTTATTTTGATTTCGATATTCAAGCGATCAAAAATTCTGTCCGCAGGAGCAACGTTGTCTCGAAACGCAGCGCTTTGTTTTTTAGTAATAACGCCATCTTTAATTGCTTGGTCGATGAGGCTTGGTAATGCCTTGGCGCTTTCTACTTCTCGTTGTGATTGTACGACTTGTTGTTGTGCTTTTTCTATTGCTGCCAACTTGGCTTCCAGAGGTTTTATTTGATTTTCAACCCGTTTGCCTTCTGGTGTTAACGACTTATCAGGATTGCGATAAATGGCGTAAAGCGGGTTTTCTGGATCATTGAGCCCTTCTTTGTGTGATGCCAGCATTGCTTGAGCATTTGCTTTTTGACTTTGTTTATTCGCGTTGTCGGTTTCGGCTTGTTTTAATTTTGCTTCTGCTGCGGCAATACGAGTAGTGTCTTTTTGTTGTTCAGGGGTTGTTATGCTTGGGCGTGCTGTTGGAGCTGTTGGTTGTATTAGTTTTTTATCTGCTGGTTTTTGTGCTGCTATTTCTTCAGGCGTTAATTCATGGCGTATCTTGAGGGTGTTTTTATTGCTGATTTGTTTTTGTTGTGCGACTTTAAGTAATCTTTCTGCGCGCGCAACGGCTTCTGGTCTTGCATTATTTTTGTTAGAGATGGTTGCTTTGTATCCTGCTATCTCCGCGTCAGTTTTTTTAATAGCTTGTGCCATTTCAAGACGACTGATAATTTTGTCAGCTGGTGCAGTGCTCTTTCTGTGCGCCTTGGCTTGTTCTGGCGTGATGGCGCCATCTTTTACCGCTTTGTCGATAAGATCTGGCAGCTTCTTTGTATTATCTAATTCGGTGTTTGCGTGCTTGAGTTTGGCGGCTGCTTGCTTGGCCGGTCCTTGCAGCTTAAAAGCTTCTTTTTCGGCGGCAATATATTTTTGAAGTAATTTAGTGCCAGCTGAATCACTCAGGTCTCTTTTTGTTCTTTTTTGAGCATCTAATTCTTCTACTTTTTTCTGTGCTGCTGCTAACGCTTTTTGTTTGGCGTCATGGTCAGCTTGAGCTTGTTCGACGATTGCTTGTGCTGATGTTATGCGCGCTTGATCTTTTTTATGTAGTGGTGGTGCTGCTGGTTGAGCTGGTTGCTGTAAGCTTGGGTAGCTTGCTTGTTTTGCTTCTGCTGCGGGTGTTTCTTGAGCTGCTTTTTTTGCTTCTTTTGAAGGGGCAAAAAGTATTGCCTGTTGTTTTTCATGTTCTGCGCGTTTATCGTAGCGCTTATTCAAAAGACCTACAAAAAGTATATTGTCTGGATTTGCTTTGTACTCTTTTTCAAATTTTTCTATTTCTGCATTATTTTGTTTAATATCTTTCAAAAGTTGAAGGCGTTTTGCTTGTTTTGTAACAGAAGCCCCATCGCCTTGAATTGCTTTGTGTTCCTCAGCGCCGATGGCGCCATCTTTGAGTGCGGCTTGAAGGTCTTGGTCCAACTGAGCAGCTTTTTTTGCTGCCCGTTGTGCCGATTTTGCTGAAGCAACGGATGTTGATAGCGCTGGTGGGGCTACTGGTTTTGGTGTTGGTTGAGCTGGCGTTTTTTCGGGTTGTTGTGCTGGCGATGAAAGTTTAGATGCTTCGTATGCAGATTTTTTTTCATTATAATTCTTAAAACCGGCCATATATTCGTTAAGTATAATCTTTTTATATTCTTTAACGTTGTGTGTTGATTGGTTAGATTGTTCATAGCTGTCTATTTCTCTCATTGCTTGTTCGAATTTTGCTTTTTTTGCAAGGTATTCTTTTTCGCTATGTTTAAATTCTTGTTTCAAGTCTTCTGGTGTTTTTTTTGTGTGAGTAGTTGTTGGTTGGTCTGGGGTTTTTGCTGGTTCTGGAATAGCTTTTGCCGCTTCGTGGGTGATAACAAATTCCCCGAGAGCAGCATCGAAATTTTTATTAAGTTTGTCTAATTTTTTTTGTTTTTGTCGTGAGTCTTTCGCGTTTTCAAGATCGGCTCGTTGTTTTGCATTATCTTCAACAATTGCATCAAGCCCGCTTCTTTTTTCGGCAAATTTTGTGTTGATAGCTTGTCTTTCTGGAGAGAGAGGGATTGGCTGGATTGGTTTTGAAGGTTTTTCTGCGGTTGCTCTGAATTTTGCTGCTTGATCGATTGATGCTTGTGGTGATGGGCTTGTTGGTAATGGTGGTTCGCTAGGTCTTTGCGTTAACGGTGGCGTTGGTGTTGGCATGCCTGGGCGGGGTGTGTTTGAGGTGCGAAATCTTGCGGGGCCTCTGCTTGTTGAAGGCTGTCCGTAGCTTGGCGTAGTTGCTTTTTCTGATGATTGATGCGTTGCTGCCGTGTAGCTTGCCGCTGGTGTTGGTTTTATTTCTACAAATTCAGGTTTGCTTATTGTCATGCTGCGTGGGTTAATAAAAGTAATTACTTTGTTTTTTGTCGTATTAAAAAAACTTGGTCTTTTGGTTGATGCTGGTTCTTCAGGTCCTATGCCTTTGCCACCAGCTTTGCGTGCAACGCTTGCTCTATCAATGGGTTGGCTTGGTTCTGATGCAGTTCGACGATTGAATAGTTTTGACATGGCATTTGCACATGAGCTTTGCATGCTCAGCATAAGCAGCATGAGTAGTGCATATTTTTTTAACTTCATTCTAAATCTCCCTTCCATTTTTTTTTAAAGCGAAGCCAGTCTGACTTTTAGTAAAAAAATAGTTTCGGTTCGCATGTGTGTTTTTGCCCAAGCTTTCTGTTTGGTATCAAGCAATTCTCCAAGGCCAGATAAGATGCCACGATCACTTATTGTTTCAAGTTCCGTAATGCATTTTTGTAAAAATTGTTCTATTGAAAGGCCGGTTCTTTTCTCAATAATTTCAGCATTGATGGGCCAGTGATTATGTAAAAAAAACCATGTATCAAAAATATCACGATTTGTTTTTCCGATACGTTCAATCATGGCAACCATCTTGTGGGCAGCCATATCTTCTCTGATCATAACTTTCATAGGAATGCCAAGATATGTTTTGAGAGCGTAGCAAGAGCCAAAGCTTCGGCGATTTATCTCAACCTTAATATTATAAGCATTGTGAAGTTTATCATGATAAGAAAGAAGGAAAAAAAGACTGTATCGCTTTTCGCGAGCTTCTTTAATGGTTCCATATTTTGTTAGAATCGTTTTTACGTGTTCCATGACTTGTTTTTCCTCCGTTGGATCAAGTAAATCAAAATCTAAATCAACTGAAAATCGACTCAGATCATAAAACAAATAGGCAGCGGTACCACCTTTAAAACCCAAGAAGGGACCAATGGATTGATTCGTATAGATATCTTTTAAAATGTGAATGAGCTTATTGTGGTGAGTGCTTGTTTCGAGCGTCATAATTAAATCCTACCTTCTTTAAATGCTTTAATGAAAGCATGCACTTTTTTGGTCATGCGTTTGTTGTTATAGACTGGCAGCAACGCTAATACTTTGTCAAAATCAAGTGGTGCTAGATTATCGAAATGATAATCTTTATTGAGATAAAGGACGTCTAAAAACGCTCGCTCTTTTGAGGCAATATGATAGCGATCTCTTGCTTCAAGACCGGCTTTGTTGGTAAGAATGGTATCTTTAATTTTGCGAAATGAATACTCATGACCATCGCACATAATATCTTTGCTTTGATAGCTGGCAACAAAAATACGTTTATAATATTGGAACACTATGCCTGCTTCAACCAAAATGGTTTCAAAACTTATGTATGCTGGCGTAAAAATTTTAGTTGCTAGTTCAAGTCGATCATAATCTTTATTTTTTGCGTAAAGCCCGCGGCGAATGGCATAAAGCTCGCCCTGTTGAACATAGTAATGTAAACGTCGTTTGAGCAGCGCTGGTTTTTTTTCATTCGAAGCCAAAAGGATTTCTTTAAAAGAAAAAACGGTGCCGGATGATCGCAATATGTTTAAAATATTATTTTTTTCCATTTTTTGAATCCAGTTAAAATATATCAAGTATGAGTTAAAGGTAACATGTGGCGTTACCTTTAACTCATATCGTAACGCTTTGGGTCAAAAAGGCAATTGAGCAACTGGTGGTAAAAAGTGCTTGCTTCGTTCAAGTGTAGTAATGTGGGGAGTTTAAAAGCAATAGTTTTGCTTGTCCGACATTTCTACGGGAAATGGCGCGGCTTGCTCGTCATTTTGATGTAGATATCAAATCGATTAATTCGTGTGCCATTTGCCATCCAACAATAGTTCCTGCTGTGCGCGCTTGCTTATGCATGCCGGCATACAGAACATAATTATGCACGGGTGTTGATTCGGCTATTTCCTGAAATTTGGTGAGGTTATTGAAATAGCCATCATCAATTTTTTCGTTTGATTTAATTTCAATCGGGGTGAGCTTGGTGCCTTGGTCGACAAGACAATCAACTTCTAGGCGGCCGTTCGCGTCACGCCAGTAGTACAACGGCGCTTTCAAGCCTCTGCTAAAATATTCCTTAAACAAATCAGCAATCATGAGGCATTCAAAAAGTGGCCCACGAAATGAGCTGAGCGCAAGTTCTTCGCTTGAACGGATATTGAGCAATGAGCAGGCAAGGCCAGTATCATAAAAATAAAGTTTAGGTGTTTTTACGATGCGCTTACTAAAATTTTTGTAATATGGATTGAGTAAGAAAATAATATAGCTTGCTTCAAGGATTGAAAGCCAACTTTGTACGGTTTTTTGTGCAATGCTGCATTGTGTTGCTAGGTCAGAAATATTTAATTGTTGCCCAACGCGCGCTGCGCACAATTGCATAAAACGTTGAAAGGTATGTAAATTTTCAACATTGACCAGTTGGCGGATATCGCGCTCAACGTATGATTGAATGTAGGAAGGATAAAATTCTTCCGGTGCGATAGTTTTGGCATAAATGCGTGGGTAGGCGCCAGACAAAATAACGCTGTGCACGTTATCGTTTAGAAGTGTGCTTGCTTTGAGTTCTTGGATAGAAAGCGGTAGTAGTGTCAAGATGCCAATGCGCCCAGCAAGCGATTGCGTGACTGCTTGATTCATTAAAAAATTTTGTGAGCCAGTCAAAACAAAATAACCAGGTCGATCTTTGTATCTACATCAAGTTGAATGTACGACAAAATTTCAGGAACATACTGAAATTCATCCAAAATAATACCATGATCATTCTCAAACTCACGTAAGAAACCTTGTGGGTTTTCTTGAGCAAAGGTGCGGATGGCTGGTTCTTCAAAGTTAAGATATTTATGGTTGTTAAAAATATCCTTAACCAGTGTGGTTTTTCCGGATTGTCGAGGGCCAAACAGGCCAACAACGGGGAACTTGGCATAGCGCAACAGGGCTTGTGTTATGGTTCTTTTAAATATCATGGCGGTCTCCCAAATTTTTATAGATATTCGATTATGTTAAATGTAGCACGGTATTTTTGAGCCCGCAATAAAAACTTGTGCTAATTTGTACCTTGATTGCCAAATTAGCACATTGTTGCAAATTGTGGCGATCTGGGCGACATTTTATGGCTTGTCCGACATTTATTTGGGAAATGGCGTGGCTCATTCGTCGTTTGAAAAAATGAAGGGCGTTTCAAAAACAGTAAAAATGGCTGGGGTCTTTTTTTAGAGCGAAGCCAGTCGGACTTTGAGTAAAAAAATAGTTTCGGTTCGCATATGTGCTTTTGCCCAAGCTTTCACTTATTTTTTACTAATGGAGCCGTTCAAATTCTTCGACAAGCTTCCGACTTCGCTCTTTGAGCTTCGACGGACACGCAGAACGAACGGCTTCAGAGGCCTGGCTAATTTGTGAAGATTTAAAGCGCGGTAGAAAATGAAAGAGGGGACGCTTTTTTATAGCATCCCCGTAAATCCTGTGAATGATAATCTTAAGATTTAAAATAATTAGAAATTTTAGTTCATAAAATTCGATTCTGTTAATCCCGCTTCTCGCGATCCAGGGGCTGGTCTGCTTGAGCTATTGTCTAATTTAATTTTATCTGGCGACATTCCCGTTTCTTTTGCTATGCGAATGTGAGCTTGTTCGTCGGTTTCTCTTGTTGGCGCTATCGGTTTAATCGGCGCTACTGGTTCTGGCGTTTGAACTGCAGCCGGTTTTGCTGGTGGGGTAAAGAGTTTCTTATTTTGATCGTGATATTTCTTGTCATCAGCTGAAGCGGCTGCTATATCTTGCATTAATTTTGCAGCCTCTTCTGGCGTGTTGGCTCCTTTTTTCATAGCAGCTTTTAGACGATCAATCTTTTGATCATTTTGTCTGATATTTCTTAAGTTCTCTAGGTTCTGTTGACTTTTCATCGTAACCATAAAATTGCTCCAACAAAAGAAACGAACGATAAGTAATTCTGGGCCTTTTTGTCAAAGCGAGAAAAGACATGTCTGAAGTGTTTGATTTTAGAGAAAAACATTCAACGAGATGTCTTTCTTTGTAAAGATGCTCATCATATTCATACTGAATCTTTCTGTTAGATCGAGGCGGAATAACAACCGTACATTTTGATTATTTAACAAAGTTCGTAATGCATCAGAATCATAACCTCGGTCGGCTATCACACAAGAATTTTGGGTTGCTTTGAGCAGGGTTTCAGCTTGCGTTATGTCATTTCTTTGACCAGGAGTTATTATAATTTTTAGTGGGTTGCCCAAGGCATCCACTGTCGCATGAATTTTTGTAGTAAAACCACCTTTACTTCTTCCCAAGCCTTCTTCACTTTGTTTGCCATAACCCGCTGCGCAAGGATGCGATCTTACTATTGTGGCATCAATCATGACGTATTCAAGGTCGGGGTCGTCAGCACAAAATGTTAACAATTTTTCAAAAATTTTCTTTTTACTCCACACATCAAATCGCTTGAATACGCTATTCCAGTTGCCATAACGGTCAGGCAGTTCTCGCCATTGAGCGCCTGTTTTTAAAATCCAATACACACCCACTATGAACCTCTTACAAAGACCTTCATTTCTAACATAAATACCTTTTTCTTTTTAAGAAACTGATATATTTTCCGCCACGCTTCATTTGTGATATACTCTCTTTGCATGATAACGCCTTTTTGAGTTTTTAATAAACTCGTTTTTTTTGTTGGTGTTATCATGCACTCAAATCACATTTTTGAAAAGTCAACAGAACCTAAGCGTTCTTTTTGCAGGCTTACTGATGCGTCATTGCTTTGAATTGCTGTTAATTCTTGTTTGCTAATGGATTTATTCGCGAGTGAGACTTTGAGTTCGCGATCTAATGTACCAGCTAAAACTTTATTTTGGGCCGCTATAAAACGTGGATCGCTTTCTGGTTTCTGATTGCCTTCTTGTCTAATTTGTTCGCGAATTCGATCTCGTTGATTTGTCAATGAAACGACATTCTTTTTTGCCTGCTTTACTTCTTGCTTAGCTCTATAACTTGGTTGTAAAATGCCTCGTACGTTTTGCACGTTGCTTTTGAAATTTGAGAAGAAGCTTGGTCTTTGTGGTGATTGTTGGACTTGTGCTACGGCTGGGGTGTGAGAAGTTCTATATTCACGTTTTGGTAAATTTGATGATGAAGATCTTCTACCAAGTATCGCTGCTGTTGGGTCGCCAACTCCTAAATGATCTGGGTGGTGGGGATTTGTAGTTGCGCGTTCATGTTGAAGTGTTGGTGCTGAACCTTGATGAGAAGAAAAAGGGCTTACATATGCGCTATCTTTTTTAGAAGTCGAAGGTCTTCTACCAAGTATTGCAGCTGTTGGGTCGCCAACTCCTAAATAATCTGGGTGGTGTGGATCTGTAGTTGCGCGTTCATGTTGAAGTGTTGGTGCTGAACCTTGATGAGCAGAGAAAGGGCTGACGTATTTGTTCGGTCCTTCTGGGCTAAGCCCAAGTCCTTGTGCGCCCTTACTTCGTGCGTATGCAGCCGAAGTACTTGCCGGCTGGTGACTCTCGGTGCCGATCATGGATGGTGGCGGTGAAGCTGGAAAACGACTACTTCTTGCACTTGCCTCAACAGAGCTTTGCATGCTCAGTGCGAGCACCGCAAATGCTAAATACTTCATAAATTTCATGCTAAAACTCCTTCTTCAGTTTGATTAATAGATATATAAAACTAATCTTTTTTCTCAAAAACTCCTGGCAACACATCGCGTGTTGATGCTGATGGCTTGTTGACTTTTAAAATCTTTGCCAACGTTGGTGCTAGTTGCGTTGTGGAAACTCTTTCGGTAATTTGTTTTTTTTCAAACATACCTTTTTGATACAAAATAAGCGGCACGTGCGTGTCGTAGTCGTACGGCGTGGTATGCTTGGTGCCGTTCACGCGTCTGGCAATAAACGAGTACATGTGCGGCATGCAGACCAAGTCGCCCGTTCTGCCGACATACGTTTGGTTCTGATACAAATATTCAAACGAGGTTGGAGCAAAGGTTGATTCAATTAATTCTTTGGGCGTAAACACTTTACGAATGCCCGGCTTACTTTCTAAATAATCTTTTAACTCTTGAACAATAAGTTCTTGCTTCTTTTCATCAACCGTTGCGAGTGCTTTTTTATTCAGATAAAACATGGTTGTTTTAAACGTTTGGATAATATTTTTGACGTTATATTTTTCTTCAACCAGATTGTTCATGTCTTTTACCAGGTCGTCATTAAACAAGCGCGTTACAAAGCCAAAGCCGCGTTCGCGCATTTGTTCAGGGATTGGCGAAACACCATGGTCGGCCGTGAGCGTAAACAGCACATTTTCAGCGCCTGCTTTACCTTCGGCGTAGTTCATTAAATCTTCAAGTTGTTTGTCCAAATGACAAATCGTGTCGATAATTTCAAGGCTGTTGGGGCCAAAGATATGGCCAATTTTGTCCAGCGCTGAAAAACCGACCCAGACTACCAGCGTGTCGTCGTTATCTTTTTCGAAATGCTTGTCGATACATTCCTTTGCCAAATCTGCCAGCAGGCCATTGGC
Organism: bacterium; assembly: GCA_016699045.1. Taxonomy (NCBI): domain Bacteria; species bacterium. Next base: position 1,379,276 of record CP064957.1, read on the forward strand.
CATGGGTGTGCGTTGGAAAAGGTGGGGCGTATCATACTTGTTGGTGGTGTCACGTTGGCCAAAATTGAGCGGTGTTTTGTTGCCCGCCAAGCGCAACGTGGTGCCGGCAAAGCGATAATCCTGATTAGTAAACTGTTGGTACATTTCATGGTCTTCTGGCTGGCAGAGCGGCCAGTCTATTTCTTTTATTTTTGCAACGTCGTTACGTTCGTTAAAAGATTTGAGCCATTCAGGCATTTCTTTGCAATAAGCTTTGCTGGTGGTAAAAATATTGTCTTCGTCGTTAAACCAAATTGCTTGGCCCGCTTTACCAGCCATGGCAATGGCGGCGCGTGTTTTGAATGACAAGGAAAAAACAACGTTTTTGCTGTCTGGTGTTGATTGTGCAACCAGCTGGTCTGACAAGGTGTCGACCATCAAAAGTTTTGCTGACGCATTGTAATTCATGGTTCCGGTGCGGCCAAACACGGCAGCGTCGGAGCTTTCGTCTTGCGTTGCGCGTACCTTGTTGCCGTTGGCGTCTGCCCAGGCATTTAAAATGTACCCGTGGTCTTTGGCGCAGGTGCCCGTGCTCAACGTTGCATGCCCGGTTGCGGTTGCTGGCGAGCCATGCGGATGGTTGGCGCGCTGAAAGCTTATGCCGTTTTCTATGAGCTTTTTTAAGCCGAAGTTAACGTAGTCCTTGAGCATGGTCATGTAGTGGTTGGCGAGTTGGTCGACCACAAAAATGAGTACGAGTTTTGGTTTTTTTTGATTTGTCTGGGCTGGCTTGCCAGTCGTAGCCACGTCAGGGCGTAGGCTGGGATGCACGCACGTCACCAAAATGCTGATGATCATGACGGCCGTTAGGCTCTTTATAATTTTTTTAATCATGGCTTTACCTCGTCAAAAATACCGGGCAGTACGGGATAGGTGCCGGCCGATGGTTGTACAACGCCCAGCAGGTAAGAAAGCGTGGTGGGGAGCTGGGGAATATAAACTTTTTGCTTAATAGTTTGTGGCGCAAAGCGCCCGTGCTGGTAGAGAATGAGCGGCACATGCGTATCGTAATCGTACGGGGTGTTGTGCGAGCAGCCTTTTGGATACCGCGTGATCAGGCAGTAGGGCTGTGGCATGATAATCAGGTCGCCCATCCGCGAATCGTACAAATGGTTTTTATAATAACTTTCAATATCTTCAGGTCTAAACGTTGCTTTTTCCAGCTCGTCGCGCGTCCACACGCGCTTGATGGCAGGCTCTTGCAACAAGATATCTTTAAGATCTGCCAGGATGGCATTTTTTTCTTCAACCGTGAGCGTTTCTGTTTGTTCTTTGCTGAGCACAAAATAGGTTGATTCAAAGGCTTGAACTACCTTTTCAACGTCATATTTTTCAGCAATAAAAGCATTCATTTTTTCAATCAGTGGTTGAACCATCACGCGTCGTGCCTGCTTAATACCTTTTTGATACGAAAGCTCTTGGATTGGTTGGATGCCGTGGTCGCCCGTGAGTGCAAATAGTACGTTCTCTTTACCCATTTTATATTGTGCGTACAACATAAAATCTTGAATTTGTTGATCGAGGCGGTAGATCATGTCGATCGCTTCCAGACAATCAGGGCCATAAAAATGCCCAAGCAGATCAAGGCTACTCAAGCAGAGCCACATGATCATGTTATTGGGCGATTGTGGCTCAATAGTATTGTCAATACAGTTTTTTGCTAAATCAAACAGTAGCTGGTTTGCATGAGGCGTTTTGTTGTACAGATCGTACGGGCTTTTGTTGGTGCGATCAATGGGGATTGCGTTGTCTGAAATGAGCCGAGTTTTTAAAGCGGCGTAATCATAATTATCGATAAACGGAAAATTGTAGGCCTGGCTGTCGCGGGGATAGAGAGTTTCCCAGCGCACTTCATCAAGCTTGGTTGGGGCATGTTTTTCGTTAAAATCTTCAAGCCAATCGGGCAGCTTTTCATAATATTGTTTGCTTGAGGTAAAGCGACCGGTCAGGTCGTCAAACCAAATGGCCTTGCCCAGGCGGTTAGCGGTTGCCATGGCGGCCTTGGATTTTATGGAAAGTGAGATAGCGATATTGCGCTTATCGTTTGGCGATGAAAGGACAAATTGGTCGGCAAAGGCATCGACCATGATGTTGCTGGACGAGCGTTTTAAATCTTTATAGGTTGTTTCTTGATCTTTAAAAACGTTGGCGGGGCTTGCCGTGCCTTCATCTTTTATACACTCTATCGCTTTGCCATGTTTGTTGTACCAGCGGTTACCGGTAATGCTGTGGTAGGTTGGTGTGGTACCGGTACTTAGTGAACTATGGCCTGGGCACGTTTCGGGAATAGCGTGCGGATGGCAGGCGTTGTCGTAGCAAAGGCCTTGCTCGAGCAGTATTTTAATGCCATGATTCAGGTGTGGTTTGAGTTTGGTGATGAAGTGATGCGCGAACTGGTCAACTACGATAACGATGGTCAGTTTTGGATTTTTTTTAACCAATCCTTGGTTAGAAGCCATAACCTGCGGTATGCTCCAAACGAGCATAAAAAGGAGCGTTGGAAATAATTTTATGGTGTGTATAAAGCTCATGGTTTGTCCCTTTTTTTTAATTTAATTCAGATTTCTACATCACTATCTTACAATATTTTCTAATTGAAAATAAATAGTTTTGGTAAATATATGATAAAAAAAAGAGTTGGGTCGGTAATTTTTTTATTTTTTTTTCTTTTTTCAGGCCATGTGCGTACTGCAACAGGGGGGCTTGAAAGTGATCTTACGCGCATTATTGCCACGCAGCGCATTAAGTTGCAGATCCGCTTGTCGAGGGCTGATGAGCTTATTTATTACGATTCTTTGCTTTGCTCTCTTGATTATGAGGGAGTTATCATCAAAGGCTTTAAGACGGCCCATGAGCCAGTGGTGCGGCATGTTGTGGCCTTGCGGGCAGACAAAAAGGTGGTACAGGCACCCCTCCGCCTGACGTTGCGGCTTGCCTTTAATAGCGCGGCCCAACTCTTTGGGTCTGATTTTTACAAGACCACATTATATGTCAGTTTTGTTTCTTTAGATCCTCGGGGCCGGCACACGTGCCATTATCTTAGGTTGCCGTTGGCAGGTGGTCAGGTAATAAGCCAGGCACCCGCTCGTAGTGGTGTGCGGGTTTGTGATGTAGCGGCATCGAGTGGCCTTGCGTCTGCGACCAAGAGGGGGCAGCTATTGCTGCCAGATCAAACTTCTTTTGTATTAGATCCTGTCGCGCGCATGCTTGTTCGGTTGCGCTATGCGGTAACTGATTTAGTGAACGAAAATTGGTGTTGGTTGTTATATTTGCTGATTCTGCTGGTGGTTGTAGCAACATCGTTAGGTATGATGGCTACTACAACCACGCAGCGGAGTTTTGAGTGGCTTTGCCAGGTGCGTCTTTTTGGTTTTGTTGGTTGTCTTTTACTTACCACCAGGTTTATGCCGCGTACATTGTTTTTTCCGCTTGAAGCGCTGCTGTTTTTGATACTTGGCTTATTTCTGGTGCGCCCGGTGCCCGCCTTGCCTGTTGGTTGGGTCATAATGCGTTTTAGCGCGGGAGCAGCATTATTAGTTGGTGTTTTTCCCTTGTTGGTCAAAGCACTATTGGTCTTTTGTGGTTATTAGAATTTGTCTGAACCGAATTTGTTTTTTTCGTTTTCAAACTTACGATTTCTGTCGTTCTTTTTTTCTTTTTCTTTTTTCAAGAGCGCAACCATGGTATCAATTGTGTTATCAACCACGATGTACATATCGGTACCTTCTTCTTGCGCATTCAGATCAAACTGTGATGTTTTTACGTGCAGGTGTGCTTCGTGATGAGGATGAAGTTTGTTGGCGCGTAAGTGAAACTCGATATTAAATGGATGCATATTTTCAGCATTTTCAAGCACGTGAGTTAATTTTGCTAATTTTTCACGAGCATGCTCTTCGAGTGGGTTTGAATGTTCCATGTTCTGGAAGGAAATTTTGATGTTCATAGTTGCCTTTTCATAATCTTCTTTTACAAAAATCTCTCTGCAATTTCACTATAAAACTGATTTCCGAGATAGCGTTCTTGAGTGTCTTTGTTTGCAAGGATTTCTTTGATGGTGCCTGATGTTACAACACGTCCTTGCATGATGACATAAACCACATCTGCTATCGACAAAAGCTGGTCAACATGATGATCCGAAACCACTATACCAATACCAGATTTAGCCATATCTGTAAATATTTTTTTTAATTCGTAAATTGATTTTGGATCGACTCCAGCGAATGGTTCGTCGAATAAAATAAGCTCTGGATGCATTAATAGAGCACGCACTACTTCAAGTTTGCGTTTTTGCCCGCCAGATAAAACGCCTGCCTTTTGTGGCAAGCTGTGCATCAGTTGTGTTTGTTCAAGCCACTCATTACGTTCAGCTTCAAATGCTGTTTTGGTTTTGTTATGCCAGTATGAATGATATGCATAAACAAGGTTCAGGTTGTCTTGTACGGTCATGCTTTGGAATAGTGAGCTGCTTTGTGGCAAGTAAACGAGACCACGGTTGACGCGTTGATCGACGCGCCAACCATTGATTATTTCATGATCAAGAGCAACGATATTTTTTTTGTGTGTAAGATCTGCCGTTGGTGCAGTGTTCAGGCCCATGATAGTGGTTAGTAGCGTGGTTTTACCGGCGCCATTGGGGCCTAGTAAAACGGTTACAACACCACTTTTAGCATTGAACGAAATATCGTACAAAATCTGTTTGGAGCCAAATTGTTGGCTTAAGGCAACAACCGAAAGCGCCAGGCTCATACGTTATACTTTTTTTACGCTAAATTGGATTGGACAGCCTTTAAGATCGTATCGTGAACGAATAATGTTTTCGATAAATCCAAGCTGCGTTGGTCCAAAAAATTCTGGGTAGTTAACATGCAGTACAAACGTTGGAATTTGTGCGGGAACATTACGAATCTTGAAAAGTCTGAGTAAAATTCGTTTGTGATACATTGGCTTAGCACTTAAGTTTTCTTTAACAAATTCATCAAGTTCAGTTGAGTTAAAGCTTTGTCCACAGCGCTTAACTAACGCATTGACGTTATCAATAACTTTGTGCAGATTTTTTTTGGAAAGGCACGAAATGTTAATTTGTGGTGTCTTTTTCAACACAAAATTATATTCTGCTTGGCTGCTTAAAAGCAATGATTTGGTGTAATCGTCTTCTTTGATTAAGTCGGTTTTGTTGTACAAAATGACGACTGGTTTGTGAACTTCGTACACGTAAAAAAGCAGCTTTAATTCTTGGTCGGATATTTTACCTTCAGACGCATCAATCATCAACAAAACAACGTCTGCTTCGCGAATTGCTTCCATTGAACTTTTAACCATGAGCTGTTCAAGTTCATCGTCAACGCGGCTTTTTTTGCGAACACCGGCAGTGTCGACCAATTGAATCAATTCGTCAGCGTACTGGAGCATTTCGCTAATTGGTTCACGCGTCGTGCCGGCAACTGGCGACACAATGGAACGTTCTTGTTTGAGCAATAAATTCATGAGCGATGATTTACCAACGTTTGGTTTACCAATGATAACCATTTTGTAACGTGGTACTTCGCCTTCGATCTCGGTTGGCTGTGGGACGATGTCGGTGATGCGTTCAAGCAATCTACCGATACCGGTACCGTGGATACTTGATACAGGAAGCAGCTCATCAAAACTTAAGGCGAAAAATTCCGACATGTTATCTTCAAGTGCGCGGCGGTTGTCTGCTTTGTTGATGATGACGATAACCGGCTTTTTGGTGCGATGCAAAATTTTAGCAATATGCAGGTCGCCTTGCGTAAGGCCGTTTTTGCCATCGCAGACAAACAGCAGCAACGAGGCATTGTCGAGAAGTTTCAAAACCTTTTCTTGAACACGCGTTTCGATTTCCGTCATATTGCGTTTAAATTCAAAACCGCCGGTATCAATAAGTTTAAAGGTTTTGTCTGCCCACGTAATTTTTTCTTCGATATAGTCGCGGGTGACGCCTTCGCGTTCAAATACGATACTTTTTTGTTCGCTTGCAAGGCGGTTAAATAATGTTGATTTACCAACATTCGTTCTACCAACTAATACAACCGTTGGGTACTTTACCTTTTTATTCATTGCTTACCAGGTCCTTACTGCTTTAAAGTCAGAATGTAATTAAGAATTTAATGAGAGAGTTTAGTCTTCTTTATTGTACCCGGAAAATGGCTGGTAAGCAAGTTTGCCACGGGCCATTTCTCTTTGTCCTGTACATCAAATGCCTCTAAAGCCGGGCCTTGTTTTGAGGCCGGGGCATTGTATTGGCGGTAGACAGGCTTGGCTGCCTGGGTAGGAGCTGCCGGTTTAATGCTGGCCGGGTCGATGGTTGGGCTGAGATTTGGTGCCGGTTTTGGGCTGACTGGCTCGGCGTTGTGCGCAAAATTGAACCCGGTAAAATAGTCGAAATGTTGTTTGAGGTACCCTTGCCACAGTGTCGCACTTTCTTTAATTTTTTCTTTAAAGAAGTTGCTGTTGCTGCTCAACTTGATGGTTATGGAGCCACTTGCTCGGTCATTGCCCAAAAACCGTGTTTGCATCAAAATGGAGTTTAAGAGCTGGTCATCGCTTTTAGCCAAGACATTTTCAACAAACGCCTTCCATTTTTCGCTATTTTCTACCGAGCTGTCAACAGGGATGGTCACGACCAGCTTGGTTTCGCTTTTTTCAACGGTGGCTTTGGCCTGGCCCTCATTTCTTGCCAGAGGAGCGGGTTCAGTGCTTTTTATATTTGGAGTAGGAGTGGCGTGACTGGCTTTGGCTGAGTGAGTGCTCGGTCCAGTATGATGATCGCTTGACGGGTCGTTTTTGATAACGTTTTTATTTTCTGGGGTTGTCGTTTGTTCGCACAGCTGCAGCAAGATGATTTCTAAAAAGGTATGTTTTTGGCTAGTTTGCTGAAACAGTGCTTCCTGGCTCAAGAGCAGCTGCATGATGGCATGAAGTCTGCTGAGAGAGCATTTTTCCGCCTGTGCGGCCAAAGCTTCATGCTGCTTGCTGAATGAGTTGGGGATGGTGGTAACGCCATATTTTGTCCACAAAACGGCTCGGCAGAGTGTAACCAGTAAGTGCCAGAGCGTGAGTGGGGCGATGCTATGAAATGAAATTTCTTGTAAATAGGTAATGATGCGTTCTGGTTTGCGGTCAAGCACCAGCTCAAAGAGCGTTAAGCCAACGGTATTGCTTACTTTGCCCAAAACGCGCAGTGCTTCGTCGGCGGTGATGTGGCTACTTGAAAAACGGACTTGTTCAAGCAGGTTGATGGCATCGCGTGCACAGCCACCGGTTTCTTCAACCAGAATTTGGATCGCTTCATCGTCAATGCTAATTTTTTCTTGCGTGCAAATCGCCCGCAGGTGGTCTTGCAAAGAAACGTTGTTGATGGCAGAAAAGGTGAGTTGGAAGCAGCGAGATAAAACTGTTTCTGGAATTTTTTGTAATTCGGTTGTTGCCAAAATAAAGAGCACCGTTGCGGGTGGTTCTTCTAAAATTTTTAAAAAGGCGTTAAAGGCCGCCTTGCTGAGCATATGTGCTTCGTCGATCAGGTAGACTTTCTTTTGGCCAAAAAGTGGCACGTAGGAAGCAGTTTCAATAATTTGGCGGACATTGTCTACGCCGGTATTTGAGGCGGCGTCAATTTCAATAAAGTCGGGGTGGTTGCCGCGGATCATGGCCGTGCATGATGTGCAGGCAAGGCAGGGAACTTCGTTGCCAACTGGTTGTTCTTGAAAGCGTGGTAGTTGTAGGCAGTTGAGGGCGGCAGCAAAAACGCGAGCGGTTGATGTTTTACCACAGCCGTGCCGGCCGGCAAATAAATAAACCGGAAAATATTTTTGTAAGTATAAACTGTTTTTGAGCATGCGAATGGGGATCTCTTGGCCCACCACGTGGGAAAAGTTTTGTGGGCGCCATTTGCGAGCTAAGTTCAGGGAGTTTTGTGTTGCGTTAGTCATGTACTGCCACCATAGATTCTTTGAACTGTGAAGCTTTTCTCAAGATGTTACGAATGTACACTGATTTGAGGTTGGTTACAAGTGCTGAGGTTATTCGGTGGAAAAAAGTCTTTTTTTAATAAGCTTTATTTCTTTTTTTGATTTTTTGTTTTTTACAATTTCTGCTTTTTTCATACAATCTTTGTTTACGAAAAAAGACACAGCCCAAGACAATGACCTATTTCAATCTGTTTTTGATTGTCATTCAGCCCGAGCCGTTGCTTTGTTCCTGTTACCCACCCTTGCAATTCTGTTTCTTCCTGAAGTACGCTCATATCAGCGTTGCCTTTAATGATCAAAAAATCAGCGCATGTATTATTGCCGGTTTCTTTGCCGTGCAAAGCGGCATAAAAAAGTGGCGTTTTTCCTGTGTTGTCAGTGCTTTCAACGTCTGCCTTAATTTCTAGAAGTTTTTTTGTAATTTTAATGTTTCCTGAAATGGCGGCGTGATGAAGAGGTGTTTTTCCTTCGCTGTCTTGATCATCTGCATATATTATTTTTTCGAGGGTAATGCCACATTTTATCGCGCGATATACAAAGATACATGGTCGCTCTGCGGTCGGTATGGCTATGAGGATAATGCCGTTGGTTTCATATACAAAGATGGCTGGTCGTTCTGTTGCCGGTGTGGCATTTGTTACAAAAGCAAGTACTGCTAAAAATAGTCCAAAAAATTTTTTGTTCATGATCTACTCTTTCTGTTGTGTTTATAATCTTACGAAATAACCCATGCTATCAAGCCAAGACAATCGCAGTTGTCAAACGATTCTTGCATTTTTTTTGCTTTTAAAAAAGATACAATATCTGTTTTTTTTGCTCGTTGAGCAAGTCGTTTGGCAGAGTTGCCGACATACGGCCCATGTTCAACGATAAGATCAATATCTGCTTTTCCATTATCAACCAAAACATGTGTGCATGCGAGATAGCCAAGCAAGGCAGCATAATGCAAAGGAGTAAAGCCTTCTTCGTCAAATTCATTAACGTTGTATTTTTGTGTGTCGATGAGGCTGATAAGAGAAGTTATGTTGTTTTTTTTTACTGCCTCATGAAGTGGTGATGGGTTAACTTTTGTCGTGAATGCAATTGCTACTGAAAATAAGAAGACATATAACTTTTTCATAATTTCTCTTAAAAAAATGGTGCGGTTTAACGCCGCACCGTGGAATATTTTTTATGTAGTTATGGACTAAAAATGTGCTTCTGAATCACTTTCAGAATTTTGATCTTGATCGTTATCTGAATCAGTATCGGGATTCCATATTTCAACCCCTTCTTCTTCTTCTTCTTCTTCCTCAGTGCCTGCAATTCTATGAATAGTTTCTGCTACCCAATTATGTAAATCTTCTTCTTCAAGGAGTACGTTGATATCGGCATCGTACTCAGTTATGAGCATGTCGGCGCATGAGTTGTTGCCGGTTTCGTTGCCATACACAGCTGCGTAATAAAGAGGTGTTCTTGTTTCATTATCGCATTCTTCAATGTTAGCGCCTAAAAATAGAATGGCTTGTGCGCGTAGGGTTGCGCCATTTGAAGCGGCTCTATGAAGAGCGGTTTGGCCCTTGCTGTCTTTGTGATTAACGTTAAACCAATCAAATATTGCTTGTGCTGCTGGATTGGCGTTTGAGATGAGTGCAAGTGTTAAAAAAACGAGGTGAATACCTTTTTGTACATGGTCTGAAATCTTTCAAAAAAAATATAGTGGCACTTGTTGTGTATACAGATAGTGCGCGTAATGAAGCGCTTTTAGTTGTTGTTTTTATGAAATAGTGTCCCTTTCATGTTTGCTACGTATTTATTGATTTTGTTTATTTCTTGTTCTTTTTTATTACCTTCTTTTTTTAAAAAACTTTCAAAATTTTTGTGTCCTTTGATTTTGATAAGTTGTTCAACTGTTTTGCCAACAAATGCCCCTTTTTGTATTACTAAGCGGATGTCGACGTTATGTGCTAACAAAAGGCGTGCGCAGTCAGGATGATCGTACATAACTGACCAGTGTAGTGGTGTAAAACCGTGTTCATCGAAAGCATCCATGTTGACTTCTTTTTGGTGAAGAAGAAGTTCTAGACATTCTCGATGGCCATTTTGGGCGGCATAATGAAGCGGGGTAGAACCGAGCGCATCTGGTTTGTTGACGTCGCACTTTCCGGTCTGGAGTAGCTTGTATAGTTTTATATCATCGCCGATACGAGCGAAATAGTGAAGCGTTTGATCAGGGAACTCAGGCTCTGCTGCGGGTATTGCGTTAGCGATGAGTGTCATGGTGATTAAAAATGGTGCTATAACGCTTTTGTTCATGATTAATTAGGTTCCATAAAGTTGTATGTCAGTGTGTTTATGTGATGATGCAGCTCCAGTCATAGCTTGTGCCTGCTGATTGAGTTTGTGTTTCGAGATGTTCTTCTGTCGTTTGATTAATTGATGCGCTTGGTATTTCTTCTTTCGCTTCGTGATCGATAATTATTTCAGTTTCTTGTGCTTCTAAAAGATCGAGGAGAGGGTGGTTGCGTTTGAAATTTGCTAAATCCTTTGCGGTGTAATCTTTAAACGTTCCTGACTGAACGCCAAGTGTAATATCTGCACCATTTTTGACAAGTATTTCGGCAGATGCATAGTGGCTGCTCTGTGCAGCCAAGTGGAGCGGTGTATAGCCATTATCGGTGGCAAGAGCGTCTTTGTTGGCACCGTGTTTAATAAGTTCAGCTACGCAGGTAGGGTGGTTGTTAAGCGCAGCAGCATGAAGAGGGGTAAGGTCGCGATCGTCGGCTTGATTTATGTCATACACGTTACTGTTGAGTAATTTTTGTAAGGTATCGAGTTTGCCAAGGCGTGCCGCATCATGCAGTGGATATTTTGCTACCAAAGAGTCGCTTCTTCCCATGGGCAGCGCGTTGGTGGTGAAAGCGAGGGCGACTAAAAGTAGTCCGAGTTTTTTATTCATAATTTTGTTCCATGTTCATAAAAAATGAAAAACAACAATCAACAAAGTAATTGGATTCATCGTTTTCGTAGTCATACATTTCATGTGGCTGATAGTGTAATGTTGACTCACGATTTTTTTGTTCCTGTTCCAACAGTGGCACCAAGTCTGAGCAGTGTGTTTTAGTGATCATTAAAGGCGTGTGGTTGGCAAAATCGCCGTCTCTCACCATCATGGTCAGACTAGCAAGCCCGAATTTAACAAGTCTTTGTGCACACGCAGCGTTGCCGTTAATGAGCGCGAGGTGGAGTGGGGTGTAACCATTGCTTATTGTTTGAGCTTCAACATTTAACGCTGTTCTGTTTATGAACAATTGTTGTATGCATCCAGCATGTCCCATTTCAGCCGCCCAGTGAAGTGCCGTGTAGCCCTGGCTATCGGCTATCGTTGCATCTGCTTTTGCATCAAGTAATTGTTTTAAACATTCAGCTCTTCCGAAACGAGCAGCAAATTGAAGTGGGGTGCGTCCACGATCATCGAGGTGATTTATGCCATACTTTTTACCTTCGAGTAATTTTTGTAAGGTGTTGAGCATGCCAGCGTAAGCTGCGTGGTGTAGCGGGTAGGTGGCGCTATAATTATCACATTCAATGGTTAATTGGTCTGCAGCTTCAGCATAAGGCATCATTGGCAGCGCGTTGGTGGTGAAGGCGAGGGCGACTAAAAATGATGCTAAAAATTTCTTGTTCATGATCTATACCGGCTTTCTTAAGAAATCTGCAAGGGCGAGGTGGCCATTGGAAAGAGCAAGTTGTCCAGGTGTACGGCCCTTATTATCTTCTGCCTGCCAGTTGGCGTTGGCTTTACAAAGTGTCAGTACACAGTCAACCCTGCCACGTGCCGCTGCAAGATGGAGTGCTGTTCTGCCGTCATCATCTACAGCCTCAATGGGAGCTCTACGGTCTAAAAGTACTGCTACGCATGTATGATGGCCGCCCAAGGCAGCTTTATGAAGTGGTGTTTTTCCATGCGATATTGCTTTGCAATCAATTTTTGCACCATGGTCGAGCAGTACTCGCAGGCTTTCAACGTTGCCGCGCTCGGCAGCCCAGTGGAGTGGTCCTTCGCCAGTCTTCCAATGCTGAACGTTAACATTGATAGCATTGATACCAGATCCTTTGAGCAGCAATCTGAGACTGTCAGCCTGATTATGTAAAATAGCTGTGCGAAAAAATGTGAACAGCTGTTTTGACATCAGCGCGTTCATCGTGGCGCTGGTAGTGAAAGCGAGGGCGACTAAAAGTAGCCCAAGTTTTTTATTCATGATTTTTTTCCAATCGAAAACTTACCGAATGGAAATCTACGTGCTTTGGGAAGCGGATTGATTGGCTGCTGTGTTTGGCGAGCAATCAGTGTCAATATTTCTGCAAGTTGTGTATGGCCATGTTTTGCTGCTACTACTGCGGGGGTTTGGCCGCTTTCATCAAAAGCCATTGTTTTGGCTCCGTTTTCGACTAATATTTTTACACAAGCATCATGGCCTTTGATGGCTGCCAAATGAAGGGGTGTTTGTTTTAACCTGTTTTGGCAATTAACGTATGCTTCGTGTTTTATAAGTTCTTTTACGCATTCAACTTTTCCTTCATGCGCGGCATAGTGCAGTGGTGTGTGTTGAAAATGATCGGCAATGTTAACGAGTGCTCCTTCTTCAAGAAGGGTTGATAAGCATTCAACATGGCCAAGTTGAGCGGCACTGTGGAGCGGCGATATGCCCGTATTAAAATGCTGCATGTTAGCAAGATTGAATTTAGTTTGCGCTAAATTGGTTTGTATGAGCGCTCGCAAAGCAGGATGGTTGTTGCATTTGACGATACTCACTAATTCGCTCCAGAGCGGAATCATTGACGACGCGTTGGTGGCCAGCGTGAGTGAGGTTAACAGGATGGTAAAAAATTTTTTATTCATATTTTTTCCCCAATTTTTTCCAATGTACGATGTGCTTGAGTGAGTTGTTGGTAGTGAGTGGTGGTGGTGTTGCTGGAGGGACGATAAGCGTCCCTCCAAAATATTAATGTGCTTATTGTTGAGCTGGTTGGTCAGCAGCTGGTGTTGCTTCTGGTGCTGAGCTTGAAAACCAGGTACTTGGGTAGAAAATAGAAAAGTTTGATGGTTCTTCTGGTTTAGCTTCTGCTAGTCTTGCTGTTTCAATAAAGAATTTTACTAATGCTTCATGACCTAATACTTCTGCAAGTTCTGCTGCGCTATAATCTTTATGTTCGAAGCGAGCTTTAAACCCAAAAGCATCGGCCTTCCCTGTGATGACGAGTGTGTGTGCGCAAGCAAAGTGGTTACCTTTGACGGCCATATGAAGAGGTGTATCTCCATTGATTGCGGCTGTATTACTGTCAACTCCTCGGCTGAGCAAAAGATTTACAATTTCTTCACGACCATGATAAGCAGCAACGTGGAGGGGCGTGATACCGGTGTTGTCAGCTAATGCTACGTTTGCTCCTGCTGTAGCAATAACTTTTTTTGCAAAGTCGGTGTTGTTAGTTTCAATGGCATAATGAAGAGGCGTTTTGCCCAGTGCGTCTTGTTTATTAAGAGTTTGGTCGATGAAAGTACGAATTGTTTGTTCTACATCTTGAGATTTTGCTGCTGGTTGTACATAAACGGTGAAAGTGAGGGCGACTAAACATGATCCTAAAATTTTTTTATTCATGATTCAAATTCTCCCTGAAAAAAATAATACAACATGACACACAACACGAGAGCGAGGTTTTGGGCGGCTTCTCCTTTTCTAATTGAGTTTTACGATTACAACTTCTCAGATTTATTTTTCGTTTTTGTAAGTACTTGAGAGGAATTTTTTTGGTCGTGGTCTTCTTATCGTTAACTTCTTAAAAATTGCGCCATTTTTTTATGTCCCTTTTTTTCTGCAAGATCTGCTGCGGTATCGCCTTTGTTTGTTGTGAGAAAGCGATTCGCGCCCATTTGAACTAAAACAAATACACACTCACCATAACCATTCGCGGCAGCAATGTGTAATGCTGTCCAGCCTTGTCTATCTTGAGCATTAACGTTAACTAGTCGTGATGCTAACAGCTGTGCTATGTTATCAGGGTTATTATTCATTGCTGCAAAGTGAAGGTCGGTTTGGTAACCGGACTGGCGAGCTGCAGGAAGCGCGTTGGCGGTGAGTGTTAACGTGATGAACAATAATTTTAAAATTTTTTTATTCATGATTTAATCTTTCCGCATAAAAAATTACATACTATGACACAAAAAGGATGGTGATTGTCGACGAAGTTTCTCCTTCTTTGTTTAATTTTTACCATTCCTATTCCTTTTCATTTGTTGGGTTTGTATAATTGATGGTATGATAGTCCTTTGATTAACAGATAGCAATGCTCTTGTGCATTAAAAATTATTTTGTTGAATCCCTTGAGGTGTTTGTTATCAAAATTTTGGGATGCAAAGATAGTTTTTGCATTAATCAGTGCGGTAAATGTGTCTGGGTTGCCATTTTAAAGGCTGTCAAATATGAGGGCGGTTTTCATGAGCGCCACCATTCTGCCCACCAATCTTGAATTGCTGCTAGTTTGCCTGCCGGTTCTTGGGTACCTTCGATGTCCGCGAAATGCGGGGCTGGAACTTCAAGAACAAAAAAATCCAAAACTTCTTGATGGCCTTTTTCTCGTGCTAAGGCTTCTGCGGTTAAGCCAGTATAAGGACCGCTGGAGATTTGTAATGTTGTGTCGGAGTGGTGATCGATTAAGACTGAAAAGCACTGTGCGTTGCCGTGAAATGCAGCAACGTGAAGCGGTGTCCAGCCTGCATCATAATCGACATCATTGACATCGTGATTTTTTCCGATTAATTCTCTGATTGTCTCAATCTGGCCATCGCGTGCTGCTTTATGAATGGGTGCCAGGGCCCAATCATTTTCTTGGGTACAAGATTGGTTACTTAATGCGGGAAATGCGTGTGTGGTGATGATGGTGGTTGCTAAAAACAGTCCTATAAATTTCTTATTCATGGTTAATGATTCTTTCTCTTTTTTAAATTATTAATTGTTGCCGGTACGTTTTATGCAAGGCTGTTTAAATATTCAACAACCGTTTGTTCTTTCTTTTTTGCTGCAAGTATTGCTGGCGTGATGCCGAAGTTTGTTTGTTGTGCAATATCAGCGCCTTTTTGTATGAGCAACCCCGCAGCATGCAAGGTGGCCGCAGCCAGCGGCAACATGTAGTGGTGTAAGGCCTTGGTAATCTGCCGCATGAACATTAGCGCCGTTCAGTAACAGTATTTTTACGCATTCAATTGTATTGTAGGCTACTGCTCAATGAAGCGGCGTCCACGCTCTATCAAAGTCGATTTCGTTAACGGGATATTTTCTTTCTATCAAGGCTCTAACCGCGTCGATATTGCGTTCTTGTACTGCTTCATGAAGTGGCCATAGTGTTTGTGCACGAAAACTTTTTCGGTGTGGGGGCTTAGGTGCTGTTGGTTGAGCATTAACGGAAAGTAAGACAAAAGCTAGTAAGGCGAACATGATGGACATGAGACCACGTAAGATCTTATTCATGATCGACAAAGTCCGTAGTGTCTTTCAGAAACATGTTCATAAAAGCTTTAATGATATCAGTTTCATGTTCTGCATTTCTTATGTAGTTTGCAATTTCGAGATAGCCATTTTCTTCTGCAAGAGCAGCAGGGGTTTTGCTGTTGATGTTTTGAGCTTCTCGATTAGCACCATGTTCGACGAGGATGGTCACGCATCTGGTCTTGCCATTTTTTGCTGCTAAATGAAGAGGTGTGTTTTTATGGCCGTTTTCTGCATCACATGTGGCGCCATTTTTTAAGAGCATTTGTACGCATTTTGGACGGCCTGCCGATGCAGCATAATGTAGCGGCGTTGCCTGTGTTTTGGTTGGAGCGTTGACCTTTGCATGTTTTAAAAGTTCATTAAGGCATTCAAGCCAGCCTTTGTAAGCTGCTTTATGAAGTGGCGTTGCTCCATAGCGATCTTGGGCATTAACATTAGCATCATTGGCCAAAAGTTCTTGAACGCAGTCTGCGTATCCTTGTGAAGCAGCATCATGCAATGGCGTTTTATTTTTATTATTACGAGCATCAACGGTGGCGCCGCGTTTGAGGAGAGTTTGTAAACATTTAAGCTCGCCGTTGTAAGCAGCATGATGCAGTGGCGTGTCTTTGTATTTATCGCAAGAATTAACTGCTAATATTTTTCTTAATAAGGTGTTGTTGCCATGGCGGGAAGCTTTATGAAGTGGCGTTTCGCCATCATCGGCTACTTGATAAAGTGGATTGCTTGCCGGTAGTATGTTTTTAGTGAGCGCGAATGTCAGTAAAAATAGGACGATTTTTTTGTTCATGATCGTGATCCTTCTTGATCAAGCTTTCTTTCATGTTCGTGTTCTTTGAGTTCACTCAGTAATTTTTCGAGAGAATCGAATGAGTCGAGACTGTTATTTTTTGGTAGTTCGCTGTTTGACAAACGTATCGGTTTTTCTGCACACATTTTTTCAAATAAGGCATCGAGTTTGTCTTCATCTTCGGGAGAAATGGTGTCGATGTTTTCTGCTTTCTCGTCGTCGTCGCTGTAGTGGTTGTCGTATTTTTCTTGCAAAGTTCGTGCTAGTAAATGGTGTCCATTTTTTTCTGCTACAGTTACTGCGTCATCGCCATCATTGTTGACAAGGTGGCGGTCAGCGCCAGCGCGCCAGAGTGTTATTAAACAACAGTAGGTGTGTCCGCCTTGGGCGGCCAGATGAAGGGGGGTATTTCCTTGTTCATCGACGGCATTAACGTCAAAAATTTTTTTAGCGAGCAATTCTTGTAATTGTTCTTCTTCGCCTTTTCGCGCGAGATTGTGCAACCGTGTTCCATTGCGTTTTAGTGAGCATTCTGTGCAGTTGTCTTCGGGCTTCATGCTTGCAGGTAGAGCGTTGTTGGTTAATGCAAGCGATACTAAAAATAATGCTAATTTTTTTTTATTCATGATGGTGTCTGTCCTCATACTTCTTTCTTGTTCTGTTAAATGCTCTTTCTAGATCTTCTTGATATTCGCGTTCTATTTCGATTCTTTTTTGTTTTGCTCGCCTTTCTCGCCATGTGTGTAGTTGTTGTTTAACTTGTTCTTCTCGTTTTATTTCTAAATAATGTGCAATATCATGATACTGCCATTTTCTTGCAAGTGCTTCGGCGGTTTCTTGATCGTTTGTTTTTAAAAAAATATTTGCGCCATGTTCCACCAACGCTTTTACGCATGTAAGATAACCCCAAACGGCAGCATAATGCAATGGTGTCCAGCCAGTTTTATCTTGGGTATCTATTGTGTACCCAGAAACTAAAAGTTTTTCGACTTTTTCAATTTCTGAATGGTGGTAAAGAATGGCTATGTGTAGTTCGGTCCAACCAAAAGGGTAGAGAGCTGTCGACAGTGTGTTAGCAGCGAGTCCTAAAGCCATCAAACATGATGTTAAAACTTCTCTATTCACAATCCATAGCCTCTGTCGCAAATGTTTTTTCTAGATCTTTTTGGTATTTGCGCATTCTTTTGAATTCTTTTTTTTCTGCTCGTTGCATGTCGCGTATTTTCGCGAGTTCTATTTTGTTTGCTTGTCGTTCGTATTTCTCTCGTTCTGTTTTTAAATAAAACCATATTTTTTCATGATGACATTCTGGCGTTAACTGACGATATTGCCATGCCAATTCCTCAGCTGTTTGATTATTATTTGTTTCTAAAAATATGTCTGCACCGTTTTGTACCAATGCTATAACGCATGCAAAATGGCCCCATGCGGCTGCTATATGCAAAGCTGTCCAACCAAATTCGTCTTGAACATCAGGCGAGTAACCGTTGACTAATAGATTGTTTATGGTTGCAACGTCGCTGTACCATGCGGCTCGATGATAGTGCGTAAAGCCTTCTAGTAAGGGCGGTATTGGCAGGGCGCTTTTAGTGAGTGTAAAGATGATAAAAAATAATGCTGCAAATTTTTTATTCACGATTTTTTTCTTTTCTTCAAAAATAATTAGTTTGATACTTCTGTTTCTACAACTACTGATTGTTGTTCTTCGGCTTCTTGTAAAAGTGTTACGATTTCGACATACCCCTCCCGTTGAGCAATCTCTAATGCTGTTTTTCCATGTGCGGTAAGTTTAGGATTATTGACTTTGACCGTGATATCAGCATTATAAGCTAAAAGTTCGCGTATTGATTCGGTTTTTCCGGCAAAAGCAGCTTCGTGAAGTGGAGTAATATTGTCCTTATCTACCGCGTTAACATTTGCTTTGCTGTTAAGAAGTAATTGTAGATTTTCTATAAAGCCAGAGAAGGCTGCTGCGTGCAATGGCGTTCCGCTTTCGTTATCCGCTAGGTTTACATCAGCACCGTGTTTTATGAGTTTTGCCGCGCATTGAGTTTGGTTTTCGATGATGGCTCGATGCAAAGGTGTTAAAAGCTCATGGTCAAGGGCATCTACTGAGGCTTTTTTTTCTAGCAGCACTTCGATGAATTCCAGTCGGCCCCACAGGGCAGCATAATGCAAAAGTGTTTCTTGTGTTTCGCTGTCAACAATCATATCCACGTTCCTGCAGTTTTTTAAATTTTTTTTAAAGCTTTCGATGTTGTTCAATTTTAGGTCGTGTAAGAGAAGTTCTGCTAAAAGTTTTTGTCCTGAGTTTTTAGCTGCGGGCAGCGCGTTGACGGTGAGTGCAAGCGATAGAGAACATAATGCTAAAATTTTTTTATTCATGATTAAAAATCTCCAGTTATTGAGAGTTTAAGATCATTCTGTGCTTATCTTTTTTGCATTTGCCTGGGCCGACCACATTTTTTTTGCCAAAGGACCATCACTGTCTTCGACGATGTCTTCGGGAGCAAGGTCTTCAAGTGTTATCACTATTTCTTTTTTTCCGTGGCGCTTGTCCCATTGCTCTTGTGCTACTTCTGTTAAAAAATTTGCAAGCTGATCATGCCCATGTTGTCTTGCCAAATCTGCTGCTGTGTTGCCGTTGAGATCTGTTATATTGAAGTCGGCTTTAGCTCGTTCGAGTAAATAAACGCAAAATGGGTGGCCGTTTTGAGCTGCCCAATGTAACGCAGTGTAGCCATCTTGATCGAAAGCATTGATATTGTATTTGCTGGGATTTCGATCAGAAAGTAAAAAACGTAATTCGTTATAATTATTGTTTTGAGCATGGAAATGCAAGGGCGTTTCTTGTGGGGGATTTGTTTGAGGTAAAGCGGTTTTTATGAACGCGAGTGTAATTAAAAATAACTGTATAAATTTCTTATTCATGATTTATTATTTCCTTTTTTATACTTTTTTATAGGCCGCTATTTCACCAGCTATTTGTTTCTTGTTTTGTTTTTCTGCCTGTTCTTTTTGTTCTAATTGATCCAGTTTTTGTTTAAGTGCGGCGATTCTTTTTTTTGTATATTTCTTCAACAGCGCTGTGATGTCATCACGTCCAGATTCTTTCGCAAGATCAAAGACTGTTTTATCAAAGACTGTTTTGAGCTTAATATCGGCCCCATTTGCTAAAAGTATTTGTATGCATTCGAGTTCTTTTTGGCGTTCTTCTGCGGATTCTTGTGGTGTTTCTAAAGAAGCAAAAATATGCAGCGGTGTGGCTTTGTTTTCATCGAGAGCGTTAACGTCGGCACCTTGTTCAATGAGCAACCTAAAACACATAGGACTGTTACCAAAAACAGCATAGTGAAGTGGTGTTGCTCCACCTTTATTTCGAGCATGAACATCGGCGTCATAATCAATAAGGTGCACAGTGCTTCCGATCTGGCCGTTTTCGACAGCATAAAAAAGTGGCGTGGAGCCAGTGCCGTCTGGAAGGTTAATGTTGTCTGAAGTGAGATTGAAGTGTAAATACCAATAATTACCTTGTGCGGCTGCTACATGAATTTTGGTAACGCCTGGATCGCTTGCTCTTACCTCTCCATATGCCGCTGGCAGTGCGTTGGTGGTCAGGCTAAGTGTGAGTAACAATAATGCTAAACATTTTTTATTCATGATTTTTCCTTTTAATTTTTTGATTTGATTATTTAACTGTTTCATTTCATCCATCCCTGCAGGTCACGTAAGTTTGGTAAAGATTTGCTCGTTTTTCTTCTGTTCTCGTTTTTCTTTTGGATGCTTTTTCTTCTGCCTGTTGCTAATAACAGTAGCTTCATCTCTTCGTTGTTACTTTTCAAGGCAATGCTGGTGATAGTCTGGTCAGTAACTGTTTTTATGGTGGTGTTGGCGCCACTTTTTATGAGTAGTTGAGCGGCTTGGACCCAGCCAGATGAGACAGCGCACAACAGTGGGGTTTCGCCGGCGTGATTTATTGCATTAAGTTCGGCGCCAGATTCAAGTAAGAGCTCAATGCAATTGGTGTTACGGTAGGCAAAGTTGTCAATTTGAGTAGCAAGGTGGAGCGGTGTATTTCCCTGATGATCTTGAGCGTTGATATTGTTATGATGCTTGAGTAATTCTCTCAAGCATTCAAGGTTGCCCAGTAAGGTAGCGCAATGTAGGAGTGTGCGGCCGTTTTTTGTTGTGATATGAACATCTGCGCCATTGGCTATAAGAGCTTTTAGTTCTTCAAAGTTGTCGGTTAAGACTGCTGTTCGAAGAGGATAGTCCTGAAATGGCTTTCTTTGGCAGCTGGTGTAGCGATTGTTGAATTTATCAAAGCAATCAAAAATAATGCTAAAAATTTCTTATTCATGATCTGCATCCTTTTTTTTATGTACTTTGTAACGATGATTTTTATAGTCTCCTCAGGATTATAAGGTTGAGAAACAGATTATTTTTTGTGACCAAAAGGCAATGATGGCAATGAAGAGAGTGATGAGCGAAGCGAAGGGAGTGAGTCAAATGAAGATCGTGAAGAAAATGAGGGAAGCGATGAAGGTAGCGAAGGAAATGAAGGCGTGGATGGTAATGATGGTCGTGAAGGTAATGACGCGAAAGAGGGTGCTGAAGGTAGTGAAGGCAGCGAAGATAATGATTGAGAGAATTTTGTACTTTTTCGTTTAAGAGTATCTTTTGTCTCAGTACTGAGTTCGTTGCATTTTGATAGTACTTGTTCAGAAAGTTTAAGATCGTTGCGCCGCCTAAAAATTGCTAGGACTTGGGCAATGTGGTGATGACCACACCGCGCAGCCGTTTCTTCTGGTGTTTCACCAACAAAATGGCCTGCCGTGAGGGGAGCGCTGGTATCTGCAGAATATACCATAAGTTCTGCAACGCAGTCGAAGTGTCCGCAAGCTGCTGCGCAATGCAGTGGTGTTAGGCCATTTTCTCCCTTGGCATTAACGTTGGCGCCAAGATGGATAAGTTTTTGGATGGATTCAAGGTGCCCCGTTTTAATAGCGCAATGCAGCGGTGTAAATTGTAAATCTGAACCAGGAAGGTTGATGCGGGCTCCATGTTTAACAAGCAATTCTATGCATTGTGAGTGGTTAAAGGCAGCTGCATAATGAAGCGGTGCCCATCCTGAAGGATCAAGTGCATTTACGACGGCTTTTACATGTGCATGGTATGTTATGACTTCCTGTATGAGGTTGATATTACCTGCATAGGCAGCTTCATGCAGTTCTGTCCAGGCTGCAGGTAGAATGCGATTGTGTTGTGTAAATATGAGTAAAAGTGGTACGAGAATATTTTTATTCACGATCTTTTGCCTCTCTGATTTTAACAAAATTTTGTCATATCATTTTTTATTCTTTCATCAGGTCTTGCTTTTCTGTTTCTAAGTTTGTAATAGTCTTATGATAATCTTGGTCAAAAGAACGATTGATTTCGTCAGTATCACTATCGTTCTGTGTATCGTTTTTTCCTGTTACTTCGTCTTGGATGTTAATGAACTGTGCGTGACGAACGTTGCCCAGATACCGTGCCATATCAAAAAAATCATTGAACTCTGCTCGTTCTTCTGGCGTAAAGCCGTCACGGTCTGTTGCATTAAAAGAAGCTCCTTTTTTTAAGAGTAATTGTACGATTTCAAAATGATTATTTCTTGCAGCAAAATGGAGTGGTGTTGAGCCGCAGAGCTTTGTATGAACGTTTACAAATATATCCTTTTCGCCCAGCAATATTTTTACGCATTCAACGTGGCCGTTAAAAGCGGCGTAGTGCAGTGGTGTTGCGTCATCATCACATTTTGTATTCACATTCGCGCCATTTTTTATAAGTCTTTGTAAGTCTTCGGCATTGCCATGTTGTGCTGCTTTGTGTATTGATCTCATGCCCGCGTGTAGCGTGTTGGTAATAAAAGCCATTATGAGTAGCAGGTAAAATTCTCTATATTTTTCATTCAAGATTTCTCCTTTCTGAATTCTTTTCTGAATTGCAAACGTCTATAACGCTGATAATTAGCGCTCATGTCCTTCTATAATTTCTACAATTAAGAAATAGCCTTTTTGTCTTGCAAGATCGAGCGCTGTTTTGCCGTGCTTGTCCTTGATGGTGGTGTCTGCGTCATAGGAAATTAAACATTCTACGCACGCGGTGTGGTCGTAGAAGGCGGCATAATGCAGTGGCGTCCATCCGTGAGGCCTTGCCTGTTGGTTGATATTTGAAGAATTGTGCTTTGCATGACGATCGAGGGCGCTCAAGTCGCCTCTTTTTGCTGCGCCGTGCAACGATGTTTTTTTTATATATTCGGCGGCAGAGTGGGCGCTGCTTGAGACTGTAAAAGCGAGTAAGCATGATATGATAATTTTTTGATACATGATTTTCCTTTTTTATGGTTGAAGAACGATATTTTTGTTTGTTCCTTGTATTTTAGTGCGAATAAACTATTTATTAATAATGGTAAATATATAATTGGCGCAAGCATACCTAAGTTTAAAGCGAGATTCAAGATTGTTGTGGTAATGAATGAAAATTTTATGTGTTGTTCTTACTTTGCTTATTTTTTTTACTCTTCATGATGGACGTCTTGTTCGATAAGGTGGTTACAAAATTTCTTGTTCATCACGTTGAGCGCGTAGATAATTTGCAAGATCGATATGGCCATGTTCTTGTGCAAGCCTTTCTGGCGTCTTGCCGTCGTTGTTTAATGCGTTAAGGTTGGCATGGTGTTCTTGTACCAAGGCGCGTGCACACGTAACATTATTGTACATGGCTGCCACGTGAAGTGCTGTACAACCGTTGATGTCTTGAACATCAACAGGTGTTTGATGATCGATAATGAGTACTGCAAGAATATCTTGTGGGTTTTGATAATCAGTTAACGCTTGTATATGCAGAGAATTGAGCTTATTTTTTTTAGCAAGTTCTACAGCACGACCAAGAACTCTTCTTGAAATACCTTGTTTGTTGAGTGAGATATATGTGTCATAACAAGTTTTTGTTGAGGTTGCCTGACTTGCTGGCAATATACTGTTTGTTATGATAAGCGTAACGAAGAGTGTTATTTGTAAGAGAGTATTTTTTTTTGACATGATATTGAATCTCCTTATGGTTTATGATGAAAAAGTCTTACTTCTTTTGAGGCGAAATTTATTTAATACGTCAGCGAGCTGTTCGATGCTGGTAGACTTTTGACGAGAGGCGAGTTCTAAATAGTCTGCAATGTTTATATGGCCGTTTAGTAGCGCATATTGTGTTGGCGTGTTGCCGCTATTATCGATCATAGACGCATCACTTTTGGCTTCCATCAATAATTTTACACATATAAAATTATTACGTTCGGCTGCTAAATGAAGAGGAATTTTTCCTTTGGCATTGGTAGTATTGACGTCAGCTCCATGGCGGATGAGCATCTCTACAATGGCTTGGTTGTTATTTTGTGCCGCATAGTGAAGTGGTGTGTTGTGTTTGCGGTCTTCGACCTTAACATTCGCTTTGTATAAAATAAGATTGAAAGCAATATCAAAGCAATTATAAAATGCGGCATGGTGTAGTGGCGTACGTCTTTGTTTGTCGCGTTCATCAACATCTGCTCCGTGCAGGATAAGGTCGCAGACCATATCGCGACAATCTTGCCTGGTTGCAAGATGTAAGGGCGTGTAGCCTTCAATTGTTTTGACATTAAAATCGAATTTGTATTGAGTAAAAATTGGTATGCATGCTCGATAGTTGTTGAGTGCAACATAATGCAACGGGGTGTACAATTCATTGTCGGGTAGGTTGAAAGCACCATTTTTTATGAGATATTCAAGACATAGTTTATGATTATTAATGGCGGCGCAATGGAGCGGAGTCCATAAATGAGTTTTTGTTGAGCATTTATATTGGTACCAATTTTAAGGAAATGTTTAATCCATGGTAAATGACCGTGGTAAGCTGCAAGGTGCAGTAAGGTATTATCATACTTATCAAGTATTTGTCCTGGCTTATCACAACAAAGTAAATATTCGTACGCTTGCAAGTTAGTAGAAAAGCGTGGAGTTTTCTCTGTTGGTTTTTCGGTAGCTGCTGCAGGTTGTGTTGGCGTTGTGATAAAAAGTAAGATAATAAAAAAATAAAAATTCATAATTTTTGGGTTCCTTGCATAACCGAGGGCTTTCACGTGTCTATTTCATCATCTAAAAATAACGATGCGATATAAAATTCTGGGTTTTCAAGTGGTGTTAGCTGTTGTGCCAAGCGTATTTTTTCAGCGTGAGCAAGGATCTCAATGCAAGATCGGTGGTTGTAATCTTTTGCTAATTGCATTGGCGTAAAGCCGCAATTTTGAGCCGATATATCAGCGCCATAGTGTATTAGTAATGTTAAGCAAGCGATGTGGCCGCGCTTTGCTGCTTTGTGGAGTGGTGCCCAGTTGCCATGTGTGCAGATTTTGTGGTTTGCGCCGCTTTTAAGCAGTTGCTGTACGCAATCGATAGATCCTGAGTGCACCGCCAAGTACAGAGGCGTTTCGCCTCGAAGGGTTTGTGTATCGATGTCAGGTTGAGGTTGATGAGCTAATAATGCGCGCATACAGTTGGGACGATCAAAAAAAGCAGCCACATGAAGTGGCGTTAATAAACTAAGTCCTTGAGCATTGACGTTGGCATAGTTTTGTAGCAGTGCTGTAACGCATTCAACATGGTCGTGTAGTACTGCTAGGTGCAGAGGTGTTGCCTGGTATTCGTCTTGTGCTTCAATTTCAGCGCCATCAGTGATAAGTTGACTGAGAAGTACATAATTGCCGCTACTTGCGGCTTCATGTAACGGTGTGTGTACTTGTGAAAATACGTTTCCAGCACTAAAAAATATTAGTATGGCAGGGAAAAATAGGATGAGTTTTTTCATGCTAAGCCTTTATGAACTAGAGTATAAAAATTGCTCTTCTTTTATTCATACTTATTATCTTTCATAAAAATTTTATATGACTATTTCGTAAAAATAATAAAAGCCAACGTTCCTTTCTTGATCTAAATTTTTAAAGTAATGTGCACGTCCATGAAGCTGGTTGTGGTTCTTGCCAGCGTTCAATCAATTGTTCAATGTTGTAACAACAATTGATGTTGGCTAGTGTGTGTGCTGTAGCGCCAATAAATTGCCCACCTTGTACTGTCATGGCAACATTCGCACCTTTTTTAAGTAGGAGCTCGGCACATTGTTTATGGCCATCTATTCCAATAAAATGTGACTCGGTGTTGCGTTGCATGGTGGTGTAGTGTAGTGGTGTTTGGCCATAACTATCGGTGACATTTACATCAGCACCGGCATTGAGTAATGCTTCAAGGCATGCAGGATGCCCGTACTGAGCGGCAGCATGAAGAGGCCTATAATTCGTTATTTTGGCGACAGTGCCGCCGGCATCAATGAGTGCTTTATGCTCGATAAGAAGTTTGACGCATTCAGTATGCCCCTTTATAACAGCATAATGAAGTGCGGTAAATTTGCTGTTGTCAGATACGTTAACAAGAGCGCGGTTTTCGACGAGTTTTTTTAAACAATGAAAGTTACAGTGTAAAGCAGCAACGTGCAGAGGTGTACGCCCATGTTCATCTTGAGCATTAATATTTTGTGCTAAATTTTGTTTTAAGCGTTCAAGATCGTTATATTGAGCGGCATAGTGAAGCGGGGTGGTGTAACCAGCTGCCGGCATTATGGTTGTTGATAAAAATAGGGAGAGTAAGAGCATCAATAAGTATTTTGTAGCGATCATTATGTTCTCCGATTTGCATGGTATCATTTTCTATTGGCGACAACACGGATGAGTAGGTTTTCTGGATTAAAACTTTTTATACATTCTTCACATTCAAGTAGTGGTGGTTTGTCGTTAGAGGCCTTGATGCATTTTTTGCAAAAATCATGGTGCATACATAAACTTATGCACAATGCATGCGGAATAAAGGGCTTTTGGCACGAATGGCAGCGATCGTCTTTTGTTTTTGTAATGACAGTAGCTGCTAATGAACCATAGGTTTCTACATCAATAAAGAGGCGAGCAAGTGCATGATAATGGTTGCTCAGAGCCAAAGAAAAGGGACTTTGACCTGCGCATTTGCCCGATTGTATGAAGTATTTTGTATTGGCACCAAATGATAATAATTCTTGCACATTTGCAATGTGGCCGTGCAAAACGGCCACATGAAGAGGCGTCGAGCCCTTGTGCGAGACACTATTAACAATTGCGCCGGCTTCGACAAGAGCTATCATGTTTTCTATGTGGCGGTTACCTGCGGCAAAATGAAGCGGGGTGTCTCCATTAAGATCTTGCGCATTAACTTTTGCTCCTTGTGCTATGAGTTGTTGCACGCGTTCTGAGTCTCCCTTCCAGCATGCATCGTGAAGCGGTGTCCACGTACATTGTTGATGCGGTTCTTGCGATGTCTGTTGAGTGACGGGTATTGTTGTTGAGAGTGTGCGTTGTGATACAGTTTCTGGCAAGGCGGGCGGAACAGTGACCGATCGGGAACGTTTTAACGCTGCTAAAGCTGATGGGACGTGAGTAAGTGCTGCGGGCAGATTTGTTGTAGACTGGGAAGTGAAACGTTTTAATGCAGCAGATACTGGTAAGTTTGCGCTCAAGATTGTTAAAGCACAGAAAAAGAATAGTATAAATTTTTTAGTCATTATTTATCCCATCTCCCCATAATAATCGTATAAGAATAATGACACGTACGGATGGCACAAATGTATCGTGAGAAGATGAAGAGTTACAAGAAAAAGTTGAACGTTGTTAAAGAGTGGCGACGGGTCAATGTTTTTTACTTCTTTAAGCGTCTGACCTGTCGCCGAGCATGTTTGATAGCATTGTGCAAAAACCATAACAAAATCGATCATTTCGTTCTTGACGAACGGTGCAGAGTAAACGAGCTAAATTGTTGTAGCCGCATAATGCTGCTAGCATTTCTGGGGTGTTTCCGCGTAAGTTTCCAGAGTTGATGGTATCATTGAGCGAAGCGCCTTTTTCTACCAAAATGAGTATGCAGTTGTAGTGGCCGTAAAAAATGGCAACATGAAGCGGTGTTATGCCCTCAATGTTTTTGGCATTAATATCCACACCGGCTTTTAAAAGCATTGATAAGCAAGAAGCGTGCCCTCGTCCAGCGGCATAATGCAGCGCCGTACAACCGTGATTGTCTTTACTAAATATTGCAGCTCGTTGTTGTAAAAGTTCTTCTACGCATGTACGGTGTCCATTGAACGCAGCATAATGCAATGGCTGCCAGCCATGTTCGTCTTTGGCATTGATATCAAAACCAAACGTGATGAGTCGTTTTATATCTTCGCGGTTGCCTGTTTTGGCTGCGTAGTGAAGTGCTGTTATTGCCAGGGCCGTGTTGGTTGAGCTTGTGATGGCGACTAAAAATAACCCAAGAATTTTTTTATTCATGGTAGTAAGCGCTTACTATTATTCAGAGGAATGATTATTGTTATGTAATGCGTTGTTTAAGACGGAATTCATTTTTTGATGGCCATTTTGTGTGGCAAGCATAGCAAGTGATGTGCCAAAGATGGTTGTCAGTGCGGTGTTAGCGCCGTATTGTATGAGTATTTCTGCGCATTCAACATGACCTTTGCTGACAGCAAAATGCAAGGGCGTTCTGCCATATAATGCTACTGGGTCCATGGTTGCTTTATGTTCTCTAAATAGTTTTGCAAAAAGCTGTAATTTTTCGATGTTGCCACAGATAGCTGCATGATGAAGAATGGTTAAGTCGTTGTTGTCTGCCGCATTAATTTTAGCGCCATACAAGAGTAGCTTGGTGATACATTTAACGTGTTTATGTGTCATGGGAATAGCGCGAGCGGCATGGTGTAGCGGTGTCCATCCTGCGCTGTCTATAGCATTTACGTTGGCATGATTGTGTAAAAGTTCTTTTATTTTTTCAACATTGCCAGCTTGAGCAGCATAGTGCAATGGCATCATGTTACCATGAATGAAATGAGAGGCTGGGATGGCCTTGGTTGGTAACGTCCCTATCAATAAACATAGTCCTACAAAATTTCTGTTCATGATAAAATCCTCTCTCAAAAATAACATAATTATTTTATTTGGTTAGTACGCTCTCATTCGTTGTTGCCTTTTGTTCTTGTTCTAGTTCTTTCTTGTGTAAATATTCTACAATCGAGAATTTGTGTGCGCATGCTGCAAGCATGACTGGTGTTTTACCCTCATCAGTAGCGGCAGAAATATCAGCACCACCATTTACAAGCCTTATGGCGCACGCATAGTGGCCACAAAAGGCAGCAAAGTGTAGTGGCGTCCAGTGGTGCTGATCTTTGATATTAACGTTAGCACCATGTTGTAGAAGCGTGGTAATGCAAGGCGGTTGGTTTTTCCATGCGGCGTAATGAAGCGATGTTAATCCATGGACATCTTGAGCTTCAATATTGAATTGTTTTGTTGCCAAAAGTCTTTCTAGTTCTGCTACATTGCCATTGTCTGCCGCTTCATGAAGGGCTGTTGTTGCCGATTTTGCGTTGTTTACACAAGCAAGAGTGATTAAAAATAACGATAAGATTTTTATGTTCATGATCTTCTTTCATTGATTAAAATAGTATGTGTTCACTCGATGATAATATTTCAGAAGTCAGCAAGAACTGCTTGGTATTCTTGTTCTGCAGGCGTTGCATTTAAATAGTTTACGATTTCGTGGTAGCCATATTGTCTTGCAAAATCAACAGGTGTTTGCTTTAAAGTATCAGGTAAAATTATAGCACCATTAATGACAAGTGCCATTACGCAATCAAGATGGCCGTTTAAAGCTGCATAGTGAAGAGGAGTCCAGTTGGTAGAATGAGGATCGTGAGCGTTTACCTTAGCGCCACCGTTTAAAAGAGCTTTCAAACATTTGAGATGGCCAAACTGAGCCGCACAATGAAGTGGCGTGTCGTTATTACTCCACGCAGAAACAGAAGCACCTGCATTTAAAAGTTCTCGTACACATTCAGTATGACCATACTTGGCGGCAATATGAAGAGCCGTCTCCCGCCTGCTGTCTTGAGACTTAATGTTAGGATTAACATTGTCAGTACCATCCTTCGGTTCTAAAAGGCGAGCGATTGTTTTAGCATCATCATTGTTTGCAGCTTTGTGAAGTTCCGTCCAGCCGCTTGCCATTGGCGCGGCGTTGGTTGAAAAAGCAAGAGCGACTAAACATAATACTTTAATTTTTGTGTTCATGATTTTAAGTTTCGTTGGCTAAATTTTATTCTGTTTCTTCAAATGGCAAGTTCTTGAAGTCAGTAAGAATTTCTTGATATTTCTGCTCGGCTTGAAGCTCTGTGAAAAACTTTACGATTTCGTTATGGCCTTTTTCTGCGGCAAGCATAGCGGGAGTTTCGTGTTCACTATTGCGGATTGTAAGGCTGGCTTGATGTTGTACCAATATTTGTACGCATGCGAGTTGTCCACGATATACTGCAAGATGAAGAGGCGTATCGTTGTTGTCATTTTGAGCATTAATATCGGCCTTGTTGTCTAACAAGAACTGTACGCATTGAAGGTGGCCTTGCATAACTGCGAGATGAAGGGGGGTGTTGCCTTGGCCGCTCTTGGATCGGTGATTAATATTAAATTTTGAGTTCAATTGTTTAGCGGTAGCGACTAGTGTTTGTAAACTTTCGTAATTGCCATAGTAAGTTACGTGATGAAAATGTGTCCAGTCGCTGTTTGCCATTGGCGCTGCGTTGGTTGCAATGGCAAGAGTGGCTAAAAATAACGATACAAATTTTATGTTCATGATCTTTTTTCATTTTTTTAAATTGTACGACGGTTATCCGAATACATTCTGATTGTTTTTGTGTAAATAATGTATGATTTGCTGATGATCTCCTTTTTTAAGCTGCAGGAGCAGCATTAAAGTGTTCTTTGGCTTTGCTGTGTAAATAATTGACGATGTCGAGATGGCCGTGAGTTTGGGCAAAGAGTGCTGGTGTGGCCCCGCCTTTAGCTTGAGCATGAATGTTGGCGCCATGGTTTACCAGTATTTCTACGCAATCAAGATGACCTGCATAGGCAGCTGCGTGGAGCGGGGTCCAGTCATTCCAGCCTCGAGCATTAACGGAAAATATTTTATTTTCTAGAAGTTCTTGTACCGTATCAGTATTACCTAGTTTTGCTGCTTGATGAAGAGCGGTCCAGACGGCTGACCATTCTGCTGATACAGCAGTGGTTGCACAAGCAAGCGTGAATAAAAATAACGATATAAATTTTGTGTTCATAATATTCTTTTCTTTTTTTTCGTGGGCAGGGTAAATCCTGCCATTGATGAATTACGTTTTGTTGCTAGGAATTTTAAATAATCTGCGATGTCTTTATAGTCATTGTCTTCTGCCAGAATTTCTGGTGTTTTATCGTCAAAGTTTCTAAAATTTATTGTTGCTTTATAAATGAGCGATGCGTCATAATTGAGAAGTTTTTTTACACAGTTTAAATAACCATTTTTTGCAGCCTTATGAAGTGGGGTTTCGCCTTTTTCGTCGCGTGCTATTCTGTCGGCATTGGCGCTTGTGTTGAGGAGTTCAGTAAGGCATGCAAGTGAGCCGCTTGTTGCAGCGCAGTGTAAGGGTGTGCAGCCTTCAATTTCTCCAAAAATTTCCCCAACTTTTGCTCTGACGTTAGCGCCATTGTTGATCAAAAAGCTAAGGCACGCGAAATTACCGCTTACTGCGGCAACGTGAAGTGGGGTCCAACCGTCGTTATCCTGATCGTTGATGTGGGCTCCATGGCGCAGTAAAATGCTGATACTTTCTGGATGACCCATGAATGCAGCATGATGAAGTGGTGTTAAACCTTCGTTATCGCGTGCGTTGACGTTGGCATTATCGATGATAAATTTTTCCATTGTATTGAAATGATCGTGATTGTTTGCCTCTCGAACGAGCTTGTGAAGTTGCGTCCAGCCCCATTCATTGATTGGCGAATTTATATTGAATTCTTCAGGAGATGCTATTATGGCAGCAACAAAGAAGGTGCTTGATAAGAATGATAAGGCTATTTTTCTATTCATAGACGACTATCCTGCTTATGATGAGATGTGTTTATTTTGTTAATAATCGAATAGTGAAAACTTTTGGTGGGGCAATCATATCATGTTTATAATTTATTTGCTGCATTTTTTTGCATGGCGCTCATTATGGTACTTAAATAGGTAGCAATATCATCATTCTGCGCGTCTGTAGCAAGGTTGGTTGCGGTATTGCCATTGGTTGTTTGAGCAAAAATGTCAGCTTTGTTTTTTAAAAGTAATTGTATGCATGCTAAACGGCCATTTGCAGCTGCAACGTGCAGAGGTGTTCGGGCGTGATTATCGTTGGCGGCAACAAGGGCGCCTTTTTGAATGAGCAATTGTGCGCTTGCGGCATTGCCATGTAACACCGCGTAATGCAGAGGAGTCCAGAGTATATTGTCGGTGGCGTTAATGTCTGCGCCTTTTTTGATGAGCGTTTTTATGCAAGCAATACCCCCTTTGTCAGCAGCATAATGCAGTGGCGTATTGTTATCATTATCTCGTGCATCGACGAGTGCTCCGTTGCGTAGCAATATTACAAGACGGCCTAGATGTCCTTTTTGTGCTGCATCATGGAGTGCGGTTTTTCCGTATTGTCCAATAGCGTTAACGGGAATGCCGTTGTTAAGATGTGTTTGTAATGCTATAAGATGATTGGTTTTTGCTGCAACGTGAAGTGGCGTTTCTGCCGGTTTTGCGTGCGAAGTAAACGTAAAGGCAAGTAACAGCGTGATACATTTTACGTTCATAAGACTTTTCCTTACCTAGTCAATTAGTTGATGCGTTGTGGTTAAGGCGCTGTTGGGCTTGTTTGTGCAGATATTGTGTTATAAGCCGATAGCCTTTTTCTTCCGCAATATCGTGTGGAGTTTCGCCACAGGAATTTTTACTATCGATGGTGGCTCCTCTTTCGACTAGGGCTTTAACACATTCATACTGACCTTTGTTTGCGGCATGGTGAAGAGCGGTCCACGCAAAATATGTGCCACATGCGTCAACATTGGCTTGATGTTCTAGAAGTTTTATGACAATGGACGTACGGCCTTGCATGGCGGCAAGATGAAGTGGCGCTTGTTCATCAATATCTTGAATATCAATCATTGCGCCGTTTTCTAAAAGTTTTTCTACGCAAAGCATATGACCTTGCCGAGCTGCTTCATGAAGCGGTGTTCTTTGTGCATAATCTTGTGCATTAATGAGGGCGCCATGTCTTAAAAGTTTTACTATGTGCGACGCATGGCCTTGGTGGGCAGCAAGGTGTAGTGGTGTTGTTGTCGCTAGTATTGCGTGCGAAGTACAAGAAAGAAAAGCTAACAATAAAAGAAATATTTTTTTGTTCAAATTTTACTCCCTATATTTTTTGGAGCTAAGTATGTCACGAAGTTATTTGTTTTTGTAGTAAATAGTTAACAATTGTTAAGTGATCCCCACTTGTTGCAAGATCTATTGGTTTTTTACCATTACTGTCGCTGGCATAAAGATTTGCATTGCTTTCTACTAATATTTTTACGCATTCAAAGCGGCCATTCCAGGCAGCAAGATGCAGCGGCGTAAAATGAAATTTGCTTTGAGTGTCAATGGTTAGTCCGCCTTGCAGCAATGCGCTGACACTGGCGAAATTTCCCTCGGCGACAGCTTCGTGCAAGGCCGTCCAGCCATAGTTGTCTTGTGCATCGCGATTAATAGTTTTTGAGGAGAGGAGGGCGTTAATGCATGCAACATGGTTATGTGAAGCGGCATAATGCAAGGGTGTCTGGTTGTCTTTATTACGCACATTAACATCAGCATTGTAGCGTACAAAGATCAAAATGCAGTTGGCGTGATTGTTCTTTACTGCGAGATGAAGTGGTGTGTGACCATAACTATCTTTGATAGAGGTAAGCGCATTGTTTTGGAGCAGTATTTCTATACATTCGGCATGGCCTTCTTGGGCTGCGCAATGAAGAGCGGTGTGTCCATTGCTGTTTTGCGCATTAATATTTTCGCTGTTGTTGATAATGGTTTGTAAATGATGAAAATCGTTCTTTTGTACTGCTTCATGGAGTGGGGTAAAAGCTGCTGGTATGACATTGGTTGCGAGTGCGAGAGTAATTAACAATAATGCGGTAATTTTTTTGTTCATGATGGTTTTTCTTCAGACTCAGGTTGATTTTTAAGGCGTTTTTTTTCCTGTATTTTTAAATAGTCTGCGATATCGTGAAATTTTTTTTCTGTTGCCAAATCAGCGGCGTTTCCAATGAGAGCGCCATTGTCTACCAAAAATTCTATGCAGGCAACGTGGCCAAAC
Organism: bacterium; assembly: GCA_016699045.1. Taxonomy (NCBI): domain Bacteria; species bacterium. The sequence continues at coordinate 1,412,941 of CP064957.1, forward strand.
CAGGCAGCCCAATGCAACGGTGTCCACCCGTTGCTGTCTTGAGCATCAATTTCTATTGTCCATTTTTGTGCCAATTCTTTTACGCATGCAAGATGCCCCTCTCCGGCGGCTGCATGAAGTGGCGTTCTGTGTAAAAAGTTGTTCTGATCGTTAATATTGGCTCCGTTGGCTATCAGTTCTTTTACGCAATCGACGTGGCCGTTAAAGGCTGCACAATAAAGCGCCGACCAGCCTTGATACAGAGCATTAACATTCACGGTTTCCGTTGCTAAAAGTCTTCTAATAGCTATTGCGTCTCCTCTATTTACTGCTTCGTGAAGAAGTGGGATTGCCTGTAGCATGGTGTTTGTTATGAAAGTAAGGGCGACTAAAAATAAAGATATATTTTTCTTATTCACGTTTTAACTTTCGTTAGATTTTTGTTTTTTGAAGTACTTTTTGTTTTATGCTTCTTCAAATAACCGTGCAAAGTCAACCAAGTTTGCTTATTGTGCTCGTTGAGCTCGAAGTTGTGCTTGTTCTTTTAAATACTGTGCGATATCGTGAAATTTTTTTTCTGTTGCCAAATCAGCGGCGTTTCCAATGAGGGCGCCGTTTTCTACCAAAAATTCTATGCAGGCAACGTGGCCATACCGCACCGCTGCATGAAGTGGCGTCCACTCGCCGACGTTGATGGTATCGATATTTTTTGCTACCAGCGCTTTAACGCAGTTAATGTGGCCTTGTGCAGCAGCGTGATGAAGCGGGGTCAAACCATTTTCGTTTATCGCTAATTCATTGATATTTGAGTGTGAAAGAAGTAACGTGACGCATTCAAGACGGTTGTACCGTGCGGCAAAATGGAGCGGCGTTTCTCCCGTATCGCTTTGAGTATTAACGTTGGCATGAGCATTTAAAAGAACGGTAACGCATGCGAGATGGCCCCGCGCGGCAGCAAAATGAAGTGGCGTGAAGCCATCTGAATCTTTTATATTGATATCATTAGGATTGGTTTTGATAAATAGCGTGAGTGCGGGGGCAAGACCCTGGGCTGCTGTGGCATGGAGATGTGTTTTGTATTTTAATCCGGCTTGCATAGTGCTGCTTGTGCCGGTGAGTGCAACTAAAAAGATGAAGGTTAATTTTTTTTTCATGATTATTTTTTTCCTAAAACAAATAGTCTTTATTAATCGGTTGTTAGTTTTGGTTTGTGCTTTTTGGGTTGAAGTTACTGTATATCACAAAAGGTTTTAAATACGCGATAATTGACGTACAGTCTTTTTCTAGTGCGAGTGATAAAGGAGTATTTTCTCTTTTTGTGCGTGCTAATACATCAGCGCCGTTGGCTATAAGAATCCTGACGCAGTCAATAGAGTTTCTTAAAACAGCGCAATGCAGCGGTGTCCAGTCTAATTTGGTGCGTGCGTTAACATTGGCGTCATATTCAAGAAGAAGTTCAACGATGTCTGCCTGATTGTACCAGGCGGCAACATGCAGTGCTGTCCAGTCATCAGGGTCTCGTGCATCGACACAAAAACTTTTAATTGTTGCAAGATATTCGATGTTTGTCAGATTTCCTATGCGTGCCGTATTGTGAAGATCAAACCAGTTGTTTTTTCCTGCTGTTACAGACGCAGTCCATGCAAGGGCGATGAAGAGAAGAGGTATACATTTTGGGGTCATACATACTTTCTTATTACATCAAAAATTAATCGATCAGCTGCCAGTATATCAGCAGCTGACCTTGTGATAATAATTAATTATTAGAAAAAGACGACGAGGTAGGTGATGCGGGCGGTGCAGGTAATTCGGGTAATTCTGAGAATGAATCTCTGAGCCTTTGACTGAAATTGTCCAATGCTGAAGGCGCTCTTCTTGCTCTACGCAATTCTCTTAAATAGTCTGCCAGAAGGTGATGGCCATTGTCTCGTGCGATCTGTTCCGCCGTTTTATAGCACAAATTGAATTGCGGGGGAACAGGAAATAAAAGATCCGCGCCATGTTCTAAAAGAACCTCCACGACGTTGCGTCGGTTTTCTTGAGCGGCGATATGAAGTGGGGTTAGGCCTTCGTTTGTTAGAGCGCTCATGAGCGCTCCCTGTCTCAACAAATAGTTAGCGCATAGTGCGTGGCCAGCAAGAGCGGCCGCATGCAAAGGTGTATGACCGTCAATGGTAGTTATTTGAATATCAGCTCCTGCCATCATAAGTTTGTTTGCGGTGCCAACGCTACCACACAAAGCAGCATAATAAAGTGGCGTTGCGCCATTGCTATCACGAGCATTTACCTTCGCACCATTTTTGGTGAAAATGTCTACGCACGCAGTATGATGGCCCATGGCGACAAAATGAAGCGGTGTCTTATCTTCATGAGTGAGCGCGTTTACAGCAGCATGAGCTGCGATGAGCCGTGCAATGTTTTCAAAATGGCCATCTCGTGCTGCGTGATGCAGTGGCATTAAACTGTTTTCATCTTCTTCATTAATAAGAGCGCCGCTTGCAAGAAGCATGTCGATACATGGGCCGTTGTTGCCTTGACCGGCAGCAAAATGTAGCCCGTGAAAATTGGCAGCAATTAAAGCAATTTGAGGAGCTTCAAAGCCGGCATTGTGAACGATTGTTCTGAGCGCTTCAGGATTGCTGTTTATTGAATCAAGTAAGACTTCGAAGGTATTATCTGGTTTTTGTTTTTCGATTTTGCTGATGGCTTCATTTTTTTTCTTTTTATCTTCTCGTCGCCATGAAGCTGTAGTATCAACATCTTCGTGTTTATCATCTTTATCATCGATAATTTCTTCCATATTAACGTCTGACTCTGCTGCTGGTAGTGCGTACGAGATAAAAGTTCCGGTGATTAATAATGATCCTATAAATTTTTTAATCATAATTCATCTCCCTATTGGTTTGGGTCCAGATTCATTAGAGCAAGTCTCTTGAGCATTTTGTCATAAAAGTCTGTATTATGAGAGGCCGTCTCATTGTTCTCTTCACCTGATTCTTCTTTTTTCTCTAAGTATTTTTTTGAGTGTTTTTCTTTTCGTTTCTGTTCTGGTTGCGCAAGACAGTGATCTACGAGGCTTGTTTTTTTTTGTTCTTGCAAGAAACGCGAAATGTTTTGATAGCCATTTAATTCTGCGGCTCCTGCTGGTGTTTTTCCTTTATATTGTCCGGTTATAATACGTTGTTCTGTATGTGCTCCGGTTGCTACAAGTTCTTCTACACATTCAAGATGGCCATTGCTGGCTGCCAAATGAAGTGGTGTCAAGCCTCCTTCTTGTATATTTGATGTGTTAATGTTGGCGCCTGCATCAATTAAAAGGTGTAAGCAGTCAAGATGGCCATTAACAGCGGCTGCGTGGAGAGGTGTGCGTCCATCGTTGTGATTAATGTCAACATCAGCGCCTGCTTTGAGAAGTTCTGCTACGCATTTTGTATGACCACGGCTACTTGCCAATAAAAGTGGCGTTACGTTGTTGCTGTTGTGCAGGTTGGGGTCAGTACCATTTTTTAAGAGTTTTTCTACGCAGAGATGGTGGCCACGATAAACTTCTTCAAGAAGAGATCTTTCGTTTACAATTCCCTCCTTCATTAAATGGTCAATATAGGCTTTATACTCAAATTCATGTTTGTCTAAAATGTTGACAATATCATAATGTTCGCGCCGCTTTGCCGCGTCTCGTGGTGTTTCGTTGGGACGTGCGGTTGTTTTGTGATCAAGATAATAGCGGCAAAAAAAGGTACGAATATGTTGATCTGCATGAGCAGCTAAAAGTTCTTGCACGCAAGCACGGTGACCATTGGTAGCCGCATAATGAAGCGGGGTTGGACCTCCTTGTTCGGTATTAATACGATTAACAACAGCTCCTGCGCAGATGAGCAGTTGTAAGCATTTAACATGGCCATAAAAAGCAGCAGCATGCAAAGGGGTTCGTCCTCCATAGTCGGCAGCGTCAACATGAGCGCCTGCTCTAAGAAGTTCGTTAACGCAATCGCTGCGGCCAAAACAACTTGCTAAAAAGAGAGGAGTTGCTCCTGTGCTGTTGCCCGTATTTGGGTTAATTTCATTTCTGAGCAAATTGCGTACGCAGGCAAGATGGCCGTAATATGCTTCGGCTCCCAGCGGTTTTTCGGCAATGGTTGGGTCGCGGAAGTCGTGATGTTGAAGTTCTTCGCATAGTGCTGCTGGGCTGGCGGTAAATGGGAAGACTAGTATGAGAGTTAGTAAGTATAGTAAGATTGACGCATTGGGCATAAGACAGCATCCTTTTTATCCACGTGGTAATGTCATGAAGTACCGTTATCGAGCTTGATTACAAAATATGGTAATGAGTTTCTCTCAAATTAAAAGTCTTATGCAATATTTTTGCTTATAATTATGGTGTGAGCATGATGATGTTCAATTGATTCTATTTTATTTTTGTTTACTTTTTTTATCTTTTTTTTCGAACGAGACAGATCTTTGCTCGACAAGGTTATAAAAAGGTTCATTAATTAATAAATAATTGACTATCTCATATTGGTAATGTTTTTTTGCAATGTCTTTGATTGTTTCGTCCTTCGCCGTGCGGGCGTTGCGATCAGCGCCGATGGATAACAATGTCGCCAATATGTCGAGCGCACCGACTTGGGCAGCGCAATGCAGCGGTGTAAACCCTCGGCGATCTTGAATATTTACACAAGCTCCTCGAGCTAAGAGTGTTGAAATACACTCCTTGTGTTTCCAACTTACGGCATGGTGGAGAGGGGTTTTCCCGATGTTGTCTTGTGCGTTAATGTCAGCTTTGAAGTCTAAAATCCTTGCTAAGCAATGAAGATTCCCGAACATTGCTGCCACGTGCAAAGGCGTTTCGCCGGCACTATTTCTTTCATTGATATCAGCGCCATTGATAACGAGAAGTACGATGCTCGGAGCATTGTTCCAGCGTACGACTTGATGTAAAGATTGCGATTTTTTTAAAATCTGAGCAAGTGCTTGTTCAGATTTAGCAGCTGGCATAGCACATGAGGTCGTAATGAGTAAAGCCAAAAGTGAGCGTACGATGTTTGTTTTCATGGTGTTGTTTTTTCGCAAAATTGTTAATGATGTTGTAAAACGTGTGTTTTCACGTTATTTGTTTGATCAATTTAAAGACATAAAAATGACCACCAGCTTGACTCCTTGTTTTCTTGCGATTGTTGCTTTGTCTCATTTTTTTTACGTTCTCGGGACAAGAGAGTTGCTATAGTAGTGAAACCTTGGTCGAGGGCTACTCGATCTGCAGTTTTGTTGCATTTTGTTAACAAGGTACCGTCAGCATTGTATTCTAAAAGCATGCCTACGCAAGTATGTTGGCCATGATAGGCGGCCTCATGAAGAGGTGTTGCGCCGCTCCAGTCTTGCGCGTTCACGTTAGCGCCCGCATTGATTAAAATTACGGCGCATCCAAGATTGCCAGCACGAACAGCCAGATGGAGCGCTGTGGTGGACCGATCTTTGAAATCAGCTGCATCGTCACGTAGCGTTGAGTCGGGATTGGTTGGTATATGGACGTTGGCGCCATAAGAAAGAAGTAGCTCAAGATAAACACTATTGCCATTAAAAGCAGCGTGATGCAGAGGTGTCCAGCCTTTATGATCAAGAGCGTTGAGTGCTGCGGTATCCTTGTTTGTTACCATAAGCTGCAATAACGATTTATGGTTGTTCCATGTTGCGGCTTTATGAAAAATGGTTGTTTCTCGCTTGTGTGCAGCCGACTCAAGTCTTGCCGAGAGCGTGAGGACAATTAAAAATAAGCATATAAAATTTTTGTTCAGGCACAATCTTTTTATGAAATTTGTTTAAATGGTGACTTCAAAAAAACTATTCGAATTGCTTTACAAATCTCAAACATCGAGCGAGTTTACCATGGCCGTAATATCGCGCAATGTATTCGATGTTGTTTCCAGTTTTTGTTCGTGCGAAAATATCTGCTTTGCAGGTAGTGAGCAACTCACGGATGCATTTCGGCGATCCGCAGCACGTGGCGCAGTGCAATGGTGTCCAACCGTGATTGTCCAATGCTTCAACGTTGGCACCGTAGCGCACCAAGAGTGCCATGCATTGATGGTGGTTGTTGCTGGCAGCTGAATGCAGTGATGTCATGCCATCTCGATTTCGTGCGTGCACGTTGGCACCATTTTTTAACAGTAATTCAGCGCATTGAATATTGCCCCACATGGCTGCCAGGTGCAAAGGCGTATCGCCCATGCAGTCTGCTGCATTAACATCAGCGCCGCTTGTGATAAGGATTTGCAACGTTTGACTATCATTAAGTCTTGCTGCTTCATGAAGATCTGTCCAACCTTCAAGTGGCATAGCGCTGGTGGTGAGAGTGAAGACAATTGAAAATAATGGTATAAATTTTTTGTTCATGATTGGGCCTTCTCATTTTTAATTGATATCGATATTCATCAGTTCTTGCGTCTGTTGCCGTACTTGTTCAATCGTTTCCAAATAATGTATAGTTTTTATTTTTGCCAATCGTGTAGGTTTAAATATTTCTCTTGCAACATCTATGGGTGTTTTGCCTTTCTTGGTTTTAGCATAAATGTTAGCATTGCCATGTTCCACAAGGTATTGTACGCATTCGAGGTGGCCCCAATGAGCGGCATGATGAAGAGGTGTCCAGAGCTTAGCGTCTTGAAGATCGACGGCGACGCCATATTGTATAAGAGCTTTGACACAGTCAATGTGACCATTGTGTGCGGCGTAATGGAGCGGTGTGCTCTCGGATTGACCTAAAGCATGAACATACGCTTTATTTGATAAAAGAATTTGTACGCATTTTGTATAGCCCTTAAATGCAGCATAATGCAGCGGAGTCAAGCCGTTTTCATCCGGTGCGTCGATATTGTATATTTGTTTGTTGACCAACGTTTGCAATAACTCAGCATTGCCATAAAAAGCTGCGAGGTGCAAAAAATGACCTAGTGCCGCAAGTGTTGCTTGTGTTGCGCATGAAAGTGTAACTAAAAAAAGAACGATAAGTTTTTTATTCATAGTTTGCATTCCAGTAATTATTGATTTCTGTTAGATTTTCGCGTAATTGTAAATAGTCTGCGACGTTTTGATGTCCTTTTGTTGTTGCAATTTCTTTGGGCGTTTGGTCCGTATTTGTTGTTGCAAAAATATTGGCACCTTTTTCTACAAGATATTGTACGCACTCGAGCTGACCCCACACAGCCGCTTTGTGAAGCGGAGTCCAGAGATCAATATCTTGGTGGTTGATCGTGGCACCATGTTCTACAAGCAATTTAAGACAGTCAATGGATTTTTTTCCAGCTGCAAGATGGAGCGGTGTGCATTCGTACCGGTTCAATGCATTTACTTTGGCGCCATGCTGCAACAGAATATCTATGCATTCAAGATGGCTGAAATAAGCTGCATAATGAAGTGGCGTTAAACCATCTTCATCCGGAGTATTTATATTTTCAAGATCATTATTGATCAATGTTTGTAAAGATTGATAATCACCATGTTTTGTTATTTCGTGCCAAGAAATATTTGCTGCATGGCTTGCTTGTGTTGCGCATGAAAGTGTAATTAAGAAAATAAAAATAACTTTGTTGTTCATGATAATTCTTTAGTTTTGTTGTGTATCGTTTCTTTTCATTACGCTGCGGGCGGTATTATTGTACTTGCGCTAGTTCTAGCGCCTCGTTCTAGCAGTAATTCAATGCATTCTTTATGGCCATGAGTAATAGCAAGAAGAATAGGCGTTTCTTGCTGGTTGGTTTTGGCATCAATGTTTGCATGGTATTTTAATAATACTACTATCCCGTCAAGATGGCCAAATTTTGCTGCATAGTGCAACGCTGTCCAGCCAGCTTTGTCGGCAGCATTAACGTTGGCGCCATTATCCAAAAGAAGCATCATACATTCGATATAATTATTGGCGCCGATATAGTTTGTACCGAGACGTTTGTTCTGTATTTGCCAAGAAGCTTTATGAAGAGGAGTTGTGCCGTCTTTATCTTGCGCATTAATGGCTGCTTTATCGGTCTTGATTAATTCTCTAAGCAAAGGAGTGTTGCCAGCATAAGTAGCCATGTGCCATCGAACCGCTGCTGGTGCGGCAGTGGTGGTAAATGTGAGTGAGACTAAAAATAATACTCTAATTTTTTTATGCATCTTTTTTTTCTTTCTTTTCTTTTGCCTGTGTTAGTAACCCATTTTTTCTGCGGTGGCGCCGTTTTTTGTATGTTTATAGATATCGCGCCAGCTTCTATTAAAATTTTACGCAGTCAAGATTGCCGCGCCAGGCAGCAATCTAAAGCGGGGTCCAGCCGTAGTTGTCTTGTGCATCAACGTTGGCTTTGCTTTCTATCAAAATTCTTACTTGTGCGATATCGCCATCTCGTGCCGCCTTGTGCAGTGGCGTTTCAGCAGCCGACATGGCGTTGGTTGCGAGAGCGAGCGCGATTAAAAATGATACGAGAGATTTTTTTTTCATAATAAAACTTTCTTAACGATTGGCATGATAGCTAATTTTGTGTTTGAAGTGGAGGTTCTGTGCAATCTTCGGTTAAAAGATCGGCGATTAATTTTAAAATACGACGATGCGCAGGATTTTCTGACTCTTTTTCAGACAGTTGGTTATTGGTAATGGCTGGCGAAGTTGAAGTGCTTGCTTTGAGTAGCATTTGTACACATTTATGATTGTTGTTGAGTAGAGCCAGGTGCAACGGTGTTTGGCCGATGTGATTTTGCGTGTTAACTCTGGCGCCATAACCTAATAAAATACGAACGTTTGAGGGGTTGCCATTCGCCGCAGCGTAGTGCAACGGTGTCCAGCCGATATGGTCGATGACATTAACATGAGCGCCACAAAACACTAGAGCTGATAAGCAAGTATAGTGACCGTATTTGGCGGCATAATGAAGTGGTGTAGCGCCTGTTCTAATTCGTCCATTAATGTTTCTTGCTTTTGTCTTGAGTAGCATGATCAATGTTCTTATGTCGCCTTGTCGAGCAGCTTGATGGAGACTTTTTGGTGGTTGTGAGTTTGTGTTGGAGGTAAGCGCGAGTGTACTTAAAAATAACCCTAATGTTTTATTCATAGTTAACTATCTCCTCGAATAATAAGGGTTGTGTTTTATACAGAATTATACTTGTGTTTCGTGCATAAAAAACGTTCAATTTTTTTGAAACCTTTTCTTTGTGCTATGGCTAGGGCTGTTTCGCCATTTTTAGTTAAGAGTAACGGAGATGCGCCGGATTGTATCAGTAACATTATGCATTCAAGGTGCCCACCGAGAGTAGCGACATGCAGTGGCGTCAAATTGTTTTTCGTGGTAGCGTCCAAAGACGCGTTATTTTGGATAAGTATTTCCAGGCATGACAAGTTGCCCTGTACAGCGGCTTGATGCAGTGGTGTTGCCAAATCAATGTCCATAGAATCAATAGGTGCGCCGTATTGAAGAAGTGTAATGATACTTGCTGTTTGTCCATAGCATGCAGCGATATGTAGTGGTGTTGAACCCGTATTTGACATGGTGGGGTTAAGCGAAGCGCCATGCTGAATGAGTATTTTAAGGCAAGCTATGTGACCATTTTTGGCTGCGTAGTGGAGTGGTGTTGCGTTATCTTTGTCGCGACAATTAACATGAGCTCCGTAATTAAGAAGCTTAATAAGACATGCGGTTGTTCCAAAGTCTGCAGCGAGGTGGAGGGCGGTGAATCCAAGCTCATCTTTGCTGTCAACAGACAGATCGTGAGGCAAAATTTCTGGCATCAATTCACTATGGCCGTTCATGGCAAGGTGGTGTAACGATATTTTTGGTGCGGTAGGCACGAGCAAAGTGTTTGTAGTGAGAGTGATGGTGAGTAGAAAAAATAAGCGTATAATTTTTTTATTCATTATTTAATTTCGTTCTGAGAATCGCGATGATAGTTGTTAGAGAGCTTGTACTTTTTTTACGATCTTTTAAATAAGTTGTTGAAGATGGTGAGATGATTTATTTTTTGTATGAAAAGATGATGGTAGAAATGTACACCGATTTGCTCTTGCTTACAAGAAAAGACTGCGTGTAGATAATAAAAAAAGGCGCTTTTTTTGAAAACGCCTTTTTTAACATGATTTTAAAAAGTATTAGGGTGCTTTGCACCATTACTCGTATAGCGAGATGTTTATTCCTGTGTTAATTGTTCGACAGCATCTAAAAGATCTGCAGTTTGTCCATAGCCCGCTTCGCGTGCAATTTTTTGTGCTGTTTTTCCGTTGCTTTTTGCTATTGCACGTACATTGGCACCCCGTGCTAACAGAATTTTAATGCAAGGGATGTTGCTTTTGAGGCTAGCATGATGCAATGGTGTCCATCCATGACAGTCTTTTGCATCAATGTAAGCCCCTTTGTCTAAAAGTAGTTTAATGCATTCAACATGGTCGCTGTCGCTATTCTTACAACAGTCGCCGTCTACAACGTAATGAAGGGGCGTTGATTGAGTGATGTCTCGAACATTGGCATCAGCCTCAGGTTCGTTGAGTAAAACTTTTACTTTTGAAAAATCGCCAGCTTGTGCTGCTTCATGCAGTGGTGTTACTTTTGCCATTGGCATAGCGTTGGCGGTGAGAGCCAGAACAATTGATAATGATACAAAAATTTTCTTGTTCATGATGAACCTTTTTGAGTTATGAGTTTTTAAATTACTCGTTTTTTTGCAATATAGCCATTCAATGCATTTATTTAAGCACCATGTTCTAGGTTCTGTTGACTTTTCATCGTAACCATAAAATTGCTCCAACAAAAGAAACGAACGATAAGTAATTCTGGGCCTTTTTGTCAAAGCGAGAAAAGACATGTCTGAAGTGTTTGATTTTAGAGAAAAAACATTCAACGAGATGTCTTTCTTTGTAAAGATGCTCATCATATTCATACTGAATCTTTCTGTTAGATCGAGGCGGAATAACAACCGTACATTTTTGATTATTTAACAAAGTTCGTAATGCATCAGAATCATAACCTCGGTCGGCTATCACACAAGAATTTTGGGTTGCTTTGAGCAGGGTTTCAGCTTGCGTTATGTCATTTCTTTGACCAGGAGTTATTATAATTTTTAGTGGGTTGCCCAAGGCATCCACTGTCGCATGAATTTTTGTAGTAAAACCACCTTTACTTCTTCCCAAGCCTTCTTCACTTTGTTTGCCATAACCCGCTGCGCAAGGATGCGATCTTACTATTGTGGCATCAATCATGACGTATTCAAGGTCGGGGTCGTCAGCACAAAATGTTAACAATTTTTCAAAAATTTTCTTTTTACTCCACACATCAAATCGCTTGAATACGCTATTCCAGTTGCCATAACGGTCAGGCAGTTCTCGCCATTGAGCGCCTGTTTTTAAAATCCAATACACACCCACTATGAACCTCTTACAAAGACCTTCATTTCTAACATAAATACCTTTTTCTTTTTTAAGAAACTGATATATTTTCCGCCACGCTTCATTTGTGATATACTCTCTTTGCATGATAACGCCTTTTTGAGTTTTTAATAAACTCGTTTTTTTTGTTGGTGTTATCATGCACTCAAATCACATTTTTGAAAAGTCAACAGAACCTAGAAGTTCTTCTACAATTTCATCATAATCCTTGTGAGCTGCCAAGTGAAGTGGGGTCCAATTATGATGAGCTCGAGTGTTAGTATACTTTTTATCAATGGCGATGATTTTTTGCAATTGTTCTACGTTGCCAGTTGCTGCGGCATTAATTATGTCTTGTGAGAGATTGGGAGCTTTTGGCATGGCGGTTGTTGTGAGCGAGAGAACGACTAAAAATAAACTTACAAATTTGTTCTTCATCATGAATCTTTCGTGATAAAAATTATGGGTGTTTTTCTATGATAGGTAACGTTCGAAATACTGGGCAAAGGCAAGGCGACTGACAGCTTCTGCAAGGTTTTGGGGTGTTACTTCTTCTTTTGCTTGAAGTATTGTGGCTATTTCTTGCCCAGTTATCAGCGCCGCGTCTCGAGGTGTGTGGTTTCTCTTATTTCTTGCGTGCACATTGGCACCATGGTTGATGAGTATTTTTGCTGCTTCTATGCATCCTTTAAAAGCAGCATAATGCAGCGGTGTGCAGCCGGTGCTGCTTGTGACATCGATATTGGTTTCTTCGGCGATAAGTTGTTTATTGTCTGCATATCCATATTCGTTAATGATGTACGCTTTTTTTTGTGCAAGATGCTCCATCAAAAGATTAATACAATCAATGCTTCCATATCTAACTGCGACATGCAGCGGCGTTTCAGAAAAACAGTCCATCGCAAAAACATTGGGATTATGATCAAGAATAACGCGTGCGCATTCTACGTGATTTAATCGAAAAGCTAAATGGAGTGCTGTGGCGCCGCAGATGCTACATTCCTGAGATGTGGTGGTGTGCATTATTGTTGTATTAACATCAGCATCATGTTTGAGGAGTATTTGTACTATTTCTGGATTGTTTATGCTGATTGCAGTGTGAAGCGGCGTAAGTCCTTCTTGCGTTTCTATGGCATTAACATTTGCGCCATGGGTAATGAGTTCTTGTACGCAATCGACATGGTTGTGTTGCGTTGCGAGATGAATGGGTGTGAGATCTTTATTGTTTTTTCCGTTGACATCAAAGCACTTGAGCGAGAGCATCATTTTGAGATTATCAATCAAACCGTTTTCTGCTGCATAATGAAGTGGTGATGGTGCTGCTTGCATGGTGCTGGTGGCGCACAAAAGAGTAGCGTATAAAAATGAGCGTAAAATTATGTTCATAGTTTTTTCTTTTTTAAAAAGTTACGAGATAAGTGTTTTCATTCGTTGTTCTAAATATTGAGCCATAGCAAGTCGCTCAACAACTTCTGTAAGATTTTCAGATGTTACCTTTTCTTTTGCTTGCAGTATCGAGGCTATTTCTCGCCCGGCATACAGTGCTACGTCAAGTGGTGTGTGACTTTTATTGTTGCGGGCAAAAAGATTGGCGCCATTTTTTATGAGTATGGCTGCCGCTTCTATGCATCCTTCAAAAGCAGCATAGTGGAGCAGTGTGTTGCCATTATTATCTTTGGGATCAACACTTGCTTCTGCTGCGATTAATTCAGCAATAAATTCTCTGTTGCCTGCATGGCCATAATTATTAATGAGGTATGCTTTTTTTTGTGTGAGGTGTTCTAGTAAAAGCATAAGGCAGTCAGCATGGAAATACCTAACTGCCACATAGAGCACTGTTTGAGAATAATCATCTTGGGCAAAAATATTAGGGTTATGAGCAAGAAGCATCTTTACACATTCCGCATTGCCGATCATGACCGCGACGTGGAGCGGTGTTTTACCACTGATTTTTTTGTTACAAGAATCTTCTGTTACCAGTATTTTTGCATTAACATCAGCGCCGTGGTTAAGCAGTGCCTGTACGATATCGAGGTTGTTTACGTTGACGGCGGTGTGAAGCGGCGTCCAACCATCTTTGATGTCTGGAATAGTAATGTCTGCATTGTGCGACAAAAGTTCAAGGACGCAGTCAGAGTGGTTGTGTGCGATGGCGACATGGATTGGCGTTGTGTTAAAAATATCTGGCTGATCGATATTGTCACCTCGGTTGATACATGTTCTTACTTCGTTAACATCACCGTTCAAGGCTGCTTTAAATAATGGGGAGTGCTGAGTCTCTATCTTTTCGGCTGGTATAAAAAAAATATTGGTAGCGGGCATAGCGTTGGAAGTGAGCGCAAGCGCCAGTAACCACAATCTTAAAAATTTCTTGTTCATGATAAATCTTTCTGCGTGATGTTATAAACATTATTCGTGTGATTGTTCAGCCATTTTGTTCTTTAAATATTCGTATATCATAAGGCAGTTGTTTGTTTCTATAAGGTCATCTCGTGTTACTTCTTCTGAGAGTTGTGCCATCATAATTTTTGTTAAACCTATTGTGCGCACAAGGTCAAGGGCGGTTTTGCCGTTATTAGTGCGAGCATGTACGTCGGCTGCATGTTCAATGAGTACTTCTACGCATGCCAACGTTCCTGATGTTGCAGCATAGTGCAGAGGCGTTAATCCGAGGTTGTCTTTTTTGTGTATGATTGCAGGATTATGGTTAATCAGGATCTTCATGCAATCACTATTTCCTGCTTGAATTGCCATCTGTAATGGGCATAACTCTTCAGCGATAGCAGCGTCATTCGCGCCGAGTTTTAAAAGTTCTTGAACACATGCTGGTTGATTTAAGGCAACAGCCAACAGCAATGGCGTTGTGCCGAATTGATCGTTTTTTGCTTCAATATCAGCGCCATATGCTATAAGCTTGCGCAGAAATTCAACATGCCCGTTGCTAGCGGCAAAATGAAGGGCGGTATAGCCATGTTGTTTGGTATCAATGTGAATGGTACAATGAGGTAAGAATCTTTCGAGGCTTTGAGTATGTCCTAGTTTTGCAAGGACATGAAGCATGCCGAGCTGTCGTTCGGGTGTATAAGCTGCGGGCAGGGCTTGTGCGGTGAGTGCGATGGCAACTAAAAATAAAGGTATAAATTTTTTGTTCATTAAAGACCTTTCTTAAAAATAGTATGGAATTTGTTTACTGCTTGCTTTGCTTTTAATCGACTTCAGGCTCTTTTATTTCTGGAATGTCTTCGTAACTTTCTATTAATGTGACGATATCTTTGTGGCTATTTTCGGTTGCAAGGTCTTTTGCTGTTTTGTTGTTGTTATCTTTTGCTTCAATGTTGGCACCATTTTGTAAAAGTAGTTCAACGCATTCGATAAGATTCCATAAACTAGCCCAATGAAGTGGCGTTCTGCCGAATTTGGTTACGGCGTTAACATTAGCATTCTGTTTTACAAGTTCTTGGGCACATTTGGTATGGCCTAAGTAGGTAGCATAATGAAGTGGGGTCAAGTCGGTGTTTGTTATTGCTTCAATGTTGGCGCCTTTTTGTAAAAGTAATTCAACGCAGTTGGTGTGGCCGTTGCTGGCAGCATAATGAAGAGGTGTCCAGCCGAGGTTGTCTTTTGCTTCAATGTTGGCATCGTTTTGTAAAAATAATTTAACGTAGTTGGTGTGGCCGTTGCTAGCGGCATAATGAAGAGGCGTTCTGCTAGTGTTTGTTTTTGCTTCAACGTTGGCGCCACGTGGTAAAAGTAGTTTAACGCAGTCTTTGTTGCCCTGTCTGGCAGCAAAATGAAGTGGCGTTTCGTTGTCTTTGGTTTGTGCGTTAATATCAATATTACCTTGTATTAAAATTCTTACTTTGTTGATATCGCCATCGTGTACCGCTTGGTGCAGTGGCGTGAAGCCTGTGGCGTGCATGGTGTTTGTGGTAGTAACAAGAACGAGCGACAATAGTCCGATAATCTTTTTCTTCATGAATATGTTCCGTGATAGTAGTGAGTTTAACTTTTCAGATAGTGGCAGAAATATACCTATCTTTAAAATGGTTTACAAGGAAATATTGCGTTTTAATAAAAAAATAGGCGTCTTAAACAAGACGCCCCAGTAGTTTTTAAAGTGCGATGGTGATTATCGCTTACGCTTTGTGCCAGAAGATACAAGAGGGGCTTGAGCTGCCGCGAGAAGTAATGCTGCACACCTTGCGTGGCTTTTTTGTACGGCATGGTCATATGGCGTATAACCTTGTTGATCAACCGCATAAATATTGGCGTCGAGTTCAATAAGGGCTTGGACCCACACGGTAAGCCCCATGTTCGCGGCACAATGTAGGGGTGTTTTGCCGTCTTGATCGTGCGCATAAATATCAAAATTTTCTAGGACAAAGGTTTCCTTTAATTTTTCAACTTTAGATCTTTCTAATGCAGCGGCGCTTGGAATTGAGACTGCTGGAAAAATGGTGGCATTGATTTGGAATGTCATGAGTAATAATAAAAGATAGTGTTTATTCATAATGGTTTCGATTTTTTTGGGGTTTATTATTCTGCGCGTTTACGTTTTCTGGTTGGTATGCTTGGTGCGGGTTCATTTACAACAACAGGTTGCTGTATTGTCATAGCTTCAAAAAGGATATATGCACATTCAAAGTGACCATTGTTAGCAGCTGCGTCATACGGCGTGTTGCCAACGTCATCAATGGCATACACATTAGCTCCTTGAGCAATAAGTTCACGGATCCAGTTGGCAGCGTTATTCCATGCGGCAATGTGAAGGAGTGTTATGCCGTGGCGTTGTGCATTTCGTATGATGGTTGTTGCTACAGGATAGGTTGTTTCTTGCTCTTTCATGTCAACATCGCGTGTGCACATGGCTGACAATGTTGAAATAGTGTTTATGTGCATAAGTAAGAACAATGATAAGAAGTGTTTTTTCATGATGGTGACCTTTTGTTGTTAAAATAGTAGAAAATATTGATTTAGAGAGACATAAGTTCGTTCATATAGTCTGATTTTTTGTTTTGAGTTTCTAGCGTATCAATAGCTTTTTGCCATTTGATTTCTTGTGCGATTGTTAGAGCGGTGTGCTTAGCAGTATCTCTGATGTTGATGTTAATCTTTGGGTGGCGTAAAAGCATAAGAAGGCATCGGAATTCACGTTCTTCTACTGCTCTGTGAAGTGGGGTTTGGCCTACAATATTTATTGCATTTACGTTAATGTTGCGGTGTGCTAGGAGTTTTTCTACGCAGGCAACGGCACCCGCTTTGACAGCGACATGCAGCGGTGTTATTTTTGCAGCACCACCACTTATATTGATTTCTGCTTCGTGTTGCAGTAAAAGTTCTACACAATCGGCATGGTTATTGGCGGCAGCATAGTGCAGGGCTGTCCAATCGATTTTGTCTTTTATGTCAGAACGAGCGCCGTTTTTGAGTAATACTGCCATGCACTCAACATGTCCTTTGGTTGCTGCCAAGTGGAGGGCGGTTGAGAGTGATGCAGAAGCGCCGGCGATTGGTGCGTTGATAAAAGCTTGGTGTTGTAACAAGAGTGCTATGCATGTAGCATAGCCAAACCAGGCAGCATGATGCAACGCAGTCCAGCCAGATGGTCCTTGGTCGTTTGCGAGTGCGCCATTTTCGAGCAGTATTTTTACGCAGGCGGTATGTCCTTTGTTTATCGCCAAATAAAGCGGCGTGGCACCAAAATTGTCTCTGCAATGAACCGTGGCGTTTCTTGCCACTAAGTCTCTCATGCAGCCTGGGTGCCCGTTCCATGCGGCATAATGCATGAGTGTGCGTCCATTGGGATCTGTGGCATTGATATCAAAATCGATGTCGGCGTCTGCGGAATTGCTGACTGTACTAGTTGCAGGCTCTGCTGCAGGCACAAGTGTGGTGGTCAGTGTTAGAAAGAATAAAAGGAGTGCGCCTTGATGTTTGATTATCATGAGTTACTTAATCCATTTTTAATTTTGGTTGGCCGGCACGTTGTTCTTGATAAATTCTTGCTTTTATGAGCATATCGGCGATGTCGTGATAATCAGCTTCGCGTGCCCAAAATTCTAATTTTTTACTAGAAAAAGTGCTAATGCAGTCAGCATCGCATTCGAGTAGTTTTTCTACGCATGCCGTATGGCCGTTTGTTACGGCATAAAAAAGTGGTGTGCGACAGTCTTGGTCGATGGTGTCTGCTTTTGCACCTGCTGCCATGAGAAGAATAATGCAACCAGTATGACCGTTTTTACTTGCACAATGCAGAGCTGTTTCAGCAAATCGATTGAGCTTGTCGACTTGCTGATCTTTATGGTGTTGTAATAAAATGGCAAGACAGTCAACGTGTCCTTGTTGTGCCGCTAAATGAAGTGGCGTGTATTTGTCATCATCTTTGACGGAGATAGATGCTTGTGCTTGAATGAGTTTTTCAACAATTTTTGGTTGATTATTTAATGCTGCCAGATGAAGTGGGTAGATACCGCCGATTGCCTTGATATTGACATCTTCGCCGCTGTTTATAAAAGTTTCAACATACGCGAGGTCGCCCTTCATTGCTGCGTAATGGAGGGGCGTAAAAGGTATTTCAAATGCTGCGTTAACATATGTTGCTTGTATTATGAACAGTGTGAATAAGAATAATCTTACTGATATTTTGTTCATGTTAAAACTTTCGTGAGGATATTTTTATGGGATGGCACAGTCCCAGGGCACATTCTTATTTGTTCGATCAACGAGTGGTTCTGATGCATTATACCAATTTTTTTTTTTTATCATATTGGTTTGCGTTTAAAGCCCTACTTTTTTTACAACGGAGCTGATGAACTTAAACAGTAAGGATAATTTTTTGGTACGGTGGTGCGCATGAGTGCGAGTGGTTTAGAAATGGGAGTAATTTGTAATTGTTCGGCTAAGGTAGAACAACATAGATTTCGCTGTCTTTTTTTGCATTCTGAAAGCCAATCGGCAAAGCACTCTTGATGAAAATCGTGACCGCACCCGAGGCTTGCGCAGACTTCGTTTATATAAAACATATTGTTACAGAAAAAGCATAGGTCGTTTTCATCTTTATCAACTGATGTTATGGCTGTCGGGCCGAGGTTTCTTACTTCTTTTAAAAGAAGCGCTGCAGCTAGACTGCCATATTTGAGGGCAACGTCTTCAGGTGTTTCTTGCTCAGCGCTTGTAGCGTTAAGATTGGCGCCGGCCAAAAGAAGCTTTTGAATGCTGCTTATAGCGCCGTATTGAGCAGCAAGATGGAGAGGGGTTAAGTTTTTTTTTGCACAAGCATTAATATCGGTTGATGGGTATTGTGTGAGCGTTTCAATGCAAGCAGTATGATTTTTTTTTGCTGCTATATGTAATGCAGTGAATCCATAACATTCCGAATTAAATATGCTTAAATTGGGATTGGCGCCTGATTGTAAGAGTATCTCGATGCAAGCTGGTTGGTTTTGCAGGGCTGCAAAAAATAAAGCCGTAACGCCTTTGGCGTCTTGTGCGTTAAGGTCTATAACGTCAGCACGTAAACGAATGAGTTCTTGTATGAAAAATGCATGACCAAAAGTTGCGGCAATATGAAGCGGCGTCCAGCGTTTAATGTCTCGTGCGTTAACATCAGCTCCTTGATTAAGTAAATGTTGTATAACGCCACAATTACCATGTCGTGCAGCTTGATGAAGTTCTGTTGTTTCTTCAGATGAAGCTCCGGGTAAAACAGCTGCTGATGGGATTAAAAAGAGTATGAGCAATATTTTGGCAGTATAGTTTTTCATTTGGTTTATATCTTTTTGAATGATTAAGAAGGTAAGGTGTTTTCTTTATCTAAGAAGCCAGGGTGTGTTGTTTTGGGAATGGAATGCTTAGGATATTGTGTGGCTTGCTTTAAAAGAGCTTGTACGTAGAGCGAAGGGTCAGGCATTTTTTTTGATGTTTTTTTTATAAAAAAAGGACGGAGAGCTTTTCCCAACCCACGATTAGTGACGTGTTTTTTTGTTCTTTTTAAGGTGTTTTCTAGATTTGTTATTTTTGCAATAATTTTTGCATGTACATTCATTGGTGTTGTGACGAGGCGTAGATAATTATCTATAATTTTTTTTTAGATAATGTTGTTGGAATGATTGAATCCTGGCACAGTAGGGGAGCGCTTTCCTCTACAATTTTTCTTAAGAGTGGAGAATGGCGATAAAGTGTGATTGTTTCCTCTGTTTCAGAAAGCGTTTCCGTTAATTGATACCAAAAGTTTATATATTGTTGCTTTTGCTCTTGATTTGTGGTCCTGCTCATTAAAAAAAAGACAAGTTCAAGATTCTTTTTGGTAATGAAATTATTGATGAATGTTGCTTGTAGTGAATGTTCTGATATTTTTGCTTCTAATTCTTGAATGTAATGTATTATTTGAGCTGGTTCAGTAAGCGTTTTGAGCGGTCCGGTAGCACCATTAATGTGAGAGTTAATGAATAAAAAGAAGAGAAAAAATGCAGGCAAGTTTTTCACGGGATTGTCCCTTGGTAAATTATTTTTTATAAATTAATTTAAAATTTAATAGTAATCAAAGATTGTGCAATGAGGCAAAAAAAGGGACAAAATACAGAACCTTTATACCCCTGCTGCTTCCTTCCGGATCTGACAGATTGTGTACAAAGATTACTTATTTTGTCCCAAGCTTTTTAATGCTTACTAAATTTCTTGCTCAAGTGGCAGCCCTCCTACGCGTTGCTATGCAACTTGCTTCGAATGGCATACTTCGCTTGAGAAAATGTCCGCGCCATACGAAGCTTCGAAAGAGCGAAGTATGGCGGAGAGAGAGGGATTCGAACCCTCGATGCCCCTTTCAGGACATACATGATTTCCAATCATGCGCTTTCGGCCACTCAGCCATCTCTCCCGAAATAAACTTCTAGAAGCTTATTTTTTCATTGGAGCACGAGAAAGAGGCTTCTTGATTACTTCTACTTTTGCGGTGTTACCAACAATTTCGTCTTCTTCCTCAAGAACAGCGATCAACTCTGGTGCTACTTCTTCTTTTGGTGCAGCTTCTACTTTTACTATTTTTTTAGCAATTTTTTCATTGCCTTTATTTTCCTTGAATTCTTTTACGCCTTCTTCGATCTTTGCTTGCAAATACTCAAGTACGAAACGAATGGACTTTGGAGAATCATCGTTTGCAGGAATAACAAAGTTAATGCCTGTTGGATCTGTGTTTGTATCAACCAATGACACAATAGGAATACCCAAGCGTGAAGCTTCTTTAATTGCTGACTGTTCTCTGCCTGCATCAACAACAATCAAGCCTGCTGGTGGGTAAGACAATTCAATGATACCGCCAACGTTCTTTTCAAGCCGTTCGATTTCTTTTTGAATCATAACGAGCTCTTTTTTTGTGTAGTGCACGGTAGGCTTTGCCATAACATCGCGCAAATGAAGGAGGCGTGTAATAGCTTTTTTAACTTGATCAAAGTTGCTCAAGGTTCCACCGATCCAACGATGAATAACCCACGGCATGCGCAACTTGGTTGCAATTTCTTGAACAATTTTTTGTGCAGGTTTTTTTGTGCCGATCCACAAAAATGAACCACCTTCGGCGGCAAGTTTTTTCAACTCAGCGCCCGTTTTTTCCAACAAAAAAGCTGTTTTTGAAATATCAATCAAGTGGACGTGATTTTTTGATCCCCAAATGTAAGGACGCATGTTTGGCGACCAACGTGAGGTTTTGTGGCCAAAATGGAGGCCAGCTTTGAGCATATCTTTTAAATCGATGTTCATAAAATCCTTCTGCGGGTTATAGTTATTGTTTCTCTAGGTGCCTTTTTTTAAAAAGGCGTAACCACCCGTCAAAAAAGAAACAAGGTTTAATTGTAATAAATACATAAAAAATGACTATAATAATGCTCTCAATTCTATCAGAAATAAGCCGAAGATCAAGATTTATCTCTTTTTTGTGCCGATAACTTCATTGTTTTTAATTGTTCGTGCATAACGTCGGCCTAAGAAAAAGACTACTACCAGGTAAAAACCGCTAATGGCAATTGAAAAAATGGCGTTGGTTCGAACGCACAAAAGAGGATTGTTTGTTATTGAAATCAAACTAAACGTTGATCCTGAGAACTTTGAAAACGTTTTGCCGAATGACTCAATCCAAGCTTTTGATTTAAATTGAATATCTTTAATGGTTGGAATGTATAAAATTTCGCGCACTGGTTGATTAAAGCCGTAATTGAGTGCGCGCAAAATAACCATGATAAAAAAGGTAACTTTGAGTGATGGCCAGACGAGGATAATGAACGAAAGAAGGCCAAGAACCAGGGGCGTAATCATGAGGCATGCGCGAACGCCAATTTTTTGAAGCAATTTTGAGGTTCCAAAAAAAGCAAAACAGAAAGCACAAGTTTGGAAAGTTGCCGTAAAAATAAACATAAATGAGCTCATTGAGCCAATGTGATTGTTCATTTCAATCGACATTAAGACTTGCATTTGATATTCAAAAATAATAGCGATAATTTCCATACTGTACAAAATAGCGAAAATTCCCAAAACATATGGCTCGGTAATCATCAGGCGCAAGCCCTCAAAAATACCGGGTTTTTTAAGTTGCTTTTCATGCTTTTTTTCGTCAATAAAAGCTGCCTGATAGCCATGCAAGTAAGATTCGGGAACCTTTTTTATGATCAAGTGTACAAAAATGATACTACAAAAAAGAAATATCCCTGCTCCTGCCGTGAGCAAAGGAATTGAAACGTTATCGCTCAGCCCTGAACAGCGTGTAAGGACGAGAGCGAGAAGTGGGGACGCGATGCCGCCGACTTTTGAGGTGGCAACAATGATACCATACCCCTTTTCGGCAAAAATTGGCGTGCAGATGGAATTAACAAAACTCCAAAAGGTACTTACGATAAGCGCTGAATACATATCCATAAAGATTTCAAAGCCCCAGCCAAGAAATCGATAAGGACTTGTATGTGTGTTGGCAACGCCAATGGTGGGGTGTGCCAATAGTACTGCAAAAATAAGGCTTAAAGCTACGTAGATGCCAAGAATAGTGTAAACAATCTGATGATGCTTTAGTTTGTTAACTAATTTTGCATAACCAATCATAGCAGGAAACATAATGCCGAACGCGATAAATCTGGTCATCGGCTGGTATTCCTTGCCAACCAATCCTAAAAAAATTGATGTTTTGAGAGAGCGAAGAATAGAGTATGACGCTATGATAAAGAAAAAAGCAAGGGAGAGTAGAAATAATTTCTGTATTTCATGGGCATCAAATTGTAACTTTTTTCCCAGTTTAAAAAGTGTGTTTTTTATAAACATAAACAATGGACTCTTATAAACATAAGCGATGCGCTCCCTTTTGGTGCTTTTTTTATTGTTGCCTATTCTACTGCTTTGTTTCTTCTGTTTGTCCGATAATACGATTGTTGTCGATAGCGCTTTGTAAAGTTCTACCTAAAAAGTAGGTAACTATGAGCCAAAGACTTGTTAAGCCAATACTGAAAGCGATGCTTGAAATTAAAGCGAGGGTTGGCGCAAAGCTTTGTAATGTTAAATTAAAGAAAGATCCGCAACCCTTAGCGATACGAGAACCAAATGCGTCGTTCCATGTTTTTGCTTTAAATTTAATATCTTTGGTTGTTGGGATATACAAAACTTCGCGGGTTGGGTGGTTAAGTGCGTAGTTAAAAGCACGCAAGCCAATCAAGGTGCCAAACAATACCCATCCTTGTGGAAAGATAAAAGTTGTGGCAAGCATGATTAAACAAATGAGCGGGAAGGCAAATAGGGACATTCTAATGCCCAAAATGCGCAAGAGAGGCGTGGTGCCAAACAAGCTGATACACAAACCAATGCCGTTCATCATAAAGAAGTAAAGAGCGTAAAATGCGGTCATGGAACCAATTGAAGGATGAGCGCTTTCTGCGCGCATCATAACTAAATAGTCAAAAATGGCGATGATAATTTCATAAAAAAAGACCAGCGAAAAAATGCCCATGACATAAGAGCTTTTGAGCATGATGGTAAGCCCATCAAAAGCGCTGGTAATAGAATTGACAAGTTTTTTAATTGTTGATTGAGGTACTGTTTTTTCAATATCTTTATGTTTTTCAAGCTGGTAAACCTTCTCGTAGCCATGCATAATGCTTTCTGGAACTTTTTTTACCAGGAAGTAAATGCAGCCAGCTGCGGCAAAAAGCATGCCGCTACCAATGAGCAGTGCGTTAGGAATAATGGCTAGTTGCATGTCGGCTGTTGCGTGAGTTAGGACTAAATAGAGGGTTGCTGCGGTGACCATACCGCCAATCTTTGAGCCTGAAACAAAAAAGCCATAATAATATTTAGCATCGTTAGCATTGTTTACCGAGTCGGCAAATGACCAAAAGGTTGTTGAAAGAAAGGCATCGAAGCTTTCCATAAAGAAATAGAAAAGCCAGCCGATGTAGCGACTTGGGCCGGTGTCGGTATTGCCAATGCCGTAAACTGGATGAGAAATGAAGTAGAAAAAAAACAAGCCGCCAAGGCCGTGTGTGATGGTAAAAAAGTAGAGAAGATGGTGGCGTCTGAGCCAGTCGACAAGTTTTGAGTAGAGAAGGATGAGTGGAATCAAGAAAAGAAGGGCAGAAATTTTAGCGAAGGGAACCGAGCTTGTACCAACTATTTTTCCAAATAGCGAGTATTTCAGTGGTTTCCAAATAACGTGACAGGCCATTAAAAAAAAGTACGTTGCAGATAGGAGCAAAATCTTGAGCATGAATTCTCGTTTAATGCCCCATAATTTATATAACTTGCCTGAAAACTTTTCTTGCATGATTACTCCATAAAAAAGTGATTAGTGGTAACAATTTGGTAATGCCTGTTTTTTCTATCTGTTAAGAAAAACGGAGAACAACAAGATACCTGACTTAACAAAAAATAAAAATAAAATTTATAAAAATTTTTTATGATTAAAAATAATGCAGAGAAAAAGATACAAGGCGAGTGCGCATTTGTGTTGTGTAGCGGCGTGTTTAAGTGAGGTTGGTGAGGTGAAAATGTGTGTGTATATGTGCCGGTGGTCACAACAAGATCTTTGTTAAACTCGCGGTACTTATCAAACTTCATCATTTGGGTAGCGAAATTAAATAAAAGGGCCTGTAAGTCCTGTATTTTCTGCTATTTTTCAGTATAAAGTTCTCAGGTAGAAAGTCAATTAGCAAACTTAATGAATTAAGTTGAGTGTGATTGATTTTTGGCCCCTGATGACTCGCTCGTTACAAATAGAATAGTATTCTGCTATTTTGCTGGTTTTTTGGTGAGTGGAGTTTTTGCTTTTTGATTGATTTAGTCGTTTTTGTGGCGTATTTACAAGCGTATGTTATTGTTGTAAAATCATAAGGCTCGAGCGTATTTAGAACGTATGTTGATTACTAAAACTACTAAATTTGATAAGAATAAAACATGAAGAAACCTGATAATCATGGAATAGAACAGGGCTATGAAAAGGGTAGTCAGGTTGTTTTGCCTGTTTTGCCTTTACGTAATCTTGTCGCATTGCCCAAAAGTATAATACCCGTTGTTGTTGGTCGTGATTTTTCGATCAAAGCTGTTGATGCGGCTATGGCCGGTAATAAGCAAGTTTTTGTGACAGCTCAGCGATCTTCAGATGTCGACAAACCAATTCGGGAAGATTTGTTTGATTATGGGACGCGTGCTCATATTTTACAAGTTGCTCGCATGGCTAATGGTACTCTCAAAATTTTGGTTGAAGGCTTGGCTCGTTCGCACATTGTTGAAGTAACATCTTCTGAAGAGTACTTAAGCGTTTTGGCGGAAGATTTAATTCCGATTCCTGTAGAAGAGTCTCCTGACAATACGGCATTGTGGCGTAACCTTTATGAATTATTTAAAGAATACGTCAATTTAAATGAAAAAATGTCTACCGATGTTTTGGGGCTTTTTAAAGGGCCACAGGACTTGGATTATTTGGCTGATACCATTGCGGTGCATATGCATCTTGATTTTTATGAACGCCAACAAATTTTAGAAACTATTGATATTAAAGAACGTGCTTTGCGCTTGGCTGTTTTATTGAGAAATGAGCTTGAGATTCTTAAAGCTGAAAAAAATATTCGTAAACGTGTGCAGAGCCAGGTTGAAAAACATCAGCGTGATTACTATCTGACGGAACAAATGCGTGCTATTCAGCGTGAGCTTGGTCGCGAAGACTATCAATTTGAGATTGCTGACCTGCGCAAGCGAGCCAATAAATGCAAGCTGCCTGCAGAAGCTATGGAAAAAGTTGAAGCAGAGCTTAAGCGTTTAGAACAAATGCAGCCAACCTCGCCAGAGGCATCGGTTAGTAGAAATTATGTTGACTGGCTTATTGAATTGCCGTGGCACAAAGGTACAAAAGATACTGTCAGCCTAAAACAAGCTGAAACGATTCTTAATGCGTCCCACGCGAGTATGAAAAAACCTAAAGAGCGTGTTATTGAATTTTTGGCGGCTCGTAAGTTTGCTAAAGATTTGCTCAAGCGTGCACCTATTTTGTGTTTAGCGGGTCCTCCGGGCGTAGGGAAGACATCCCTTGCCCAATCAATTGCCGATGCGCTTGGCCGCAAAATGGTTCGCATTTCGTTGGGTGGTATGCGTGACGAAGCAGAAATTCGTGGTCATCGCCGGACCTACATTGGCGCAATGCCAGGAAAAATTATTCAAGTTATGAAAAAGGCTGGCGTTATTAATCCGATCATTTTGCTCGACGAAATTGACAAAATGGCTATGGATTTTAGAGGCGACCCAGCATCGGCATTGCTTGAAGTTTTGGACCCAGAACAAAACAAAGACTTTTCTGACAACTTTTTGGAAGTTGGCTATGACTTGTCTAAAGTAATGTTTATTACGACTGCCAACGTGGCTGACAACATTCCATATCCGTTGCTTGATCGTATGGAAATGATTAATCTTTCTGGCTATACGCTTGAAGAAAAGATTTCTATTGCGAAAAAGTTCTTGATGCCAAAAGTGTTGAAAGAGCATGCGCTTCAAAGTGCCAACGTCAATATGCCAGATAAGGTGCTGATCAAGTTGATCGATGAGTATACCAAGGAAGCGGGCGTTCGGCAGCTTGAACGTGCGTTAGCCAAAGTGGCGCGTAAGTGTATTCAAGAAATGTTGAGCAACAAAAAATGCACGTCGGTTGATGTTACTGATGAAATTATTGAAAAATGGTTTGGCTCGCCGCCATTCCGTCGACCAGACAACAAAGCAGAAAATGCGGTTGGCTTGGTTACCGGGCTTGCGTGGACTGAAGTTGGTGGCGATGTTCTTGAAATAGAAGTAACCATTTTGCCGGGCAAAGGCGCTTTAACGCTTACCGGCCAGCTTGGTGAAGTTATGCAAGAGTCCGCCCAGGCTGCCATGAGCTACACCCGTTCTCGTGCCAAAGAGTTTGGTTTGAAAGATAATTTTTATGCTGACGTTGATATTCATATTCACATTCCTGAAGGCGCTATTCCAAAAGATGGTCCATCGGCAGGGGTGACTATGGCGACCGGCTTAATTTCTGCATTGACCAAAATTCCGGTAAAGGCAGATGTGGCTATGACGGGTGAAGCGACGCTTAATGGACGTGTCTTGGCAATTGGTGGACTTAAAGAAAAACTCTTAGCGGCAATACGTTTTGATAAAATGACGGTTATTGTGCCAAAAGCTAATGAAAAAGATGTTCAAGAGTTTAAAAGTGAGCTTGATTCGCGGCTTACGATTGTGTATGCAACCACGATTGACGATGTGTTAAAACATGCGTTAACTGAGTCGCCGTTTAGAACACGCAAAGCTGCGCCTAAGAAAAAGTCAAAGAAGACTGCCAAGAAGCCTAAGGTTTCTAAGAAATAAAGAGAATGTGTACTATAAAAAAGGACCCACCTAAAAAGTGGGTCCTTTTTTATAAAGCTAAGATTTAATTTTCACAACGATAAAGATTAGACCAAATATTATAAATTCTTTCGCGAACTTCTTCACAAGCTTCGTCACATTCTTCTTCTTCTTCGCATTCTTCTGACTCAAGAATTGCGTTGAGTTCGTCTTCGATGGTGGTTCCTTCAACTTCGCCAGGCGCAGTTCTAATGTAATGTGCAACGCCAAATATTTGGAAAACATTATGGTGGCATTGGTCATTTACAACAGATACAATTTTGTTTTGTAAGTTACAATTTATATCAAAATAATCTTGTGGGATATCTACAACGGTGATGTTTTTGATGTTGGCCGATGTAGCTTCAACGAAGAGGCAGCCATCACCAAAGATATGGCAGTATTTTTGAAGATAAAAATATTCGTCATCTTCGTCGTTATCAAAAAGCCCAACGTATACCTTGGTGCTTTCTACGCAAGCATTGTCGATGTAAGGGTATTGATCACTGATGAGGTCAAAATTTGTAATATTGGCGCCATTTGGAATATCGCATGTTGAGCCATATTTATCGTCCAAAACGCGGATATCTCCCCAAAAATTACTGTTGCAAAGTCTGTAGCTGCAGATAAAAAGCTTGTCGTAGGTTGCTGAAAGAGGCTTGATGTAATCACATTCTTGTGGATGTGTGCCGCCCGAGTAAATCAGATCAATCCAGACACCATTGCTGTTGCAGTCGCGTTCATTAAATTCTATGCACAAAAGTTGTGTGTTGGGATTGAAGCAATAGCTCCCAAAAGTTTTGTTGCAGCCATGAGCTCTGACTGTTTCTTTGCGATCAGTAAAATTGCCCCCTTCTCCGATGACAAGATTGCCACGCAGAAAGGTTTGACGTGTTACGCATAAATCTTTCTGATCCTGAACTTTATCGTCAATTTTACCAACTTGAAGATTATTGTTGATGATTTGACGATCTGTTGGTGCTAGTCCTGGATATTGGTTAGATACTTGTGCAGATACTTGCGGGGTAAGAGTGATTATGCCTAAAAGCATGATCTTTGATAATAAATTTTTCATTATGGTTCCTTTTAGCAAATAGGGGCAGGCACTTAAGTACCTGCCCCAACGTATTTTCAAAATACTGCGTGTGTTTGATAGTGTGCTTATTTAAGCGCATCCAAATAAGTTGCAAGCGAGGTTTTGAATATAAGCGCATGCTTCTGCAATTGATTCTTCAGTGTTTACAAGAAGTAAATTGGTTAAGGTTGCAGCATATTCATTTGCTACGATTTGATCTGCAAGTGCCCAAATTTGGAAAATTGAATAGCCTGAAAGTACTTCCAAAATTTTGTTTTGCAAAATTGCTTGGAATGAGTTGAAGTTTTCATTTGGAAGGTCAATAACACTTACGCTGTAAAGATTGCAGCTCTTGATGTTGATAAATATTTCGCCGCCATTTTGGAATATGAATGGATAGTTTTGAAGATAGAATTCTTTTTGATCCCACGTGTAAAGACCAAGATAAACTTTTTTGTTGGTTGGGTTAGGATTTGGATTCGTAACGGTTGGAACAGGGAGGGAAGTA
Source organism: bacterium (assembly GCA_016699045.1). Lineage (NCBI taxonomy): Bacteria > bacterium. Next base: position 1,441,756 of record CP064957.1, read on the forward strand.
AAAACAAGATCGTTAAGCCCTGCGCCAGGAAAACCACAAAGTTCATCATCGCCTGTTGCCGTGTTAACGGTTCTCATGCTGCCCCAGCGATCACTTGCATCAAAATCATAACCGTTGTTGACTACGATTTTACGCGTGAAGGAAATAACTGGAATGTTATTATCGCTAAATTCATTGCTTACGCTTGTAGCATGACCGCAATAAACTACTTCAGTTATGTAAGCACCTTCGCCATCTTGGCCAGCTTGGTTGAATTCTAGGCACAATAATTGTGTTGATGGGTTAAATGGAAGATTAAAAATTTCTTCGCGTGGGCCAGCGCCAAGAGTGCCTTCATCGTTGACGGGTTGTCCGCCAGAGCCTATTACTACGCCTTTACGGCAAAAGGTTTTATTCGTAACTTCTAAGTTTTTTCTGAGGGCGTCTTCATCGCTTTGTCCAACTTGAACGTGTTTGGTAAATAATTTACGTGGGTTATCAACGGTATTGATCAAGCGAGCGGAATCAGCTTGTAAGCCTGATTGCGAAGCACAAAACGCAAGTGCAAGTGCTAAAATATTCTTCATATTCATAGTGATCTTCTTCCTTTTTATTACGAACTCTGTGACTACGTATGTACAACTGAACAGACAATGTTTTTGTCTTTGGTGTATGTTCCTCCCTTTTTTGTCAATTTTATAAAAAAACTATGACAACATTTAGAAAAAGTTAATTAAAACGATAGCGCTTTGTCAAGAGAACATGATAATAAAATTTTTCAAGAGATGTGGTGTTTTATGAAAAATAGGACACGGAGGGCTCTTTTTTAAAAAGCTCAAGCATCGGATTAACTTTTCTTGTTGGCAATGAGATCAAAAATGAGACACGGCATAAGTAACGACATGTCCCATTTTTTTGAGTTGTTAGTAAGGATTCGAGGTGATTAAAGTATGTTAAATAAATTTGACCAGATGTTAGTAACTTGTGTGCATAAATTTTGATAGTTAGTGTCAGCTGGAACGTTTTCTGGGTCAACTAAGCTTGCTAAGCTTTCTAAGTTTGTTTTAGTTGTTGCGTTATTAGCAATAACTTCACCTACTCTCCATACTTGAAATATCCACTTTTCTTCAAGGCATATGTGCATATAATTTCGTAGCGCTTGTGAAAGGCTTTTGAATTTTGTGTTTGGCAGGTCAACAACGGTTATGTTTTTAACATTTGCGCTTTTGATGTGAACAAAGAGAGTACCTTTGTTAAATGAGTAGTCAAAAGTGCTTGGATATTGAGCGTAAAATTTTTTGTCGTTGCACTGATAAAGGCCCACATAGATTTTGTTGTTGGTTGGGCTTGCTGGAAGATGTTGACTGAAGCTAAGATTGTTGAGGTTGGCGCCACTATTAGGGGATTCGCCAGTAAATTGGTCAATAGAATTGTAATTACCAAACCAATTAGATGCGCTGACATTAGTACCGTTGTTAATAAATATTTCGCTTACATATGTCATAACTGGTTCGATTGTGTTGCCAGATTGCGCATTGCCGGTAAAAAACAATTCGCTAATCATAGCGCCTGGTTGAGCAGCTCCTGAATTGAAAAATTCTATGCATAAAAGTTGTGTTGATGGATTAAAATCAAATATTAAATGTCGTTCATTAACGCCTTCATTTGGTTGGCCGTTGGCACCACTATTAGCGCCTGAACCAAGGACAAAATCTTCGCGCAAATAGGTATTTTTGGTAACTTCGAAATTGCGTCGTTTATTAGTGGCGTTTTGGCCAATTTGAACATCGTTGTTAAATATTTGAGGCGATCCAGCGAGCCGAGTGGTGTCGGCTGTGTTAATGTCAGAAGAAGCATTAAGATCAGCTTGTGTAATAACAAAAGCAAGCGATAATGCTAAAATTTTTTTTATATTCATAATCCTTTTCTCCCTTATGATTATCGTTTTTTCCTTTTTCTTGATTGAGCAGAAACATTGTGTGTTTTAACTCTCCTTCTCTTATTTATCGCGTTTTTAAAAATTTAAAAAATACATAGCAATCTTAAAATAGTTAATTAAAATGATAGATGTTTGTCAAGGTGGCAAGGGAGTGGCTTGGTATAAAAAAATATTATACGAGGGTAGTTTATGAAAGAGCAAATCAAATTTTTTTTAGGTACTTCATCGTTGTTCATTCTGCTTTTTTGTTTTAACAAAGTTCAGGCTGATGATTTAATGAATGCTGTTGTGCAAGGTAACTATGATGGAGCGAAAACGTTACTTGAGGAAAGCCGGGTAAACAATCATCCTTTAGATCCATTACTTTTTAAATGCGCGGTTGATAATCAAGATTATCGGCTTGTTGCTTTGCTCATGAGTTATGGTTTGTGTGATACCAAGCTTTTGGAAGGAGCAAGCCGACCTTTTTTGCATAATATTCGTGAACTTTATCAGCGCTTGCCTGAGCCAGGATTTTGCGACCAGCGTTTGAGTGAGTTGGGGGCTGGCTATGTTGAAGAATTAAGCAAAAATGGCATTGTTCGTATTTCTGGATTGGTGAGTGCGAGCGACTTGGCGAGCATGCAAAAAGATTTTCAAAAATTTGTAGATTCAATGGACGATCAGCGTGCGCGAGGGATTAATGTTGAAAACAGACGTGATGAGTATTATTGTCCTGAAACCAATGTGTATCATTCCAATAATCCTTTTGCTTTATCAACGACCTTGGTTGACGTTTGTTGTAGCTCAGAAGTTTGTTCGATTATCAATACGTATCTTGGTAAAGTTGGGTATATCACTAAAGGATGGGCTACGCACTATATGCCTGGTGGCAAAGACGTTAATTTTTTTACGTGGCATCACGATAAATCTGGCAGTCGGTTAAAAATGATGATTTTGCTGGGTGACGTTGAAGAGCGGTCGCGCCATTTGTCGTATGTTCTTGGTTCTCACGAAATTTCGCATGCGTATGAAACGTACGGTTGTGGCCAAAGTGGTATTGATTATTACGAAAAATTAACCGGTAAAGCTCCGGTTGTTTTTAAAGCATTGGGCAAAGCGGGAGATATTTTTCTTTTCGATCCCAATGGTATTCACAAAGCAAATTGCGGAGAAGTAACGCGGGATACATTTATTATTACCTATTCTCCCGATAAGCATCTTATTTTTAAAGTAACTTTACCGTATCAATTTTTTGATAACAAAGTCGTTGATGAGAGTCATCCATTTTTTCGCGTACTTGCTGCACAAAGCAGAAAGTATTTTATGCCGGCGTATGGTGGTTGGCTTGGAAGTTTGGATCATGTTGATGCATGGTATTAATCACTATCTAAAATAGTTGTAAGTTACAAAAAATATGAGTAAAAATAGGATGCTAAAAAAGGCACGATTATTCATTTTTTCTAACCAGTCCATGGCCGCTTCTGTTGTTTCGCCGGGTTCTACGTCTTTAATGCGTTGGAGCTCAAGCATAACGTATGTTTGAAAAAATAGGATGAGTAACGATAAAAAAATGATTGCATAAAAAATAAAATCTATGTGGGTTGCATTGCCGATTGGTGGGGATGTGGTGTCGATTACCATTCTAAAAAGCACCAAAATTGGCAGTGAAGAAGCAATAATGCCCAAGCGTGTTGAGTTGGTAACTGAAAGTGTGAGTGCGAGCAGCCCAATAAAAAAGATAACAAAAAGCGGAAAGTATAAAGAAACGATATCGCGACCACCAATGCTTTTGAAATCGATAGAAAAAACAACAGAAGGGTAGTTGATAGTCATATCTTCATCAGCCGCTTTAAGCATTGCTTGTGTAAAGCCGGTAACCGTATGTTTTGTGCGTGGTTCCCAGTTGGTTACTAAAATTTCATCAGAAAGTGTTATGTTTTCTGGGGATGATTCAAAAAACATTTCTTGTGCCGTAACTGAGCGATTTTCTAAAACGATATTGAGCCGGTGGTCGCTGATAGGAAAGCCGGTGTAATCAACATTAGCCATGAATTTAGTATAAATATTAAAGCAAACGAGCACATCATCGCCCATTAGTTTTATGATTGGTTCTGAAAGCATGATAAATTTGTCGCTTGCAAGAAGCTCAGCATTTTTGATAGTAAAACGTTGAATGGTTGCTAGTGCTTCAGTTGTTTTTTGAAATTTGAACCAGATTATGGCGTCCATAATAAATTTGTTTTTGGTGAACGAAAATTCTTGAAAGTTATTGATATGGATGCCGGTTTCGATGTGTGAAGCAAGCTGTTTTGCTTCAGGGCTTACTTCAAGCAATGTTGGTATTGGTTCTGGATAAAAGGGTTGGCGGTATTGCAGTAAAATAATAAAAAATATGTACAGGGCAACCAGTACGGTTGAAATCAGTTGTAACTTTGCATAACGTGTTTTTGCAATTAGTGATTTAAGCATAATTTATCCTTTTATCAACGTAATAGTAGATCCATAAGCGTGGCGTGTGGTGGGATCAAAATTCACGATAAAGCCGCCGCAATTATAATCATGCATGGTTTCGATCTGACTTATGATTTTTTCTTTGGTGACTGGCCCATCTATTTTTTTGAGTGCTTCCACGATGATTGCTGCGCTGAGATAGTACGTAAACGAAAGAATATTTGGGGTTTCGTTTGGTAGGTATTTTTTTAAATCTTCGCGGTATTGTTGCGCGATGCGTATTTGGCTGGTGACTGGGTCTGGTATGGCTGACGTATAATAAAAATCAACGCCTTTTGATCGTAAAATGTTGCCGACAAATAACGTTGAATCAATACCAAAAAATTTTGTTGCGTAGTGTCCACATTCGAAAAAATGATTAATTAAGCGAACGGTTGGCATGCTGGTTGCAAGACAAATAACTACTTTAGGATCAGATTTTATGAGTTGATTTGCCGCGGCAACAATGTTCATAGTAAAGCGGTTGTATGAGGACGTAGAGACAGCTGTAAGGCCATTTTTGTTAAGTAACGCAACTAAATCATCTTTGGCGCTGGTTGAAAAATCATCATCAGCATAAAAAATGGCAATCTTTTTTTGCTTAAGATTGTTGACGATATGATCGACGAGCGCTTTGATTTGTGGTTCCAAAAGGCCTGGGCCGTTAATAACGCTGCTAAGATTTTGATTTCGCAGGAGTTCATCGCTGCCCCAGGGGAAAAATAAAGCGATATCACGTGCTTCAATTTGAGGTAAAAGTTTTAAAATGCTGCGCATACCCATTGAGCCTAAAAACATAGAAATTCCCTGATTGCAGAGCAATGCAACGTTATGGGCAGTTTGTTGAGGGTCGCCGTTATCGTCCAGGCTTTCAAGGCGCAGTTGGTTGCCGTTTACCCCTCCTCGCTCATTGGTCGCATGAAAACAAAGTGTGATGGCTTTTTTTATGCTGGTTCCATAAAGCCCCAAAGAACCAGAAAATGTGCCAGATTGCCCAAAAACAATCTCTTTGTGGAGGGTAGGCGGTGTTTGAGCAATGAGTTGGTGTGCTAAGAAGATTCCTGCCCAGTTGGCGGTGAGTAGCAACAATGCCTTAAAAAATAGTTGTGAGTTTATCATTTTCACGGCTTAAATCCTTTAAAAATAAGGGAATTCTGCTCTTTTAAGCCCAGCTTTTGACAGGGTTCTTAGCCATTGATAAGCTGGTTTTATTACTCCTATTTTCTTTTGGGGGGGGCAGCGTATCGATTCTGATTGCTACCCCTCTTTTTTATTTCTTGCGTTTATGGTTATTATTGCCTTTGAAAATCCAATAAATAACGCCGCCAAGAGCTGCAACAATTGCTATTGCTACAAGAGCTTTAAGAATGAGTGCTCCCAAAATCATGGTATAAATTGATTTGAAAACTCCGCCAACGGTGCCTTGCGCTCCTTCTGAAATACTTTCGAGTGGTTTTCCCAAGAGTGAAAGTAGCATATAAAATCTCCTTTTTTGATTTTTAGGTCTTTAAGTGAGAGCCTAACTTTATTGATTTCTTAAAATCAATTGTTCAAAAAAAGAGAGGAGCTGTGTCGCCAGCTAGCCTCGTTCTTCAATGTGAACATGAGAACCGCTTGGTCCTTTTTCCACAATGAAATGAACGGGAAAATTATCTTTAAATTCTGGTAGATGTGAAACAATGATAATGCGTGAAAAGTCATGTTGAATGGCGTGAATGGCATTCATCAAGCGTGCTAGGCCTTCGTCGTCCTGCGATCCAAAGCCTTCGTCGATAATCAGAGTTTGAAGCGCGGTTCCGGCACGACGTGCGAGCAATTTTGAAATGGCGATGCGCAAAGCAAAATCGATCCGAAAAGCTTCCCCGCCCGAAAACATTTCGTACGGTCGCATGCCAACCGCATCAGAAATTTTTATGACGAGTGTTTCTTTAACCCCGCCACTTTTTAAATCATGCAAAGATTCTATGAAAATTTGTGATTGATTATTGGTTAGCTGTCCAAGAATGTTGTTTGCTTCCTCTTCAATTTCAGGAATAGCTTCTTCGATCAGAAGTGCTTGAATCCCATTTTTGCTAAATGCCTGCGCGATGGTTTGATAGTCATCTCGCTCGTCTTCAAGTTTTTGTAATTGTAAAATGCTTTCGAAGTGTTCTTTTTTGACCTTTTCAAGTCTGCTCAACTCATTTTCTAAACGACCAAGAGATTGAAGGAATTTTTCTTTTTCGTGAGAAAGATTGGCTATTTGTTGTGTTAATCTAGCAATCGCAGTACTGGTTGCCAGTGCTGTTTGTGGATTAAAGGCAAGTTGCTTGAGGTGTTGTGTAAGCGTCGTCATCTGTTGGTTGTCTTCTTTGAGCTCTCGACACAGGTTTATAATTCGTTCCTTGCGTCCTTCTTGTTTGCCGAGTTCGTGCTGTGTAGCTTGTATTTGCTGGCAGGCTGCTTCAATTTTTTTGAGCGCATCCTGAAGCTGGGCATACGCATTTTGGTCAAGAGCTGTTTGCTCTTTTTCAAGACTTAATTTTTTGATTTCTTGTGCTAAGCGTTCAAGTTCTTTTGCTTGAGGGTTGTTGCTGCCAAAGGCTTTTTCTTGTTCTTGATACGTTTGGGATAGTTTGGCACATTCTTCTTCTTGCTTTATTTGTTGTTGCTGAAGCTGTGCGAGTGCTTGATTGAGAGTCGTACATTCGTTGATAAGTTGTGTTTCTTTTTTTACGAGTTCGTCGTATTGCGCTTGTAGCTGAGTAAATTGCTCAGATTGTGCTGTCGCGTGCTGTACCTGTTCATGCTGTGTGAGCAAGAGCTGTTTAAGCTTTTGGATAATACTTGAAATGCGGGTAAGTCGATGTTTCAAGAAATCATCTTCTTTACTAAATTGCAGGCTTAAAAACTGTTTACGTTTGGCGGTTAAAATTTGTAAACACAGTGGGCAGGACGGGCTGGTGGTATCATCGACGGCCTTTTTTTTATGATCAAGGTCTGTGATGGTATTTTTAGCGTAATTGCCTTGCTGAATAAGCGTGTTATAAAACGTGCGACGTTTATCAAATTGAGATTTAAGCGCCTGAAAATCTTTAATAAACGTTTGCTTGGTAGTCAGTTTTTCTGTGTAAAGTACGATTTGTTTCGTTGTTTGTTCCAGGCTTACTTTTTTATCAAGAGCTTCTTGTTGCTTGAGTGTCAGTTGTGTGGTGATATGTTTTTTTTCAAGCTCGGCTTGCTCGTGGGTGCGTCGTAGGTTTTGTAAGGTTTTTTCTTGTTCTTGTTGCCATGTCAGCGCCGTCTTTTGATAGTGCTCTTTTTTATGCAAAATGATTTCATGCAAATTCAACGCAGCTTGTTGTTGAACAATAAAGATCTTTTCTTGATCGCGCAAGCGTTGCTTTTCTGTTTCTAATTTTTGGATATCGGGAAGGTGGAGCGCATTGCGATGCACCTGTTGCCAAGCGGCTTTTAGTTCAAGAAGGGATGTTTTTTTTTGAATTGTTTTTTTATCGAGCGTTTCTTTTTGTTGTTGTAAAAAGTTGTAGTGGCGCTGTTGATCAAGTAACAATTGTTCCTGTTGTTGGAGCGTGCCCAGTTGCTTGCCTTGGTGCTCGAGTTCACTGGTGAGCGTGACGAGATTTTTTTTGGTATCGAGAGTTGTTTGTTCAATAGTGGGTTTTTGTTCAAGTTCTTGAATATTTTGAGTCTGAATTTTCTGAATAAATTTAACGTCGTCGTTTAATTTTTTTGCCTTTTCTAGTGCCGCTTGTTGTAAAACATCGTATTTACTTAAGCCAAGAATATTGGCTAAAATTTGTTTGCGTTCTTTGGGTGTTTTTTTTGAAAATTCATTCGACTGATTTTGGCGTAAAAATGCTGAGTTCAAAAAAGTATCAAAATCGAGGCCGATAGTCGTATCAATTTTGTCTTGTGTTTGTTTAATTGTTTTGTCGGTTAACGAAACAAAGCGTTGCGTACGTTCTTCAAAAACTTCAAAGTCGAGTGCGGTGTACGGCTTGCCATAGGTTTTGGCAAATTCACGGCGTACGTGATAGCGTTTGTTGTCCAATTCAAATTCAAAACTGACCATCATACGGCTTTGGCCCAAGCGTAACAAACCATCATCGGCTTTAATAGCGCCGGCGACTTTGCGTGCTTGCCCCCAAATTGCCCAGGTCATGGCGTCTAGCAAGGCAGATTTGCCATACCCATTTTTGCCTGAAAGACAAATGAGGGAATAATCTTTAAAATCAATTTCCTCGGCGGTATCGCCGTAGCATAAAAAGTTTTTGAGTGTCAGCTTGCGAGGGATCATGTCGTAAGTCCTTTAAATTGTTCTAGTGCAAGGATATACTAAGAAAAGCTGATGAACAAGTAGTGGGTCTTAAAAAAAGAGTAATCGAGAGAGTATGTTTGATAAACGTTCTATGCGACATTTTGATTGGATTAATTTTATCGTGACAGTGGTACTATTAGGAATAGGTCTTTTGTTTGTTTTCAGTTCGACGTACCAAGTTGAAAAACCTTTTTCACCATTTTTTAAAAAGCAGTTTTTTGGGGTGATTTCTGGTCTTGTTATTTACGCAGGCATGTGCTTGGCTGATTTGCGTAAAATACTACAGGTTGGTTATTTTGCTTATTTTGGGATTTTATTATTGCTGATGTACACCGTTGTTGGTGGTTGGGTAGGTATGGGTGCACAGCGTTGGATATCGCTCTATCTTTTCCGCTTTCAGCCTTCAGAGCTTGCAAAGCTAGTATTTCCCTTATTTGTGGCATACTGTTTTACTGAATTTAACAATGTCGCACGCGATGATGGGCAGCGGTATATGATGCAGCAGTTCTGGTATCCGCTTTCAATTTTGTTCCTGAGTTTTATCTTAATTTCTCGCCAGCCTGATCTTGGCACGGCGCTTATTGTTTTGTTTTCAGGATTAATGCTGTTTTGGTTTATTGGTATACCGCGCAAATTTTTTGTAATTGTGGCACTTGTTTCA